>JAZSEP010000003.1:0-8110 GCA_045531755.1 Oscillospiraceae bacterium | reverse complement strand
GACTTCTCAAAAAATTCCTTATTCATTTTCTGTTTGTCCTCCGTATTCATATTTGTCTACAACTCTGACAAAAGAGGTTTCGTTCATCTCAAAGGTCATCGTTTCGTCTTCTGCAAGGGTAACTGTGACCGTGCCGTTTTCATAGGAAGAAAGCACACCCACAAAATCGCGCTCGCCGTTCTCAACGGGACGGATAAAGCGCACGAGCACCTCCTCGCCCATAAAGGCGTCGAAGTGTTCCTTTTTGACAAGCTCGCGCTCGATTCCGGGGGAAGAAACCTCAAGACAGTAGCTCTGGTCGATGGGGTCAACCTCGTCGAGAATTTTGTCGAGCTTACGGCTCACGTTTTCGCAGTCGTTGATGTCCACGCCGCCGTCCTTGTCGATGATAATTCTGAGATACCAAATCGTGCCTTCCTTTTCAAAACGCACGTCCCAGATATTAACACCGCATTCCTTGGCAACGGGTGCCGCCAGTTCGCTAACGATGGCGACGGTATTTTTGCCTTTAGCCATACGCACCTCTCAAACATAAACAAAAGAGCAGGTCGCCCTACTCTTTGTCAATACTTTATTCTACTATAGTCAGTATACCACCGATTTTCCAAAAAATCAACACTTTTTGAAAAATATTTCTCACAGTATTCTGTCGTCGTCGAAAACAGCCTCTTCGGTGATTTCCTTTTTCTCTTCCTCGTGCTCCTCGTAATAGGGGTCGGTGACGTATTTCGTGATGTATTTATAGGAATTGAACGCCACGATAAAAGCAGGAAGCGAGGTGCCGTAGAGAGCAAAAAGCACGATGCACGCAGGCCAGCAGAGGTACGGGAACATCGGAAGCAGAACGACAATCTCAACCAAAAGAATTGCGAGTGTGGAGATGATGTTGGTCTTAAAGCCCACAAGTCCCAAAATGACCGAGTTTTTGATAAGCGCCTTCAAACTCAGGTCACAGGTTACCATCATAAGATAGATGTAAAAGCTTGCAAACAGGATAATAAACCCAAACGACAACGCGATAACAAGCGCTATCATACCAAAGGTTGCGCCGCCCTCGCGCTGTGTTGCCCAGCTGTAGTAAAACCACACGCCGAACAGGTCAACCGCCACAAGCAGAAGGTTCAGAAGTCCCACGGCAACGCCCTGCTTGAAGTTTTTCTTGAACGCGTCAAAGAAATCCGCAACCACAAAGGTCGGACGCTCGTTTGCCATATTTCTCAGAACGTACATCAAGCCTGCGGTGGCAGGGCCGATGGTAACGACGGGGATACAGCAGAGTATGTACATTAGATTGAGCCCGATAAGCTTGAACTTCTTTCTCCAGAAAATCTCCCAAAACAGAAAGAAGCGCTTCTTCTCCGCGCGGTTTTTGGAGATACCTGCGCCTTCCTTTGTAAAATCACCGATACCGAAAAATCCGGCCATTTAAACATCCCTTTCCTTAGCAAAGCAGTATCGACAGCAGGGTGTCGAGCACCGCGTTTATAACTATTATAACTGCAAACAGCAGAAATTTCAAACCGTATTTTTTCCCCTCGCTCACAAGGTCGAAATTCTCGCACCTTCCGCGAAGATGTGAAAACAACCCAACCGACAGCCTGAGCGCTGACTGTGACGCGATAATCAAAACGAAAGACGAAATCGCGGCGGTAACAGAAAAGCCGATAAAGCTTTTGAGAATTGACGCGGGCGCTGGGTCGAAAATGTATAGAGCGCTCGCCGCCGCACCCACGCCAAGCCCCTTGAAAAACGGAACCAGAATCAGCACGGGAGCCGAAACGGACGAAAACCCGAGCAACAGAACCACGGCAAGAAGCACCGTGTCTGCCGAGAGCGACTTGAAAAAATTGTCCGCCGCCGCTTCAAAATTCTGCGCGGCAGAATATCCGTCAGCCAAAGCCCTGAGAGCCTCGCTGTCGCCCGAGCCCGTGCCGAAACAGACCCCGACGATGAACAGAAAAACAAAAGAATAGAATATTTTGGTTTTTGGCGGTATTGCCGCAATTTTGTATCTTTTGAGCATAAACATCACCTATACTCAAAACTATGCGGACAACCGTGGGATTATTCCCCTAACTCATACGCGCGCTTGGTGCAGGCGTCAAAAGCCTCGCGCACAACTTTCTCTGCGCCGTTTTCGCGCATTGCGTTAAGACCTGCAATGGTAGTACCTCCGGGGGAGGAAACCATCTCGATGAGCTTGTCGATGTCCATTCCCGAATCGGTCATCATCTTCGCGCTGCCGATAAGGCTCTGGCAGAAGAGCGCCTTTGCAACCTCGCGGTCGATGCCGTTTTCCTCGGCAACGTCACAGACGTACTTTGTCATAAGATAGATGAAAGCAGGACTGCTTCCGTTGACGGCAATAATCTCGTTCATACGGTCGAGCGGGATTCTTCTGCACACACCGCAGGAAGAAAAGATTTCATACACCCTCGCAAACTCCTCGGAGCTGACGCTGTCGGTAGCGCTCAAGGCCACAGCGCCCTCAGAGAGCATAAGCGGAGTGTTGGGCATAACCTGAATCACACGGTCGGTGTTTTTAAGCGCACTGCAGATTTTCTCGGCGCTCACCCCTGCCGCAATGGAAACCACAACGGCGTTTTCCTTCACAGCGTCGGAAAGCTCCTTTAAAACCTTGGGCATAATCTGCGGCTTGATACACAAAAACAAAACGTCACTGAGCCTTGCAACCGAAGCGGCAGAAAGACACGCCTTCATACCCTCGCGGATAAAACGGTCACACTTGTGGTCGTCGGTGTCGAAAAGATATATGTCGGCAGTACTCGGTTTTCCCGACCTCACGATTCCGTCAAGGATAGCAGAGCACATATTGCCCACGCCGATAAATCCGTACTTCAAAAAAATCACCTCAAGTAAAGAAAAAGCATATATTGTAAAAAAGTATACTAAAATGGTATATTACTATTGAAAATACCAAATAAAAATAGTATACTGATATTGTACATAATGTAAACACAAAAGTCAACGAGGTGCGTATGAAGAATATATTAATAGCCTTTTTTCTCAACCTTTCTTTTTCGCTAATCGAGCTTGTCGGCGGAATTTTCACGGGAAGTGTGGCGATAATATCCGACGCGGTGCACGACGTAGGCGACGCTGTGAGCATTGGCATTTCCTACCTTCTGGAGCGGAAAAGCAAAAAAGCTCCCGACGAAAACTACACCTTCGGATACGTCAGATACTCGGTAATCGGCGGATTTATAACGGTTTGCATCCTGCTCGTCGGCTCGGTTGCGGTAATAATAAACGCGATAGAGAAGATACTAAGCCCCACCGAGATAAACTATGACGGAATGATACTCTTTGCCGTATTTGGCGCGGTGATAAATCTCATTGCCGCCAAGGTGACCCACGACGGCGAGTCAATAAACCAAAAGGCAGTAAACCTGCATATGTTAGAGGACGTCCTCGGCTGGATTGTAGTGCTTGTGGGCGCGGTGATAATGCGCTTTACCGATTTCAAGCTCATCGACCCGATAATGTCCATAGGCGTTGCGGTGTTTATAATAGTCAACGCGATAAGGCACCTCAAGGATATCGTGGATTTGTTTTTGGAGAAGACTCCCCACGGCGTTTCGGTTGCGGAGATTAAGGAGCATATCGAGGAGATAGACGGCATCGAAAACGTTCACCACATCCACCTCTGGAGCGTCGACGGAATAAACGCCTGCGTCACAATGCACGTCGTCACCGACTGCGACCCGCACGAGATAAAAGAAAAGGTGCGCGAGGAGCTTGCCGAACACGGCATCTGCCACTCAACCCTCGAGCTTGAACGCACCGACGAACCCTGCCCAGCACCTAAATGTATCCCCCAACAAACCGAGCATCACGGACACCATCACCATCATCACCACTAAAAAAAGCACCTCGAAATTTCGAGGTGCTTTTCGTTGGATTAAAGATTATAATACTTGTCAAATTCTGCAGGATGCGGAATAGCTGCAAGCTGTCTGCACTCTGCGCGCTTGTTTTTGATGAAGTTGTTGATAAGCTCAATCGGGAATACTCCGCCTTCTGTGAGGTAAGCGTTGTCCTTTTCAAGACAATCGAGCGCCTCGTCAAGCGAAACGGGAAGACCCTGAAGCTTTGCCTTCTCCTCGTCGGGAAGATTGTAAAGGTTCATATCGTAGGGGCCCCAGCCGTTTGCGTGGGGGTCGATTTTGTTCTTTACACCGTCAAGACCTGCCATAAGGATAGCCGCATAGCAGAAATAGGGGTTACAGGTAGCATCGGGGTTTCTAAGCTCGAAACGGCGCTTGTCGGGGCCCTTTGCATACGCAGGAATACGGATAACCGCACTTCTGTTGGAGGTAGCGTAGCCGACGGTAACGGGAGCCTCAAATCCGGGAACAAGACGCTTGAAGGAGTTGGTGCTCGGGTTTGTGATAGCGCAAAGAGAACCGATGTGCTTTAAAAGTCCGCCCATGAAGTAGTGAGCGGTTTCACTCAGATGGGAATAGCCGTTGTCGTCGGAGAAAACGGGTTGTCCGTCCTTGAAAAGAAGCATGTGAACGTGCATACCGCTTCCTGCCTCGCCGTAGATAGGCTTGGGCATAAAGGTTGCGCTCTTGCCGTACTTGAGAGCTGTGTTGTGGATGATGTACTTAATCATCATCGTAGCGTCAGCCATGTGAACGACCTCGCCAAGCTGAGGCTCGATTTCATACTGTCCCGAAGCGGCAACCTCAGGATGATGGTAGTTTATGTCAATGCCCATCTCTTTCATAAGAAGGCACATTTCGCTTCTGCACTCGTAGGAGGTGTCAAAGGGCTTTGCGATATGGTAGTTTTTCTGCTTGGGAACTACAACGCCAAGACCCTCGTTGTCGGAGTTCCAATAGGACTGCTTCGCGTCAACCTCAGCACCGATGTGTCTGCCCTCAACGCTCCAGACAACGTCGTCAAAGAGATAGAATTCAAACTCGGGCAGAATTTTCATCTCGTCGGCAACACCGCTGTCTTTCATATACTCGACGGCAGCCTTGATGATGTTTCTCGGATACTGCGCGAGAGGACGGTTTTCGGGAGAATCGATAATCATCGCATTACCCGTCATAGAGAGGGTGGGGATTTCACAGAACGGGTCGATAACCGCTGTATCGGGGTCGGGAATGAATACCATGTCGCTCTTTTCAACGACGGCATAGCCGTAGTTAGAAGCGTCAAAGCCGATACCGCTCTTCATCGTGTCCTCGGAGAAGTTGCCCGCAGGAATAGTAACGTGACGGTACTGACCGTTGATGTCAACCATCTTAAAGTCGACCATCTTAATGTCATTTTCTTTGATAAGCTTGAGAATGTCACTGACTGTTTTTGCCATAAAACGCACCTCTTTCTTCTGTATATAAATAGCCAATTAAAGTATACCAATTCTGAAAATCAATGTCAATAAAATCCTCTCCCCAAAGCAAAAAATTTTCCGACACCACAAACGGCGTCGGCTGTTCAGCAAAAAAACAGCCACCATAAAGGTGACTGTTTCTTTTTGGCATTAACTCCCTAAATTGATACAAATTAACGCTATCGAGCCGAGCGTTGCATTTTCATCTTTAAAGGATTACTCTTCAAAGCTCAATCCCGTGAGTGTTTCGAGCATTAATCTTCCGCCGAGCCGGAATCCGTATGCGAATATCTCACGCTCGATAATGCCGTACATTTCATTAACGCAATCATCGTACTTCGCCAGGGTTTCATTCTGCTCTTCTGTGAGTGTTGCGGAAAGGTTATCCCGGTTCTTGCCCATAAGGTTCAGGAGATTTTTGATTTCCCGATTGCCTTCGGTACTCTGCTCCTGGGGATTGACATTTCCGTACCAAAACTCTTCAAGCAATGTTCTCATAACCATCCTCCTTCCGCACATAACAAAACGACCGCATCTCCGAGATCATTCCCGGTGATACGGTCGTTTCTTTGTTTTTAGTTGTCTGTTTTAGTTTTGTTTTTATACGTGGCATAATGCTGCACCTCCTTGTAGCACAACACTATACCGTCATATCTCCGAAAAGTCCAGTTGTTTTTCGAACTATTATTTAGTCAAGGATGCAAAGTTCCGGGTGGGTGTTTGCATTGTTACCTTGCAATGTTGATTGAAAGCTTTGAGAAATATCTGCCGAATGGTTTTTATATGTTTATTTTGTTGGAATTGCATTTATTGATGCAGCTAACTCTCTTTGCGGATTCTTAATGTGACCCCGCTTTTCAAATACAGATTGTAAAACATCAGTGCACGCCTCATTATCCATAGTTGTAATGATATCAAGCCATAAACGTGCTCGAGATGTTCCAACGTAGTATATCAAGGAGTTTTCCTCTTCGAAAATTTCTGACGTTACATCTATTAAGATTACAGCGTCAGCCTCAAGACCCTTAAACTTTCGACATGTCGAAAAACGGTATTTATTTCTATATGTTCCGTTTGAAACGAAATCACTCAATATGCTCGTGCCTTCTGTTTTGCAAGTGAGAATAACGATATCTTTAATACCTTGTCCCTTCAAAGTGTCAATGATAAGGTCAAGTCTTTCGCGAGCTTTTTCATCAGAATCGCAAAAATGGAGTTTAGCCGGTACGCCCTTGACGCAACCATCTATTAGTTTAGGCCTGCGCTCTGTGATGGGGGCCAATGATGTTGTTGCTATATTCTCTGTATTTCTGCAATTTCTGTATAGTGTCAGTTTGCAATCAGCATCGCTTATGTATTGCGGGATTTTTCGTGACTGCACCAATTGCAGTTTATCATAAAAAATATAGAAACTTGCGTTGTCCGGTTTAATATCAGTTATTATGCTCTTTAGTACTTCAATGATTCCGGTTTCCTCTACAGCGTCTATACCAAAATCCTGTCCTTCGTCTATTACTATATGCATATAGGGGAAATTATCAAATACATACATATCCTCTAATACGGATTTCATTTTTTCATAATTAGGGGTAGTTGTATTGCAAAGTTTACAAGCTAACCCGGAGATGGTGTAGTAATCAATATTCTCGTGAGCACAATTTTCAGAAAGATAGTTTTTAAGCTGTGTATTATAACACAAAAACAGCACCTTTTCCCCGGCAGTTGCGTGACGCTGAGCCTTTTCAACGGCAATCATAGTTTTTCCAGTGCCGGCAGCTCCGTTAATAACTGCCGTTTTTTGTTCCGACAGAAAGTTAAGTATTCCGGATTGTTCTTCCAACATTCGATGGAATACTATTTTTTTGAGATCTGATTCAAAAGTTACTGACGGGAAAACATTAAACTGTGGGCATAGTATTTCTCGCAAAATGCGATTGACTTCCTGTTCTGTCAAGTTAGTTTGCTTTCCGTTAGGTAACTCCGTAGAAAGAATTCTCTCAAGATACTGCTGCGGATCATCCAGTGCTTCTTTGGTCATAATCAAGGCTTTGTCGGATTCGGTTGGTAGACGTAAGCCTCTGACATCAATTTCCGATATGGACGGAAACCATACCGCATGCAAGAATTTGCATTTTTCCAGTATGGAGGAAAATCGATGGTTTTCGAAGTACTTTATCAACTTCCATTTGTTAGATGCCGCTTGATTAAACGGACCGCCATTGTGCATTGGTTCTCCGCTGCCGTACAGCCAGTAACCGTTTTCGTAGCGTACCTGGCCTGCCTTTGCTTCAAGGCAAAGGATTCCCAACCGTTTATTGAAAACAACAAAATCGGTCTCGCTCTCGTGAAAAGTATTGTCAACAACCGTTGACAACCTCAAAGAATGGAACACATAGTATTCGTCCGGTAATTTTTCAAGTGCCGTAAACATTACGCCTTCCAAACTTGCAGGAGCAAATGCATGCGGGCGGTTGGGAATCATAATTGCCATAATTAAACCTCCGGTATAGTTCTGATAATATCTTCGGCTGTTAAGCCGGGGGTGGTGCTGCAGAAACAAGTCCAGCCACTATCTTGGATAATCGAGGCAACATCCTCATTTTCTGCCGTAAGGAAAATGATTTTTGCCTGTTTCCAAATTAAATCACATATATATTCTTCTTGAGTTGCAAGGTCTAACATAGTCCCGTTCATAACAGGCTTTTCTTTACCTACCAGTAACTCGGCTTTTGCAATCAGATC
>JAZSEP010000080.1:0-7132 GCA_045531755.1 Oscillospiraceae bacterium | reverse complement strand
GAGGTGAACCTCAAGTACCTGACCGATGTTCATACGGGAAGGAACGCCGAGGGGGTTAAGAACGATATCAAGAGGTCTTCCGTCGGGAAGGAAAGGCATATCCTCCTGAGGAAGAATTCTGGAAACGACACCCTTGTTACCGTGGCGGCCCGCCATCTTGTCACCGACAGAAATCTTACGCTTCTGTGCGATGTAGCAGCGAACAACCATATTAACGCCTGCGGAAAGCTCGGTGGAGTTTTTTCTTGTGAATACCTTAACGTCAACGATGATACCGTATTCGCCGTGGGGTACTCTGAGAGAGGTGTCACGAACCTCGCGCGCCTTTTCACCGAAGATTGCGCGGAGCAGTCTTTCCTCGGCGGTGAGTTCGGTTTCACCCTTAGGTGTAACCTTACCGACGAGGATATCGCCCGAGCGAACCTCAGCACCGACACGGATAATTCCGCGCTCGTCAAGGTCCTTGAGAGCATCCTCACCGACGTTGGGGATGTCGCGTGTAATCTCTTCCGGACCGAGCTTGGTGTCACGGGCTTCGATTTCGTATTCTTCAATATGGATAGATGTGAAGGTATCCTCACGAACAAGCTTCTCGTTCAAGAGAACGGCGTCCTCGTAGTTGTAACCTTCCCAGGTCATAAAGCCGACGAGGGCATTCTTACCAAGGCTTATCTCACCGTTGCAGGTACCGGGGCCGTCGGCGATAACCTGACCGACTTCAATACGCTCGCCGACCTCAACGATAGGACGCTGGTTGATACAGGTTCCCTGGTTGGAACGCATAAATTTGAGTATCTTATAGGGCTTGAGCTCGCCGTCATCCGTTCTGATGACAACCTCGGTTGCGCATACCTTTTCAACGACGCCTGCGTCCTTGGAAACAACGGTAACGCCCGAGTCAACGGCAGCCTTATACTCCATACCTGTACCGACGATGGGGTTCTCGGTTTTCATAAGCGGAACAGCCTGACGTTGCATGTTCGCGCCCATGAGCGCACGGTTTGTATCGTCGTTTTCAAGGAAGGGGATCATAGCGGTAGCAACAGAAACAACCATCTTAGGCGAAACGTCCATAAAATGAACCTTCTCGCGCTCGATTTCGATAATCTGGTCCTGCTGTCTTGCGGTAACCTTGGGGTTGAGGAAGTAGCCGTTTTCGTCGAGGGGCTCGTTTGCCTGTGCAACAACGAACTCGTCCTCAACGTCAGCGGTCATATAGATAACCTCGTCAAGAACCTTCTTGTTCTCCTGGTCAACGCGTCTGAAGGGAGCCTCCACGAAGCCGTATTCATTGATACGTGCAAAGGTTGCAAGATAGGAGATAAGACCGATGTTAGGTCCTTCAGGTGTCTCGATAGGACACATACGGCCGTAGTGTGTGTAGTGAACGTCACGAACCTCGAATCCTGCACGGTCACGGGAAAGACCGCCGGGGCCGAGTGCGGAAAGACGACGCTTGTGTGTCAGCTCTGCAAGGGGGTTGGTCTGGTCCATGAACTGAGAAAGGGGAGAAGAACCAAAGAACTCCTTGATAGCCGCAACAACGGGACGGATGTTGATGAGTGCCTGAGGAGTGATAGCATCCATATCCTGCTGCTGAAGTGTCATTCTCTCGCGGACAACTCTTTCCATTCTGGTGAAGCCGATTCTGAACTGGTTCTGCAAAAGCTCACCGACAGAACGGATTCTTCTGTTACCGAGATGGTCGATGTCGTCGATAGTTCCTATATCGTTATTAAGGTTGTTAACGTAGTTGATGGAAGCAAAGATATCGTCAACTGTGATGTGGTTGGGGATAAGCTCTGCAGCGCGCGCCTTGATAACCTCGCCAAGCTCCTCGGCAGGAGTGTTCTCGAGAATTTCGGTGAGGACGCTTAAACAAACTTTCTCGTTGATGCCGAGAGCGAGGAAATCAAGTCCAAGCTCAGCGGGAACGAAGTCTGCAATGTTAACGGTGCCGTTGGAGATAACCTTGATTTCCTTGTCATTTACTGCAAGGTATGCAACGGAAACACCGCGTCTTTCAATAAGCTCTGCCTTCTCGCGTGTTACGAGCTCGCCTGCATCAGCAAGAACCTCGCCTGTGAAGGGGTCAACAACAGGCTGAGCGAGGGTGTGGCCGCAGATTCTCGCACCGATAGCAAGCTTCTTATTATATTTATAGCGTCCGACTCTTGAGAGGTCGTATCTTCTTGTGTCGAAGAAAAGTCCCTCAAGGTGCTGCTGTGCGCCGTCAACTGTAGGCGGCTCACCGGGGCGCAACTTCTTATAGACCTCAACCAAAGCCTCTTCCATAGTCTTTGCAGGGTCTTTTTCGATGGTCTTTATAATGAGCTCGTCATTTCCGAAGAAATCAAGAATCTGGGAATCAGTACCCAAGCCGAGAGCACGGATAAGGGTAGTAACAGGAAATTTTCTGTTCTTGTCAACGTGAACGTAGAAAACGTCCTGAGAATCTGTTTCATATTCAAGCCAAGCACCGCGGTTGGGGATAACTGTGGATGTGAAGAGCTTTTTACCTGTCTTGTCGAAGGTGCGGTCATAATAGACGCCGGGTGAACGAACGAGCTGAGAAACGATAACACGCTCCGCGCCGTTGATAACAAACGTGCCGCTTTCGGTCATGATGGGGAAATCACCCATAAAGACTTCCTGCTCTTTGATTTCACCGGTTTCCTTGTTGAGAAGTCTTACCCTTACACGCAGAGCGGCAGAGTATGTGGCATCTCTGATCTTGCATTCCTCAACGCTGTATTTGGGAGTGCTGTCAATAGAGTAGTCGATGAAGTCCAGCACGAGATTTCCCGAGAAATCGGTGATAGAGGCAACGTCGTTGAAAACCTCTTTCAATCCTTCCTCAAGGAACCATTTGTAGGAGTTTTTCTGAATTTCGATGAGGTTGGGCATCTCCAGAACCTCGTTGATTTGAGAAAAACTTGCTCTGACATTTTTGCCAAGCTTTACAGGCTTAATTTTGAGACCCTTTTCCTGTCCGAGCTCTGTAATACGGCTATTCATGTCATTTACCATAAGCGCGTTCACTCCTTTTTTATTTTGACAATCTTCCGAAAAACCGCATAAAATCAAACAATTTTACGGAAAACTATTGCATTTTTTTCGTCGTTGTGTTATACTAAATTGTACACTAAGGGCATATATAGCCATTATGGTACATTATACTATTATATTACTTCAGGTCAAGCTTGTCAATAGCCGATCTGAATTTTTTTACATTTTTTTGGTTTACATTTTGAACACATTGTGGTAGAGTATATATTATATATGAAGAAATCAGGTGACAGTAATGGCAAAGACCTATATTCCCGAGGGCTATAAAGCCGCTCTGGGACTTTACGATACACAAAAGGCCATCGGTCTTATCAGCCGACTTTTTGAGGATATGCTGAGCGGTGCGCTGAATCTGCGCCGTGTTTCCGCGCCCCTTTTCGTTGAGGAGAACAGCGGACTCAACGACGACCTCAACGGAGTCGAAAGAGCGGTAGGCTTTGATATACGCGATGCAGGTAAGGACGCGCAGGTAGTGCACTCCCTCGCAAAGTGGAAAAGACAGGCGCTTCACGAGTACGGCTTCTATGAGGGCTACGGACTTTATACCAATATGAACGCCATCCGTCGCGACGAGGAGCTGGATAACCTCCACTCCATATACGTTGACCAGTGGGACTGGGAAAAGGTGATTTCGGTAGAGGATAGAAACATCGACTACCTCAAGGACGTTGTCACGAAGATTGTCCACGCTATCTGCGAAACCGAAAAAACACTCCGTACCGTTTTCCCCGCACTCGTTAAAAATCCTATGGCGTGCCCCGACGTGAAGTTTGTCACCTCGCAGGAATTAGAGGATATGTACCCTGACCTCACCCCGAAGGAAAGGGAAAACGCCATCACAAAGAAATACAGAACAGTTTTCATAATGCAGATAGGCAAAACCCTCAGGTCCGGAAAGAAGCACGACGGCAGAGCCCCCGACTATGACGACTGGGAGTTAAACGGCGATATAATGTTCTGGAATGACACTTTGGGTCAGGCTTTTGAGATTTCCTCGATGGGAATCCGCGTCAGCCCCGAATCGCTCGACCGCCAGCTCACCATCGCAGGCTGTGACGATAGAAGAAGCCTGCCGTTCCATAAGGCGCTTCTTGAAGGAAAGCTCCCCTATACAATCGGCGGCGGCATCGGTCAGTCAAGACTCTGTATGCTCCTGTTGGGCTCGGTTCATATCGGCGAAGTTCAGTGCTCCGTCTGGGACGACGAAACACTCAAAACCTGCAAAGAAGCAGGAATCAAAATACTGTAATGAAACCCAAAACCTTCGAGCAAAATCGCCCGAAGGTTTTTTCATATTTTAATACAATATTATTGAAAAACAGACAAAAACAGTTTATAATAAAATTAAAGAAGGTTGGGACAAAAATTTCGTAAAAACAGACAAAAAATGCTGATTTTCAGAAAAATCAAAAAATTTTCGAAAAAAAGTGTTGCAAAAATCGATTTTTGTTGTCTATATATATGGAAGGTTTTTTTCGAGATGAAAAAATCCCGAAAAAACACCAACCAAAAAAACACCTCGTACAAGCAAAAGCGGAGCAACCGCTCCGCTTTTGCAAAACCCCCGTCGTCGCCCCGCGACAAGAAAGGAGCCCCTTATGAAAACTTTTCTAAAAACCCTTATCGCCCTCACGCTCGTTACCGCCTTTCTGCTTACGGGGTGTGATACTGCCGATACCTCGTCAAATGTGAGCAAAGATAGTTCTCCTTCCTCACAAGCCGAAGAAGAACTTGTGCGTGAATTGACCGAAGGGGTTTTTAAGCACTTTATATATAGGTCGCTCGAAAATATTCCGCTGGGGGAGAAAGCGTCTTGTGAGGATGTTTATGAATGTTGGCAACGATACTACTATGACGGAACAAAAAAGACGAAAGAAGAACTTGATTCGATGCTGTTCACCCTTGATGACGGCACGGGCAACGATTACTTTTACCTCGAACAGATAGAAACCTTTGCAAAGACCTACTTTGGACTCGAGCCTGAGGAAATGAGACTTTCTTGTGAGTTCAGAGAAGATTTGAATGCATACCGCCGCTCTAATTACGGCGGTGTCGATAAAAGCAAATTTGAAATTACTGCTATCGAAAAGGTCGATTTCGGGTACACCGTACACTTCGAGTATATTCCTTCGCACACCCAATCGGTGATGAACGGTGCTTTAGGCCTTAGACCGTCCGAGGACACCTTTAAGCTCTGCTCCTTTGAGTTTTCGGACAAGCAATCTTTGACCGTTATGTTTAATGCCTACGGTTTTGAAGAAGCCGTAGGACAAAAGACAATAACCTTCGTCTGCCCGAAGGCGTGGCTCGGCTGGAATACAACCGTAGTCCAAAAAGACGATAAGAAAGTTATGGAATTAATGTATCGTCCTGCGGATATGGTGCGTGAAACGCTTGAATCCTTCCCCGAGACAGAAGAAAAGGTAATAGGCAATCGCACTTTTACAGTTACTTGTGAAGAATATGACATCCTTGAAAAACCCGAGTGGCATAACTATTACATTTGGGGATACTATTATTTTGAAGGCGACGAGTGCTACTCTATACGCTTCTTCCAAAACCAAGACTTACCCGCAATGTCAACGGAAGATTTCGAGAATATGTTAGCAGATGCAAAATGGAGCAGTCGTTAATAAAAAATACTAGGTCCAAATCATCTTAGAACTATACACGTTTAAAATGATGGTTATAAAAGGTTAGGGCTATTCCGGAAGAACAGGAACGCCATAACACTGTGCTTCATTCACATATGGAACTCTACCATTCTCATACTGAGGGTATTGTGTAGCACAAACACTACAGTTTGAAATATCACAATAACTTTGAGAAGGAGTAACTGTCTGGTTTTTATCCTCATCATCAGATATTCTTTTGTAAAAGATTTCAAAAGGGTCTATCGTTGTATCATTGTTTTTACCGCTTACTAAACCGTTACTGCTACCAGACAGCGAAGGTGTTTTATTCGGATGTTCTACATCCGTGTCTACTTCCATATGTAAGTGGGGGAAACTTGCTCCTGTTCCTGTACTTCCGTACCTTGCCATTGGAGAAGCGTCGTCGACATGAACCTCTCCAGAAGTTTTGTATATATCGTCCAAATGACAATATCTAAATACAACATCGCCAATATTGTTGCCGTGGATGTCTATAACGTTGTTATAGCGCACCGCAAGCCATTTCCCCAATGAGCCCCCATCAACCGCACGATATCCGACTATTGTGCCATCTCCGCTAGCAAAAAAATCTCTCGGTGTTCCCACCATATCGACACCGTAATGTGTCGGGTCAGAGAAGCCTTGTTCGTGATAAGCAGGAGCATTAGACTTGTAGCTTACCGTAATCCTAGACTGGTTAATTGGCATTATTAGTCTCTGTCCATTGGTATTATTGTCTCCGCCACCACTTGTTGTGCCAATAGGGACAGGAATCCATTCTTTTCTGTCGTCAAAGATTTCATATTTCTGAAAAAATACATTGCCGGCAGAAGTGTTTGATTTTCCTGTTCTTGTTCCGTTGGCATTGGAATATGCGGTGAGGAAGTATCCGTTGTTAGTAGTTCCTGCAAGTTTGATGTGAACGGTATCGCTGTAACCGCCTACATCAAATTCAAGGTAGGATGTTTCCGAGGGAGTATACAGCTGTGCGTTAGCGTTTGCACCTGTTCCTGTACCGGTATACAGGTCAAGAGCTTTTGCAGGGTTTTCAACAGGTTTCAGAATATAGTTAGTTGTTCCAATTCTGTCTATTACCCAATGCTGTGCGGTATCGGTTGTATCTTTTGTCCAAAGACACACGTTACTCTGATTTGTAGCAGGGTAGGAAGAAGAACACCAAACGTTGAGTGCTCTGTTAGGATATGCTTTGTTAATGAACATATAGGTCTGTCCTTCAAAGACACGACCGTCTGCTATAAGTGCCATAATTTTAATTCCTTTCGTTTTTAAAATTTTTAGTTTTGTGACACAAGGCAAAGGACTCGGCGCCGAAGCTTTGCATCTATGTCAATTTGCAACACCAAAAACCTCTGTAGCAGTTTTTTCGGCGTTACACTAATCAAGAAGTA
>JAZSEP010000069.1:0-6658 GCA_045531755.1 Oscillospiraceae bacterium | reverse complement strand
TACTTGACCATACCGTAGTCGAAGCCGAGCTCCTTCTTGGTCTTTGTGGAAGCCTCGCCGAGTGTTCCGTCAGCCTTAACGGGAACAGTCGCGCCGAGCTGGTCTACCTTACAGCTTGTTACGTCGTCGCCGTCTGTAGTTACAACCGCAAAGGTGATATCTGCGGCTGCCGAGCCGTGAGCCTCTGCAGTAGCGGACTTGGAGTCCTTGGAAACAGTTGCGATGATGGCAATTTTGAGCTCGTCGCCCTTCTCTGCGCCCATTTCGGTCGCGTTTTCCATAGCCTTTACAACGCCCTCGATATAGCCGGAAATGCCGATTGTACAGCCTGCTCTGAGGTCGTCGCCCGTGGGATAGCCCTTTTCGTCAACGGCGACAGCCTTGACCTCGTCTGCGGTCTTGCCGATTATATACTCTTCAAAAGCGTCAATCTGCTCGAACCACTCCTTGCCGATAGCGGAAGCGTTGTAGTTTACCATACCGTAGTCGAAGCCGAGCTCCTGCTTTGTCTTGAAGGCAGAGCCGAGTTCGGAGGTGATTTCACCCTTTGCGTTGAAGCCGATTTTTGCCTGTACGGTGTCGATTTCGACGTCGACTATCCTGCCGTCCTTATCAACGGTGACACCGAAAAGTGTCGCATCAAAGCCTGCTGTGCCGTCCTTTTCAGCGGTTGCAGGTGTGGGAGAAGCCGTGGTGACTACCGCCATACCTGTTTTGAGGGTTTGTGCCGTATCGTCGTCGGGAGTGCTGACTGCGGGTTTGTCAAAAAGACCTCTGTCGATAGCTTTTTCGAGCACGCTTGTTCCGCAGATAATTGCCACGGAAACAGCTATCATCAGCGCAGAAAGGAAAATCCATTTAAGATCTCTTTTGTTCATAAGAAGCTCCTTTGTTGTTTTTGTTTATTATTTGCATAAAATTGATTACTTAATCCTGATTATCTTCGTGGGGCATTTTTCGGCGCATTTTCCGCAACCGTTACACTTTTCCTGATCGATGCGCGCGAGGTTGTGGATTACGCTGATTGCGCCCGTTTCGCAGACGGGAACGCACATTTTGCATCCGATACAGCCCTCTTCGCAGGCGAGCTTAACGTCCTTGCCCTTACTCTTTGAAGCGCACATTACCGCGTATTTTGCCTCGTACGGAACCATCTGTATTAGTCCGCCGGGACAAGCCTCGAGGCATTTTTTACAGCCCTTGCATTTTTCCTTATCGACAATTGCAAGTCCGTCGACGATGCGGATTGCATCAAACGGGCAAACCTCTGCGCAGGTGCCGAAGCCACAGCATCCCCAGTAGCACTTTTTGCTTCCGTGGCCGGGGGACAAAAACGCGAGTCGGCAGTCCTTCGGACCGTAGTAGACGTAGTTATCGCGGGTTTTCGTACAGGTTCCTGCACAACGGACAAAGGCGACCATTCGTATCGGGTCCTGTTGCTCGACGCCCATTATATCCGCGATTTTGTCGGCAAGCGCGTCGCCGCCGACGGGACAAGCGGTGATGGGGGCTTTGCCCTGTGCAATTGCCTCGGCAAGCGCGTCACAGCCTGTGTATCCGCATCCGCCGCAGTTTGCTCCGGGGAGCTCCGCGCGGATTTTTACTTCCCTTTCGTCGATTTCAACCTTGAATTTTTCGCCGACGAAGCTGAGCAGTGCGCCGAGTATAAGTCCTACAACCGCTACAACCGCAGTTGCAACTATAATAGCTATAAAATCCATAAGCGCACCCCCTTATATAAGTCCCTTGAATCCAAAGAACGCCATTGCCATAAGACCTGCTGTCGTGAGGACTATGGGCATTCCCTTGAAGGATTCGGGGATGTCGTTGTCTTCGAGCTTTTCGCGGATTCCTGCGAGGATTACTATCGCAATCGTAAATCCGAGAGCGGTGCCGAAGCCGTTTACAACGCCTGTGAGAAGGTCGTATTCCTTCTGTACGTTAGTCAGCGCCACGCCCAAAACCGCACAGTTGGTGGTGATGAGGGGCAGGTAGACACCGAGGGATTTGTAGAGCGCGGGAATCTTTTTGCGGAGTATCATCTCGACGAGCTGTACGAGCGCAGCTATTACGAGGATGAAAACGATGGTCTGCAGATAGACAAGTCCGAGAGGCTCGAGCACAAACTGATACAGCAGACCCGTGATGAAGCTTGAAACGGTGATGACGAAGATTACCGCCGCGCCCATTCCGAGCGCCGTGTCGGTTTTTCTTGAAACACCTAAAAAGGGGCAGAGTCCCAAGAACTGACTGAGGACTACGTTATTTATAAGCGACGCGCCGAGAAGGAGCAAAATCATTTCTTTCATTTTGTTTCCTCCTTCTTAACAGGCTTGTTGTTGGGCTGAATTGAGCATCCTTTGTCAAGGCAGGAAGCGCAGTTGCCCATACAGGTTTTTGAGGTTTTGTTTGTTGCAGAGGGGGCCTTGAGCTTGTTCTGGAGCGCGGTGAGGATTGCAAGCACGAAGAACGCGCCCGGCGCCATTACCAGAATCGAGATAGGCTCGTAGGATGCCGGCATTACCTGCATACCGAAAACCGTTCCTGCGCCCAGAAGCTCTCTGAACGCGCCGAGTATCGTCAGCGCCACGGTGAAGCCGAGTCCCATTCCCACGCCGTCGAAGAAGGACGGGAGAACGGAATTCTTTGAAGCGTAGGCTTCGGCTCTGCCGAGGATGATACAGTTAACGACGATGAGCGGTATATAGATACCTAAGGTTTCATAGATGGACGGTACGTACGCCTGTATCAGAAGCTGTACCATTGTAACGAAGGATGCGATGATTACGATATAGGCAGGCATTCTTACTTTGTCGGGAATGACCTTTCTAAGCGCCGAAATCATGAGGTTTGACATCATCAGAACCGCCGTGGTGGAAAGTCCCATACCGATGGCGTTGGTGGCGGAAGTGGTGACCGCAAGGGTCGGACACATTCCGAGCATCAGCACGAAGGTGGGGTTTTCTTTTATAATGCCGTTGAAGAGGCGTTCAAAAATCTTTTTCATCACTGCACCTCCGTCAAAACATCTCTGACCCAAACGGCTGTATCGACTATTTCACGAAGCGCGGTCGACGTGACCGTAGCTCCCGAAATTCCGTCAAACTCCGCGCCCGAGGAAATTCCAACGAACATTGCCTTAACGTCGTCGTTTTCCATCTTGGCGCCAAAGCCGGGGGTTTCGCCGTGGGAGAGGGGTGAGAAGCCTGTGACCTTGCCGTCAGCCGAAACGCCGATAGCAACCTTTATCTCGCCGCCGTAGCCGTTTTTGGAGGTGATGGACATTACGTAGCCGACGAGGGTGTCGCCGTCCTTGGCAACGAGGACTTCGTCCACCGTTGCAGGCGGAGCATAGTCCGAAGCTTTTAAGGCTGTCTGCTGCTCTTCAGAGAGCTCGCCGAACTTGACGTTTTCCATTACCGCCTGATAGCTTGCGTACTTTTTCTGAAGCTCTGCTTCTGCTATCGGGCCCTTTGTCAGCTCATAGACAAAGGAAAGGCAGAGGCCTGCGACAAGGGTTATACACAGAAGGGTGAGCGCGTCTTTTAATATTCCTTTCATCTCGCGCCCTCCTTTCCAAATGCCTTCGGAACGGTTATCTTTTCAATGAGGGGGGATACCATATTTGCGATGATTATCGCATAGGAAACGCCCTCGGCAGAACCGCTGAAGGTTCTTATTACTGCTGTCAAAAAGCCGAGCAGTATGCCGTAGATTGCCTTGCCCGAGCTTGTTACGGGGCAGGAAACGTAGTCGGTTGCCATAAAGACAGCGCCGAGAAGGAGTCCGCCGCCGAAAACCTGTGCCAAAAGAAATTCTGCAGTTGGAAGCTCGCCCGTGGAAATGAGCTGGAAGAGCGCCGCGAAAACAACGGTCGAGCCGACGTACAATGCGGGAATTCTTATGAGGATTACCTTTCTTGCCACGAGGTAGATAAAGCCTGCGAGGATAGCGAGCACCGAGGTTTCACCGATGACACCGCTGTGTGTTCCGAGGAACATATCAAGGAGATTAAACTCTCCCCCTGCCTTGACGACTGCCAAGGGGGTTGCGCCCGAAACGCCGTCTACCGCAGGGTAGTTTGTCATTATCGAGGCGAAGGAAATCAACAAAAAGCACCTTGCCGCAAGAGCGGGGTTCATAAAGTTCTGTCCGAGTCCGCCAAAGAGCTGTTTTACGATGATTATCGCAAACGCTCCGCCCAGAACGGGAACCCAAAGCGGTACCGTTGCAGGAAGGTTGATGCCCAAAATCACGCCCGTTACGGCTGCAGAAAGGTCGCTGACGGTTACCTTGCGGTTTGTGATAAGCTGGAAAAGAATCTCGCTTACAACGCAGGAGGTGACCGACGCGACGAGCACGCGCAGCGCGGAAAGTCCAAAATTGTATATACCGAAAAGGCAGACGGGGATGAGCGCGATGAGCACGTCGCCCATTATGCTCTGTGTCGAGATATTCTTTCTGACGTGGGGCGACACCGAAATATTATAGATTTTATCCATTCTTTGCCGCCTCCCTCTTTGCTCTTTGGTTTATTGCAAGCTTGCAGTATTTAAAGCTCTGTGTCATTCTGCGCTTTGCAGGGCAGACGTAGGTGCAGGAGCCGCATTCGATACACTCCATACCGTTGAACTTCTCGAAATCGTCGAGTCGGTGCATATCCGCCGCAACCATAAGGCGAAGTGGAAGAAGCTTTTCGGGGCAAACGCGGGTGCACATACCGCAGTTGATGCAGTTTGACGGCTCGTTTGCCGCAACGGCATCCTCGCTCATTGCGAGAAGGCAGGACGTCGTTTTTACAACCGGCACGTCGGCGGTGTACATCGCCATACCCATCATAGGTCCGCCTGCTATGAGCTTTTCGGGCTCACAGTTAAATCCGCCTGCCGCTTCGACAAGCTCGAGCTGATTGCTTCCGATACGGACGCGGAAGTTGCCGGGAGCGGTTATCGCGTCGCCCGTTACGGTGACCGTCTTTTTGACAAGCGGTGTGCTGTACTTGACCGCGTCTGCAATCGCAATTGCGGTAGCGACGTTGGCGGTTACACAGCCGACGTCGGCAGGAAGCTGCGAACGGTTGAGCTTTCTTCCCGTTGCCGCGCAGACGAGCATTCTCTCTGCGCCCTGCGGGTATTTCGTCTTGAGGGGCATTACCGATATTTTCGTGCCCTTTGTGCGCTCGGTGAGGACCTTTATAGCCTCGGGCTTGTTTGATTCGATGCCGATTACCGCCTTCGCGTCCTCAAAGAGAGAAAGCACGATATTGATGCCCTCGATGAGCTTTTCGGTTTCTTCGAGCATCAAGCGGTAGTCTGCCGTTATGTAGGGCTCGCACTCGGCACCGTTTATTATAACGTGGTCGATTTTCTTGTCGGTGGCAAGCTTGACGTGGGTCGGGAAGCCTGCGCCTCCGAGACCGACAATTCCTGCCTCCTTCACAGCGTTTATTATCTCTTCACGGGTCATCTTTGCAGGGTCGCGCTCCTCGCCGAAGCCCTCGACGGCTTCGTACTGTCCGTCGTTTGTGATGACTATACTTTCCATAAGCTCGCCCGAGCCCGTCATTCTCGGCTCAATCGCCTTGACGACACCCGAAACCGAGGAACACAGGTCTGCGGAAATAGGTGCTCTCGACTCCCCTATTCTCTGTCCGACGAGAACCCTCTCGCCCACCTCAACCGTCGGTCTTGACGACGAACCGATGTGCTGGGAAAGGGGGAAGATGAACTCGGGGTTTTTCGGCTCGAGCTCTCTGATCGCGCAGTCCGCGGTCAAAGCCTTGCCGTCATAGGGGTGTACGCCACCCTTGAAGGTTTTGAGTTTCATACTCTTTGCCTCTCTTTCACGCTGTAAAGCGGAGTTTATTGAACAAGCGATGCGAAGCCAAACGGTCTTTGACTTCTGCGTTTTTGTCAGATTTACAGTTACAGTAATTATACCATATACAGAGCGCGAAATCAATCCGTTTTTGTGTAGTATGTGCAGGAAAAGACCGCCAAATCTCGAGGATTTGGCGGTCTTGTCGATTCTTGAGTCTGCAGAAAAAAGTCTTCGTTGAAACAAGCCTATTTTTCCCTGCTTTTAATTCTTCCTTTTAAGAGCAACACCATTGCTAAAAGTCCCCTCCCGACAAGTGCTACGCAAAAAATGACGAAAACCGAAAGTGTCAAAATACACTCACCTAATCCCGGCATCAAACCTCCGGAAAAATGGTAGCCGCTGTTTATTAAGCATTGCACAACGATGTAGCTTATTGTAGCAAAAACCGCAGGCGTAACAATAGCGGACAAAACGTATAGGCGAGACGAGAACGCCAGTTTTTCCTTAAATTTCTTCTCAAAGCCACAGACTATCAAACAGAAAAGTATACCCGCTACCGCCAATACCACGTAGATGGAATTGAGAAAAAGCAAATTTGTGACGGTAAAAAAACCTGCCGTCAGCGCAAACACAGCGCAAGCAAGAAGAACACTTGCGATGGAAACGACTGTACACTTCAGCGCCTTCACTTAACCACCCTTTCTTTGACAGTTTTATCATAACATACCATATATGTCTTTGACAATATATTTCGGCAAGGTTTTTGATTTTCCTAAAAAACGCGCAAAACCGAAGAGCCCCAAAAAAAAAGGTGGGGTGTTTTTTTTCTTTTATACCC
>JAZSEP010000120.1:0-13800 GCA_045531755.1 Oscillospiraceae bacterium | reverse complement strand
TCTAGGAGGTGGCTGAGTGAAATGCTGTGTGCCACCTAATTCCTTCACCTTAAGGACTTCTCCCTCTTCGAGCTCGGGCAAATCATAGTTGTCATCCTCGTCAGAATCACGCGTTTCTTCGTAAAGTTTTGTAAAGCCGTCAAACTTTACAGAATATCCTGAGGACTTGAAAACATAGCCGTTAGCCTCGATATCCACAGAAGACGTGCTCAAAAGTGCATTTGCCATCTGTGAAGCTATAAACCTTTCCCATATAAGTTTGTATAGCTTGTATTGATCAGAAGTCAAATTAGGCTTAGCTCTTTCGGGAGTGAGATTCGACATTGTAGGTCTTATTGCTTCGTGAGCATCCTGTATGTTTCTTTTGCTCTTATAATGTCTTGGAGAAGCAGGCAGATATTCAGAGCCATAGGAAGAAGCGATAAATCCTCTCGCTTCGTTTATAGCATCGTTACTGATTCTGAGAGAGTCAGTTCTCATATAAGTAATCAAGCCAACAGCGCCCAACCCGTCGATATCCATACCTTCATAGAGCTCTTGCGCAGCCTTCATAGTTCGTTTTGATTGGAATCCAAGGCGTTTTGATGCCTCTTGTTGCAGAGTAGAGGTGATAAAGGGTGGTGCAGGAGATTTCTTTCTCATGCCCTTTTTAACAGATTTGACAACAAAATCGGCGTTTTCAAGGTCTGCAAGTATCTTATCAGCCTCTTCGGCATTTTTGATTTCAATTTTAACTCCGTCCTTGGAATGAAGCTTGGAGTTGAAAGCTTTTCTTGAGGACTTGGCAATAAGCTTTGCATCGACCGTCCAGTATTCTTCACAAACGTAGGCTGCAATTTCACGTTCCCTGTCAACTATCAAACGGACGACAACAGACTGTACTCGTCCTGCAGAGAGTCCACGTTTCACCTTTCGCCAAAGGAAAGGGCTGATTTTATAGCCAACAATTCTGTCGAGCACTCTTCTCGCCTGTTGCGCATCAATCAAATTAAGATCTAAAGTTCTTGGTGCCTGCATTCCTGCAGTTACACCCGACTTTGTAATCTCGTTAAACGTGATTCTGTTAGAATCATTCATATCTAATCCCAAAATGTGCGCCAAATGCCACGAAATTGCTTCACCTTCGCGGTCAGGGTCAGTTGCAAGATAAACTTTATCACTTTTCTTTGCAAGTGATTTAAGCTGTGATATAAGCTTGCTCTTACCCTGTATAGCGATATATTTGGGTTCATATCCATTTTCAAAATCAATGCCGAACGTACTTTTAGGGAGATCGCGCACATGTCCCATAGATGCTACGACCTCAAAATTACTTCCGAGATATTTTTTTATTGTCTTGGCTTTAGCCGGAGACTCAACGATAACAAGATTCGACATTAAATTCACCTTTATATTATTTATTTCAGATTAATCCTGTGCGGTATAATGATTCGAGCCAACAGATCTGATAAAATTATCCATTTCAAGTTCTGTTAATGTAGTCAAAACCAAACCTATGGGAATATTAAGTGTTCGGGCAACAACATCCGCAGATAGTTTATCGCTCTTTAGAAGATTATATACATTAAGCGAGACCTCGTCGATATCATCAGGCAATTCCTTGTTCAGAGGCGAGATCTCTTCTTGAACCTCTTCAACAATCACCTTGTCTGAAAATTCATCAAGCTTTTGTACTTCCGGACTTGGTGAGTATTTGGTTTTGGTTGGTATAGCGGATACAACGAGATACTGTCCATATTGTGCGATATTATTATTTATAAAGTCAACCGCACTTGTAATCGGATAACCGCATTCCTTCAAAAGCTCTAAGCCACCTGCTGAAGTTTCACAGAATATACTGTCCGGAACGACGTATACGTCCTTGCCCTGCTCAATGGCAGTGCGCGCAGTAATCAAAGAACCGCTTCCGTGGGGTGCCTGTGCTACGATAGTACCGCAACCAAGTGCCGACATAATACGATTTCTATAAGGAAAATTGTTTTTATCAGGTCTGGTTCTTGGAGGAAATTCGGATATTATTAAACCTTCTCTCGCAATTTTTGCTCTGAGATCGTGGTTTAGCTTAGGATAGTCAACATCTAAGCCTGTGCCTGCAACGGCAATGGTTTTTCCGCCTGCGTCCAAAGCACCGCCGTGCGCCCAGGAATCGATACCCACAGCCATTCCGCTAACAATGGTAACGCCTGCTTTTGCAAGGTCAAAGCTGAGTTTATACGCCGCCCTTGTTGCATACTTTGTAGGCTTGCGGGTTCCGACGATTGTAGCTGCTATCGGAGTCTTTAACAGCGAAACGTCACCGACAGCATAAAGAACAATCGGAGTACCATAGATATCAAACAAAGCTTTAGGATATTCGTCCATATCGGGAGTGATAATCCTGATATCGCATCTGTCACAATCATCAATGATGCGGTTGGCGACAGAAAGCGGCGTTGAGCGCAGCTTCAGGAAATCTCTGTTCGTGAAAGACTTCAAAGTATTATGCGCGTTTTCAAGATCTTCATATAAATCCTTTGGGGACTCATACTTTGAGAGAATTTCGTCTGTCTTCGCGCCGGCAAAACGCATAGCTTTTTGAAGCCATATCCAATACTTTGTCATCATAAGTCTATTTAGACATCTCCCACATTATTATGTTAGCGGCGCTTGCGGCATTGAGTGACTCGGCACTACCCCTCATCGGTATCATAAGGGTTTTGGTGCATTTTCCGCTCACCGCTTCATTCAAGCCGTTAGCTTCGTTGCCAATTAAAGCAACCGCTTTGTTAGGAAATTTGAAATCACCCAATTTAAGACTGTTTTCATTGAGAACAGCCGCATATGTAGTAAACCCGTTTTCGTTCAGAGTGTCAAGCATAGCGCAAGGCTCTGGACAAACTAAAATCGGTATTCTGAAAGCGGAGCCCATAGTACTTCTCAGAACCTTTGGACTGAAGGCGTCCGGGCAATCTGAGGTCATAATAACGCCACTAAGACCCATAGCTTCGGCGGTTCTGATGATAGTTCCGACGTTGCCTGGATCTTGAAGGGACACAATAAAAATAAAATGCCCATTATTGTATATTGTATCAATATTCAAATTTTTGTCAAGTGCATCAAATACCGCAAAAACCCCTTGGGGAGTCTTTGTGTCAGAGATTCTGTCTGCAAGCAAATCCGTAATTTCATAGCAGTTTTTGCAACCCTTGCAAATTTCGGGAAGCTTGTCGCTGTATTTTGCTGTAAAGCTTTCGCTGACAAAAACGTTTACCGGCACAAGTCCGCTTCTTACAGCATCAACTACGAGCCTTAAGCCTTCCGCTACAAACTTTTGCTGTGTTGTTCTTTCTTTTTTGGACGACATCAACGCCGACAGTGCTTTGAATTTAGGATTATCTTTGCTGGTGATTTTTTCCATAATACACCTCATAAAAAAACGCCTGCCAACAAGTGACAAGCGTTTTGGCATTATAAAGCAGCTTTTGCCTTTTCAACGAGAGCTGTGAACGCAGCTGCATCATTGATAGCAATTTCAGAAAGCATCTTTCTGTTGAGTGTAACGTTAGCCTTCTTAAGACCGTTCATAAATGTAGAATAGTTGATACCATTCATACGGCAAGCGGCAGAAATTCTTGTAATCCAAAGACTTCTGAAGTTGCGCTTCTTCTGCTTACGGCCGATAAATGCATACTGGCCGGACTTCATTACGGCCTGCTTCGCCATCTTAAAATGTGTGCTCTTAGCTCCAAAGTAACCTTTTGCAAGTTTAAGAACCTTTTTTCTTCTCTTACGAGTCATCATTGCTCCCTTAATACGAGCCATATCTTCAACCTCCGATTCTGGTGAAATTTAATATTATTTGTAAGGAATAAGTACTTTAACTACTTTTGCGTTTGTCTTGTCAGCATACGCTGTTGCGCGCAAGCCTCTCTTACGCTTTGTGCTCTTCTTGGTAAGAATGTGGGACTTGAAAGCGTGAGCGCGTTTTACCTTACCGTTCTTTGTGAGGTTGAAGCGCTTCTTTGCACCACTGTTTGTCTTAATCTTCGGCATTTTATTATCCTCCCTTAATTTTTTATTTTGTAGACTTAGCGGAAAGGAACATAGCAAGGCTTCGTCCTTCCATTTTGGGTTGTTTGTCGACTACTCCGTACTCAGCGCACTGCTCTGCAAAACGCTGGATAAGACCGTTACCAAGCTCGGGATGAGCCATTTCTCTTCCGCGATACCTGATGCTGACCTTTACCTTGTCTCCACCCTTGAGGAATTTAATAGCATTGTTTACTTTGGTATTGAAATCGTGTGTGTCAATGTTAAGTGACATACGAATTTCTTTTACCTCAACAACATGCTGGTTCTTTCTTGCTTCCTTCTCTCTTTTAGCCTGCTCAAACCTGTATTTGCCGTAATCCATTATACGACATACAGGCGGAGTAGCCTGCGGAGCGATCATTACAAGATCCAGATTTTTCTGGTTGGCAATTTTCTGTGCGTCTTTTGATGACATAATACCGAGCTGTGAGCCGTCGTCACCTATTACACGAATTTCCTTGCCGTTGATTTCCTCGTTGATAAGCAGTTCCTTGTTACTGATAGTCAAACACCTCCATAGCCTTTAAACGCGTTTTTAACGCAAAAACAAATGCACGGACAGTATACCCGTCCGTGCACAAAAATACGCAATTAATCTGCAAATTCTGTGTATTGACCGCTCCTGATTCAATATCGGAGGGTGAGAACGGATAAGTTCTGCTTTGTTTTCTAAAAGATTATATCACTTAAAACATACGTTGTCAAGCGTTTTTTATTATTTTACAAGCTTTTTCTTATTAAATACGATAACAACAACTACACATACGACAGCTGCTGCTGCAACGGCAATCCAAATCCACACAGATGCTTTATTGTCGGTGTCTGCGTCTATCTGGATAACAGAACTCGTATCTTCAGCTCCGGAGGTGGTGGAACTGGAAGTAGGAAGAGAAGACACGGTACTGTCGGAAGAAGCGTCATTCGAAGACAAATCTACAGTGCCTGTTGCGGTATATTTATCCGTTGAAAACACATATACCCAATCATCATCCTCAGCAATTCGGTAGTCACCTACAAGATAATCGTATCCAAACGATCTCATAGTTATATCAAAGGAAAATTCGCCGCCTGTGGGAATGAAGGTAATGTTAAAGTTATAGCTTTCGTCCTCTTCGGCGCTTACTATCTGTACGTTTTCACAGACAATATCTTCTTTGAGGATTACGCCTCTGAGTCCTTTAAACTCACCTTTTTCAATATCGTATTCGTTAGAAGTATGAGGAGCGGTAACGTAAAGCACGTATGTCTTCCCTGCTTCAAACTCTACGTTTGGCATAAGGCAAGACGGCAACTGGTTTGCAAAGGCAGTGAGGAACGTGTCATTGTCTTTATCAGCAAAAGCACCTACAGAAAAAGTCATTAGTAAAAAAACAGCTAATATAACAGAAATAATTTTTTTCATACTGAACTCCTATGTATAAATTTATAATAACATTTTACCTTTATATCAAGTAAAAGTCAACTCCCACGCTACTTGTTTTATATAAATATATATGGTAAAATATTCTCGGTGATTTTATGGTTAATTTAGGAAATGACTGGGACTTAATTTTAAAAGAAGAGTTTGAAAAAGACTACTATTTGAAGCTTCGCGAGTTTTTGAAAACCGAATACCGAAATTACAGGGTCTATCCCGATATGTATGACATATTTAACGCACTCAGATACACCTCTTTTAACGACGTAAAGGTTGTAATCTTAGGGCAAGACCCCTACCACGGAGCAGGACAGGCGCACGGGCTTTGTTTTTCGGTGCAGAAGGGCGTCGAACCTCCTCCGTCATTAAAGAATATATACAAAGAGCTTAACGCGGAATTAGGGCATTCTATTCCCTCTCACGGCGAGTTGACAAAATGGGCAAAGCAAGGCGTGCTTCTTCTGAACACCGTTCTCACCGTTCGCGAAGCAACCCCGAACAGCCACAAAAACTGCGGATGGGAAATATTTACCGATGCAGTTATAAAACACCTTAACAACCGTGAAAAACCGATTGTATTTTTGCTTTGGGGCGCAAACGCCCGTGCAAAAACCGCGCTGATAACAAACCCAAATCATAAGATTTTCACCTGTGCGCATCCAAGTCCCCTCTCGGCTTATAACGGCTTCTTCGGTTGCGGACATTTTTCTAAAACAAACGGATTTCTGAATTCTATCGGCGAAACCCCGATAGACTGGCAGATAGATTAAAAGGTAGCCACAAATTGTGGCTACCTTTCTTTATTTTATAACTGTGTGTATTCTTCCGTGAGCTTGGTCAACAACGAAAATCTTTTGCAGATCTTTCGAGACGTAAATACAATGCTCTGTCAAATCCCCTCGGTCATAGTAATCAAAACGATATGCCTGCGTTTCCAAAACCGTTTCTTCGCCTGCATATTTAACCTCAAAATCAATTTTGGACATAGATTCCAGTTTCTTTGCAATTTCGTCGGTTGTCATGCTTCCCTTTTCGGCAAATGGTAAGGGATGCATACCATAATAACTTGGAAAAACATCTACTACTTCGCCTTTGTTTTTAAAAATCCACATTGTTTCGGTTTCAAATAATTCAATCGTTTCTGATGAAGTAATGTTGACCAGGTTTTCATCTTTAAGATAATAGCTATCCATTTTGATTGAAACGCCGTCATATTTCAGTACAGCCGCATACAAAGGTAAGGGGCTTCCACTTTTTATACAAACAATCGTATCAGCAATACCGCTTTTACAATTTTGAGCAAAACGGTTCATTCTGTTTGTATTTAAAAGTTCATATTCGCCTTCTTGCAGCGCATACGACTCATGACCAAGATAGTTTTCAGCTTCTAAAAATTCAACGGTAGATACCACGACGCTGTTGTTTTTTTCCGCGAACTCTATAAAGCTTCCCGTTTTTTCAATTGATGCGTTAGCTTCTTGCAAAATGTCACGGACACCCTTGGTCAAAAACTCGTGTGTCGTTCTGTCAAAGGTTCCTGTGAATCCAAAGCCGTTTCCATCTGAAGCTATCAAAGTTAACGCCTTTTCAGAGTATCTCATAGACACCTCAAGAGGCGTCCAATATCTTCCGATCCAAACGCCCATACCTGTGTCGTAGCTTTCGAGAAGATTTCCGTTTTTGTCAAGATAACCTATTTTGTAGTTGGCGGAATATTCCGTTCTGTCACCGAGAAGGTCGTTGACCGCTATCTCCTGATACTCTTCAGGAAGATCAAAGTATACAACAATGAAAGAAAAATCATTCGGGTCGCGCCTAAATGTTAAAAGATAGCGTGAAAACTTTCCTTCTTCATTATAACCTAATTTAAAATTCTTCCCAACGTCAAGCACAAGCTCTTTTGTTTTTGGATTATATACCCTAAGTTCTCCGAATGAAGTGGTATAAAAATCTTCATTTCTCAGAAATCCAGCTTCAAATCCGCCACCGTACATTCCGCCGCCTTCGCAGATATAGGTATAAGATTTGTCATTCTTGTCATAGAGGACAACCTTTGAGTAACCTGCATCTCCAGCACCGGTAAATCCTGCATAAAATAGCGTATATCTGCCACTTGAACTTATATCAAGTTCTTGGTCAATATCACTACTGCTGATATCATACGACAAATTGAAGGTGTTTCTATCAAAATCAACGACCATTTTCATTCCGCAGTAATCCGCTGTAATAGTAGCAATGTTTCCATTAAGAGAAAGGGTTCCTCTAAGACCATCAGGAAGTATTATACTTGAGTGTGCGAAGTTAAATTCCTTTTTAACTCCGTTAACATACAAAGTAGCCTTGTACATTCCTGATTCAACCCAAGTTATTGTGGCAGCCGACCAACTTTCTCCATTTCTATCTTCTGCAACTATCTTAGACTCTGGAACTCTATCGTCTATATGAAATTTATTTGATACAAAAAGCGGAATCACGCCATCATTACCGTTTGTCTTTGTACCAATGGCAAGACAATAGTAACCGCTTTCGAGATTTTCAAACGAATCGTATAGAGACAGTTTATTTGTCCAACTTTCGCCACTCTTTCTAATTGTAGATGTATCAGTGGTATTAGGTGCATTGTCAAAATCAGCCTTTACCCATCCGTACTCAGTTTCTTTCAGCAAACAATAGTAACTTGGCACTTCTATTTCTTCCGAAGCATTGTTTGTCATTGTAACATAAATCGTATCTAAGTAAGTATACCTTTCTGCGTCCGAAACACCTACAACCGTAGATTCGGTAGGCAAATCAATAATGTTACGTTTTTTAACACTGGACTTTAGATGCAATTTTCCATCGCTACCGTACTCTGCAGTTACATTGTAGATTGTCTGTTCTTTTGCAAGCTCTACAACTTCTGGAGTAGCAAATATATCGCTATAATCCTTAGCATCTACAGAGCGGGCTTCCCCTTCTGTATCTCCCCACACGCCCAGGTAACCTGTATAGAGATAACTAACTTCAGCAACATATCCGTTTTTTGTTTTGGTTACGGAGTGAATATACGGATAAATATTTGCGCTTTCGGTTCCTTTCGGTGTATAAATTCCTGCATCCTTCTTATACTCCCAAGCATAAAAATTGGAATGTTCGATTCCGACATCGTCACCCCAAATCTGCTTTATAGCCCTCTCGACCCATTCTTTCGGTATAAATATATTTTCGTTGGCAAAAGGCAAAAGTTTTGACCTATATTCCAAAGTTCCCCAAATGTCGCTGTACTTTTCCTCATAAGTAGTGACACCGAGCATAGAAATTGCAGCAATCGCTTTATCCCGATCACTAATTAAAAAAGAAAGATTTTGGTACTGCCCTTTATTTGCTCTTGCTGCATAACAAAGTAGAGATGCGAACTCTTTGTCACGATTTTCCCGTGGTACAGTTTCATCAAAACGGAAGTCGGTCTCTTCGCATAGACGGATTCCTTCAGAAAACGGATAAACAAACTTGGCTCTTACTGAAGCAAACTTATCTTCGTGAAAACCTTTAGCACAAAGGAATTTGTAATCGTTCTCACCCTTGTGTTCAACTACGATAACGGCATAATCCTCTTCATAGGTCTCTTCGTTCCCATAATATACAGGATAACTGTTGCTACAATAGAATTTCCAAATATTACCCGACTTCTCCACCTTTAGAATTGAATAGTCGTAAAACCCTCCGTAGCCCATATCAGTATTGAAGGCGTATGCCTGTTCTACGTATTCATACTCGTCCAAACGCCACGCTTCGTTGCGGAAGGCTTCCTTGTCGATGTTAAACTTTTTGGCGATATGGTCTTCCACCACATCAGCGGGAACGAACATGAGATTTCCCGAAACCTTAACAGCTTCCGCCTCTTTATTCTGCACCTTATTAAAGAATTCCGCAAAACCACCAGGAGAAATCTCGTAGAATTTTACAAGTTTTCGCACAATCTCAGATGGGTCATTCCAAGACACCTCACCCGACACACCTATCGAATGCTCATACGGGTCGAGTATAGACTCGTAGTATTGTAGTTCCTCTTCGGTAAACTCATCGGGATTTGCTATCGCATCGTCTATGTCTTCTTGGGTTATGGAATCAAATATTTCTTGCGGAGTGAGATTCTTCGTAATATCACAAGCGATAAACGTACTGCAAACTATGGTAGCGCAAAGTACGAGGCAAAGAAGTATAACGCCCGTTCTTTTTGCCGTTGAATCGAGAGCACAAGCAAAGCGCTTCTTCATCGTCTTTTTGCCCGTTGTGAAACCTGTACTAAGTGCAGGCTTTCTGCCTCTGTCGCAACGGATTATGCGAAGGATTGTTTCGCAGTAGTCTTTTCTGAACTCTGTGCTTTCACCCTTTACAACTGCTTCATCGCAGGCAATTTCAAGGTCGCGGTCGGCGCGTTTTACCATAAACCAAACAAACGGGTTAAACCAATGCAGGCAGCCTGCCGCAACGAGCAGAAGCTTATACCAAAGGTCGTGACGTTTATAGTGCAAGAGCTCGTGGCGAAGCACCATATACAAGTCGTTTTCGGTCAGATTACGGGTAGGAATGAGCACGGTAGGCTTGAAAAATCCGGTAAGTATCGGGGAATGAACAGAACGGTTTCTATACAGCTTTACGTCCGCAGTTATGCCCATTTCTTTTTTAACGTTATTGAAAATTTCGTTTGCCCAAGGCTCTGCAACAGGTCGATTCCAAAGCTTCGCTCTGCCGAGAAAACGGACGTGCATAACTATATGCCACGCTATGCAACCTAAAACTCCGAAAATCCAGACAACTGCAAAAACCTGTGTCAAAGAAATAGTTTTGACAGGTGTTACGTCTACAACGTCTTCATTCGGTACTATCGGGATGATAATATCATCGTTGGTTGAAGGTGGCGTGACTGTAGTCGGCGGAATAACGGGCTGAGTATTTTGTGTCGGATTTTGTACAATATTCTGGGTAGTATCCGACGGGATTATTATCTTATCGGGTACATTCTGTGTGCCGACGTTATTCTCCGGATTATAGGCGATAACTGTCTTTTCCTCGGGTATTGAAAAGGTGAAAAGCGAAGCAACGTGAGGAATATCAAAAGGCAAAACGAGTCTTATTGCTATAAACATCCAGACCCAATAACGCCACTTTTGATTATACCTTTTTCCGAGGGCAAGCATCAGCAAAAGCACCAATACAACAAGAATCGATGCACCTGCAGTTGTTTGCAAAATCATCTCAAAAAGTCGGGTCATTTTTTCTCCCTCCCCTTGCTCTCAATAAATGCTTTCAGTTCTTCAATATCGTCGTCGGTGATATTGTTGTTTTCATATAAATTTGCGATCAGATGGCTAACGCTTCTGCCGCAGAATCTTCCGAAAAGTGATTTGCTCTCGAATTCTATATATTCCTTTTCTCCAATCAGAGCTGAATACAAATTCATCCTTCCCTGCGGTGCCTGTTCCACCTTAACAAAACCTTTATCGGCAAGTCTTGACAAAAGATTCAAAACAGTGGTAGCACTCCAAGACTGTTTGCCTTCAAGCTTTTCGTCGATGTAAATCCTCGAAACAGGCTCCCCTGCTTCCCAGATTATCATCATAAGCTCAAGCTCGGAATTTGGCAAATGCACTATTTTTTCTTTCATTTTAATCAAGCCTCCTAATTTAACAAATGTCGAACTACAATTATATTGTACAAATGTCGAATATAAATGTCAATAGGTTTTTAAAATTTTTTTAAGAAATTTTAAAACGCCCGTGGGAACCCTGCCGACGTCCGTTTTGTAGGTTATATTCTCTTTGTTTTGATTTCCTCGTCCGCAAGAGCCATAAAGTCTTCGACGGACATAGCACCCATATCTCCTGCTTTTCGAGAGCGAACAGCGACCTGTCCGTTCTCTATTTCCTTATCGCCGACAACAAGCATATAAGGCACTTTAGAGAGCTGTGCTTCGCGGATTTTGTATCCTATCTTCTCATTTCTATCGTCAAGCTCAATTCTCATGCCCATACCTTCGAGCTTTCTCGCAACGTCACGAGCGTATTCGTGCTGACGTTCGCTGATGGGAAGAATTGTAACCTGTGTGGGAGCAAGCCACAACGGGAATGCACCGGCATACTTCTCGATGAGAAGAGCGAGTGTTCTCTCGTAACAACCAATAGACGTACGGTGTATGATATAAGGATTTTTCTTTGTTCCGTCGCGGTCAACGTATTCCATACCAAACTTTTCAGCCAACATCTGATCTATCTGTATGGTAATAAGCGTATCTTCCTTGCCGTGAACGTTCTTTATCTGGATATCAAGCTTCGGTCCGTAGAAAGCGGCTTCACCGATACCAACCTTGTAGGGAATTTCAAGCTTGTCGAGAATTCTGTACATAATTCCCTGTGCTTCGTCCCACTGCTCCTCGGTACCGATATATTTTTCACGGTCGTTGGGGTCCCACTGAGAAAATCTATAGGAAACGTCCTCGTAAAGTCCGAGGGTTTTGAGCATATATATCGCAAGCTCCAGACAGCCCTTGAATTCGTCCTCCAACTGTTCGGGAGTGCACATCAAATGTCCTTCTGAGATTGTGAACTGACGAACACGGATAAGGCCGTGCATCTCGCCCGAAGCCTCGTTTCTGAAGAGTGTGGAGGTTTCGTTATATCTCAAAGGAAGGTCGCGATAGGAACGGCTGCGGTTCAAATAAGCTTGATACTGGAAAGGACAGGTCATAGGTCTAAGCGCAAACACCTCGTCATCCTTTTCCTCGTCGCCGAGAACAAACATACCGTCTTTATAATGATCCCAGTGACCCGAAATCTTATAAAGGTCGCTCTTTGCCATGAAGGGAGTCTTCGTGAGGAGCCAACCTCTCTTCTGCTCTTCGTCTTCAACAAATCTCTGCAAAAGCTGGATTATTCTTGCACCCTTGGGGAGCATTATCGGAAGTCCCTGACCGATGTAATCAACTGTTGTAAAGAGCTCAAGCTCTCTGCCCAATTTATTGTGGTCGCGCTTCTTTGCTTCTTCTACTGCCGCAAGATACTCTTCGAGGTCGGTAGATTTAGTAAATGCAGTCGCGTATATACGGCAAAGCATCGCCTTTTTCGAGTCGCCGCGCCAATATGCGCCTGTGCTGGATGTAAGCTTAAACGCCTTTACAGGTGCAGTACTCATAAGGTGAGGACCTGCGCAAAGGCCAACGAACACACCCTGTTTATAGAAGCTCAAATTGTCGCCCTTTTGGCTATGCTCCTCGATAAGTTCGAGCTTGTACGGCTCGTCCTTCATAAGCTCTTTAGCTTCGTCAACGCCAAGTTCAAACTGCTCAATGGCAAGGCCTTCCTTGACTATCTTTTTCATTTCAGCCTCTATCTTTACAAGGTCGTCAGCTGTAAAGGGATTAGCAATGTCAAAGTCATAATAAAAACCATTGTCGGTTGCAGGTCCGATAGCAAGCTTTGCTTCGGGGAAAAGTCTTTTAACAGCCTGTGCAAGTACGTGAGAAGCGGTATGTCTGAACGCTTTCCTTCCCTGTTCATCATCGAAGGTCAGAATATTGAGCTCACAATCCTCGCTAATAACAGTGCGAAGGTCGCAAACAACTCCGTTTATTGTACAAGCGCACGCAGCCTTGTAAAGTCCCATACCAAGCTCCTTGGCAACGTCTGCAGCAGATATTGGCGACTCGTATTCTTTTATCGTATCGCCCCTAAGTCTTACCTTAATCATAAAAACTCTCCTTAATATAAAAATAAGCTTCATCCCTATAACAAGGGATGAAGCATAAACTCCACGGTTCCACCCAAATTGCGTGCAAAACACGCCACTCAAAACCTTTAACGCAGGAATACGGTGTCTTTGGCTATAACACTCTCCGAGGCGGTAATAATCATTTTTCTCACAAACTTCGCTTCCAGCAAGTGCGAAATCTCTCTGGTGTGTTCCAAATAATTATGCAGAAAATCTGCCCTCATCAACGATTTAACAAGGATAGTATAACACTTTAAAAAAGATTTGTCAACGCGTCAGGTCACACATTTTTTCGTATAATGCTTCCCTTTTCAAAATGGATATCGCTTTTGAAGCTGAATTTCATCATAGCGTGATTTGCAGTTTCAATATCGTTTCCGTATTCGTCCTGAAGACCCTGGATTTGTATTTCAACAGGCTTTTTGTTGGGGCTCAGCACCTCTACGGTATCTCCGTTCAAAAACTTGTTTCTTTGTGTGCAGTATACAACTCCGTCCTTGGACTCTTCAACAACGCCTACAATATCACAGGTTCTTATATATCCGCCTGTTTCATAATACTGCGCT
>JAZSEP010000062.1:0-1646 GCA_045531755.1 Oscillospiraceae bacterium | reverse complement strand
ATAAGAACCTTAGGTTTGGCAACCTTGATAGCGGGAGTAGCCCACTTGTCAACAGAATAGCTGAAATCCTCAACAGGAGCCGCGCCCGAGGGCTTAACGTTGCAACTAAATACGCTCTCAAGCTTGCCTTCATAGATTTCAAGCAGCTCGTCAAGAGAAACGCTTTCGCCACCGAGAGTGATAACACCCTTGTCTGTAACAACACCGATGGTGTTTTTGGGGTCAACGTCTTCTGTAACTTCAACTACAAAGGAAGCGTAGTTGTAACCGAAGATGTCGTATACAGTCATTATATCAGTAAAGTCAAAGCCAAGACCGTTACCGAAGCACATCTTCATAACCGCCTCGCCGATACCGCCAATACCGGGGGTGTAACAAGCCACAGCCTTTCCGCTTCTCATAAGCTCAGTGACCTTGTTAAAGACTTCGAGCAGGGAAGATGTAACGGGAAGCTTGGTTTTCTCGTCAAACTCAGGGGTAATAATGATAACACGGTTTCCTGCCTTTTTAAATTCGGGAGAAACGATGTTAGAAACTTTGTTGGTTGTAACAGCAAAGGAAACGAGTGTGGGCGGAACGTCAAGCTTTTCAAAGCTTCCGCTCATCGAGTCCTTACCGCCGATAGAACCTATCTGAAGCTCCATCTGCGCCTTGAACGCACCCAAAAGTGCCGCCAAGGGCTTGCCCCAACGTCTTGAATCCTTGCCAAGACGCTCAAAGTACTCCTGGAACGTGAGATAAACGTCTTTAAACTCAGCGCCCGTCGCAATCAGCTTGCAGACAGACTCAACAACCGCCATATACGCGCCGTGATAGGGGCTCTGCTCTGTGATAAAGGGGTTGTAGCCCCAGCTCATAAGCGAACAATCGTCGGTGTGCTTTTTCTCAACCGAGATTTTCTGTACCATCGCCTGAATAGGAGTGAGCTGATTTTTACCGCCAAAGGGCATCAGAACTGTACCTGCGCCGATGGTGGAGTCAAATCTCTCGGAAAGACCGCGCTTGGAGCAAACGTTTAAGTCGCCTGCAAGAGCCTTGTAGTTATCTGTAAAGCTTCCCTCAACCTTTTTCTCGACGAGAGCGGGCTTGGAAGCGACAACGTCGATGTGCTTGTCTGCACCGTTGGAGTTTAAGAATTCACGGCTGATGTCAACGATAGCCTTGCCGTTCCAGTACATAACGAGCCTTGGCTCTGCCTGAACCTCGGCAACGGGACACGCCTGAAGGTTTTCGCTCTTTGCAAGCTCGAGGAAGCGGTCAACGTTTTCTTTCTCGATGACAACCGCCATTCTTTCCTGCGACTCGCTTATCGCAAGCTCCGTGCCGTCAAGACCTTCATATTTTTTGGGAACTGCGTTAAGGTCAATATCAAGACCGTCGGCAAGCTCGCCTATTGCAACCGATACACCGCCCGCGCCAAAGTCGTTGCATCTTTTAATGAGGCGTGACGCTTCGGGGTTTCTGAAAAGGCGTTGGAGCTTTCTTTCCTCGGGTGCGTTGCCCTTTTGTACCTCTGCCCCACAGCTTTCAAGGGAGCTTAAGTTATGGGATTTTGATGAGCCGGTAGCACCGCCGCAACCGTCCCTGCCCGTTCTTCCGCCAAGCAAAATAACAACGTCGCCTGGATTTGGGCATTCGCGTCTTAC
>JAZSEP010000097.1:0-8953 GCA_045531755.1 Oscillospiraceae bacterium | reverse complement strand
ATATAAAAGATAAAAAAGTTGCCTTTATCGGAACAGGTGTAACAAACAACGATACTATCCGCCTGTTTCTGAAAAAGGGGATTGATGTTACTCTTTGCGATAAAAAGACCCGTGAGCAGGTAGGCACTCTTGCAGATGAATTCGAGTTTGCAGGAGCAAATCTTTCTCTTGGTGAAACATACCTCGATGCAATCTTTGAATGTGACATTGTTTTTCGTGCACCTGGTGTCTACTACCACATTCCCGAATTACAGAAAGCTTGTGAAATGGGTATAGTTGTGACCTCTGAATTGGAAGTTTTCTTTGACCTTTGTCCTTGCAAAACCATTGCGGTCACGGGCAGCGACGGAAAAACAACAACCACCACACTAATATCTGAAATGCTTAAAAAGCAAGGCTACACCGTGCATTTGGGCGGAAATATCGGAAGAGCGTTGCTACCTATAATCGAAACTATAACTCCAGATGATTTTGCAGTGGTTGAGCTTTCGAGCTTTCAGCTGATTTCTATGAGAAAATCCCCCGACGTTGCGGTTGTTACAAACCTCGCACCTAATCACCTTGATATGCACAAGGACATGCAGGAATATATCGATTCCAAGAAAAACATCTTTCTTCATCAAAACGCATTTTCCAAAACCGTGCTTAATGCTGACAATGATATCACAATGAGCTTTTCTACACTCACACGTGGAAAAACCGTCTATTTCAGCCGTAATTCAAAGGTTGATAAAGGAACCTATCTCAATCAAAGCGGAAATTTAGTTCTTAATTCCGGCTATACTTCAACAGAACTTTTTAATAAAGATGACATCAGAATTCCCGGTATGCACAACGTAGAAAACTTCCTTGCTGCTATAGCTGCTGTCAGCGATTTTGTAACTCCCGAAACTATGCATGAAGTTGCCAAAAACTTTGGCGGTGTTGAACACAGAATTGAATTCGTTCGTGAACTTGACGGTGTAAAATGGTACAACGATTCCATTGCCACGAGCCCTACAAGAGCAATTGCAGGACTCATATCTTTTGGCAAGCCCATCGTCCTCATTGCAGGCGGATACGATAAAAAAATACCGTTTGAGCCGCTTGTACCGTATATACTCAAGTATGTTAAAAAGCTTGTTCTGTGCGGTGCAACTGCTCAAAAGATTGAAGATGCTGTGAGATCTTCATCCGAGTATAACGGATTTCCCGAAATAATCAGAGCTTCCGACATTCCCGAAGCTGTAAAAGCGGCAAAAGAAGTTTCTATCGAAGGAGACATTGTTTCTCTTTCTCCTGCATCTGCAAGCTTCGATTGTTATCCCAATTTCGAAGAACGCGGAAAGCACTTTAAAAAACTTGTTTGTGAACTTTGAGGTGACAAAATGGATATTAAAAATATGATAAAACAGCTTTGCGTTGCAAACGGTGTTTCGGGAGCAGAAAACGATGCTGCATCTGTTGCTACGACTTTGCTTGAAGGTTTCTCGACGGTTAAAACAAGCCCTTTGGGCGACGTTGTGGCCACAGTTATAAAACCAAAAGAAAATAAAAAACATTTTCTGCTTGATGCACATATCGATTCAATTGGTATGATTGTTAGGTATATTGATGATAAAGGCTTTATTCACGTAGATTCCGTTGGCGGTATCGACAGAAGGACTCTGCCCACCGCACAGGTAAATGTTTGGGGTGAAAAAAAGCTCGTCGGATTTATTTGCAGTACTCCTCCCCACCTTCAAAAAGAGGATTCTGTTCCGGAAATGGATAAAATCTATATTGATATAGGCTACTCTAAAGAAGAGGCGGAAAAACTTGTCAAAACAGGCGACAGAATCACCTTAGAGCTCTCCCCTGTCGATATGCTTGGAGATGCAATAACAGGCAGTTTTATGGATGACCGATCGGGTTGTGCGGCTGTTATCAAGGCTGCAAAGATGATTAAGGATAGAAATGCCGATTGCGGACTTTCCGTAGTTTTAAGTACACGTGAGGAAACAGGTGGACAAGGTGCTGCAGTTTCAAGCTATGCTGTTGCTCCTACTCACGCTATAGCTGTTGACGTTTCATTCGGTACGTCACCTGACTGTGATTCAACAAAGTGTTCCGATCTTGGCTCAGGTGCTATGATATGCATTTCTCCTTGTTTGTCCAAGGAAATGTCTGACGGTCTTATTGAAACTGCTAAAAACAACGATATTCCATACACTCTTGAGGTTTGTGGAGGCAAGACAAGCACCAACGCAGATGACATAACGGTCAGCGGACGAGGTGTTAAAACTGCTATAGTTTCAATTCCGCTGAAGTATATGCATATGCCTGTAGAGATGCTTGACGTTAATGATGTTGAAGCAGTTGCAAATCTTATTTGTGAATTTGTGTGTGAGGAGGCGTCAAAATGATAAACCTTATAAGGAAGCTTTCGCTTGTAAACGGTGCTTCTGGTGATGAATCAAAGATTGCCTCGGTAATCATAGACGAAATTAAGGATTACTGTGAATATAGCATTGATGCACTCGGAAATATAATTGCATTCAAAAAAGGCAAAAATGCCGCCAACCACAAGGTTATGATATGCGCTCACATGGATGAGGTTGGTTTTATTATCACCAATATAACCGATAAAGGTTATTTGAAATTTGCAAACGTTGGCGGTATATGCAGCGGCGCTTTATTTGGAAAGCGCGTTGTAGTTGGTGATAACAAGCTGTTTGGCGTCATCGGCTCAAAGCCCGTTCACTTCCTCAAAAAAGACCAAGAGAAAAATTTCCCTGAAACTGATAGCTTATACATTGATATAGGAGCAAAAAGTAAAGAGGAAGCGCTAAAATACGTTTCTATCGGTGACAGAGCAGTTTTTGATTCTGATTTTGTAGAGTTTGGTGACGGATTTATAAAAGGAAAGGCTCTTGATGACCGCGCAGGTTGCGCAGTTATGATAAAGATGCTGCAGTCTGAAATTGAATACGATACCTACTTTGTATTTACTACTCAGGAAGAAGTGGGGGCTCGTGGAGCCACCGTTGCAACGTTTAGCGTAAATCCTGAGTTTGCAATTGTTCTTGAGACCACAACTGCTGCAGATATTGCAGGTGTGGAGCCTGATGATGAAGTTTGTAAACTTAAAAAAGGTCCGGTTATATCCTTTATGGATCGTGGCACTGTCTACGATAGAGAGTTATATAAGCTTACTCTCGAAACAGCAGAAAAAAATAATATAAAAGCACAACCAAAAACAAAGGTAGCAGGCGGAAACGACTCCCAGGTTGTCCATAAATCGCGCTGCGGTGTCAGGACTGTTGCTATGTCCATGCCCTGCAGATATCTGCATAGCTCAAGCTGTGTCCTTCAAAAGTCGGATATCGCAGCAACATTAGAACTTGCAACAAAACTTGTAGAAGAAATGCAAAAACAATGATATGCTTTGTTGATAATGAAATTTTAGAAAACGAGTATTTTTCAGCTTGCGATTTTGACAACGTATACGGAACTATAAACTCGTTTTTGTATAGGATACACTCTCAAAATCGTACAGGTTTCTTTTGGAATATATATGATTGTGAAGAGTCGTTGTGCGGAAATCTGTGTTTTGTAAATGATACGTTTAATCTCTGCATAAAAGCCGAAAAAGACGTTGAAGAATTAGCGCAGTTTATTGATTTTTGGGGAAATTTTAAATTTTTAAACTATAATAACTGTAATGTTAAAAACCTTGACAAATTAGTTTTAACTCCTATAAATACGGCATTTGGAGAGATTTTAAATGGTACAGAATATCAAAATACTATATCTTTTACGGGCGAAATCTGTAAAGATATAAACCTTTATGATGTTTTTTGTCTTTTTAAAGAATCTTTTCCCGAAAAAATGAAAAGCCTTGACTTTTCTGATTTTAATTATGACATGAACTGCCGTATCCGAAAGCAGCAAAGCTTCATATTTGGAATTAAAAAAGACGGTGTTTTAGCTTCTGCAATTGAAATTATGTGTCTTTCTCCGAAGAGCACAATAATTGGATGTCTTGCAACAAGTAAAGAATACAGAAGCATGGGATACGCCTCTTCCCTTCTGCAATTTGTTTCAAAAGAATTCAGCAGAAGCACGCTATATGTTTTTGCTGACAATGATAAAGTAGCACAATTTTATAAAAAAATCGGATTTGAAAAAAGCGCAGCTTGGGCACAGCTCACTGTGCGAAAGGACTAAAAATGGCTTATTTTAACAACATTTCAGAAAATGTAAAACAACTCGCAAAACAGGCTGAGAACGATTGTAGAGACGTTTTTGAGCGCATTGAAGCTATTAAGCAATACAATCAAGAAAAGGTTTTATCGGCATTTATAAATAACGGCATCAGCGAGTCGCATTTTGTTCCTACAAGCGGTTATGGTTATGGTGATCGAGGACGCGACGTTACCGATGCGGTATTTGCCGAGGTTTTCGGTGCAGAAGACGCTTTGGTGCGTCACAACTTTGTTTCGGGAACACACGCGCTGTCTGTAGCTCTCTTTGGCGTCCTTCGTCCCGGCGATACGATGCTTTCCGTTACCGGTAACCCCTACGACACTATGGAAGAAGTTATAGGTATTAGAGGCTCTGACAACGGATCTTTGAGGGATTTCGGCGTAGCATATGACCAGGTTGACCTTCTGCCGAACGGGGATTTAAACCTCGAAGAGATCGAAGAAAAGGTTGCCGACTGCAAAATTGTTTACGTTCAACGTTCAAGAGGATATTCTCTTCGTCCAAGTCTGACAATCAATAAGATTCAAAGACTGGCCGAAGTTGTAAAATCCAAAAATCCCAACGCTTACATAGTTGTTGACAACTGTTACGGTGAGTTCTGCGAAGAGCTTGAGCCAACGCAGGTTGGCGCTGACCTGATTGTAGGCTCGCTAATCAAAAACCCAGGCGGTGGTATTGCGGTAACAGGCGGTTATATTGCCGGAAAAGCTTCTCTTGTCGAGAGGTGTTCTTATAGACTCACCTCCCCGGGTATGGGAAAGGAAGTAGGTTGTTCTTTAGGACAAACCAAGAATATGCTTATGGGTCTTTTCTTTTCTCCTGTTGTAGTCGGTGAAGCGCTTAAAACCGCTGTGCTTTCCGCAAGAATGTTCGAGCTTATCGGATATGACGTTACACCTAAATTTGACGAATACAGAACCGACATCATCCAGTCGATAAAGTTGAATACTCCAGAAGCGCTTATTGTTTTTTGTCAAGGAATACAAAAGGGTTCCCCTGTCGATTCCTTCGTTGCACCGGAAGCCTGGGATATGCCGGGATACGACAGCCAGGTCATTATGGCGGCAGGCGCTTTCAATATGGGAGCCTCTATCGAGCTTTCTGCTGACGCGCCGTTAAGAGAACCCTACGCCGTTTGGATGCAAGGCGGACTCACGTATTACAGTGCGAAAATCGGAGTAATGCTCGCTTTACAGTCTATGATTGACAATAATATTCTCAAACTTTGATATTTTTACATAAAAACTCCTAAAGCCCTTGTTTTTGCTCAAGTAAAATGTTATTATATATCTATATAGATTTTTGAAAGACGGTGAACTACATGGATAACGAGCGAATCTTTAAAAATCAACTGTTTGGATTTGACAAAAAAGATGTCCTCGACTATATCGATGCTACTAACAAAACCGCGTTGGAAGTGGAGCAAAATCTCAACAACAGAGTTAACGCCCTTTCCGAAGAAAGACAATCTCTCAGAACCCAGCTTGACGAATTTGAAACAAAGATGCAACTTCTCGAAAAGCGCATCGAGGATGAAAAAAGCGTTATTGATCAACTCACCGGTAAGGTCAGCGAGCTCAATGACATTATTCGTCAAAAGAATGACATTATAGACAGAAAGAACCGTGAGTTTGAAATGGAACTCGCGGAGAAAAAGCGTTTGCGCAATGCAGCAATAGAGCTCGAAGAAAAGAGCAAAAAGTACGATGAGGTTGCCACCCGAATCGGCAACGTTATGCTTGAAGCCGAGAAGAACGCAGGCGACATTATCGACAAAGCAAAGAATAAAGCTGAGTCTTTGGATCTTGATACAAAAACTGCAGCTGAAACCTTTGACAACGATCTTGACGAGCTCAAACAAAACATTGTAGATCTCAAGGAATCTCTCCACACTACAATGACAACGATCGAAATACAGCTTGACACTCTCAATAATTCCATTGAAATTGCAAAATCCAAGCTTAACGCTTATATTCCTGAAGACAAAAAGAAGAAGTCCAATATCATAGTTCAGATGCAGACAAACCACTCTGAACAGATTCCTCGTGAAGATGTAGCTAACTTTTTTTGAGCAGCCGCTAACCGAAGACTATGTTAAAGACGGCGTAGCAAAGGACCGCGGCATACTTCAACCCACCGTCCCTTCTCCTTCAAAAAAGATATTTATACGAAAAAAGAAGAAGAAACCTGATTTCCTTGAGTTATTAAAAAGGTGGTTCAATTAAATTTCCATGATAGTCAATACCAATCAATTGCGAAGTATCATTCCCGATTTAAAATGCGGAGACCGCATTCTTCTGAGCGGTACTGTCTACACTGCACGCGATGCTGCGCATAAAAAGCTTGCTTCTCTGCTCGAAAACGGCGAGCCTCTCCCCTTTCCTATCGAGGATTCAGTTATCTATTATGCAGGTCCGACGGAAAGACCACCCAATATGCCTATAGGCTCCTGCGGACCTACGACGTCAAGCAGAATGGACCTTTACGCTCCTAAGCTTTTGGATTTAGGGCTTTCGGCGATGATTGGAAAAGGACCAAGAAACAAAGCTGTAATTGATGCAATAATTCGCAACAAAGCCATATATCTCTGCGCATTGGGCGGAGCCGGTGCTTTGGCGGCACGTTGCATTAAGAGTTGTGAAGTTGTCGCTTTCGAATCTCTTGGTTGTGAATCGGTTAAAAAGCTCGAGTTTGATAACTTCCCCCTAATCGTTGGCATAGATTGCTTTGGAAACAGTATATTTTAAAACAATAAACCCTGCTGAAAAATCAGCAGGGTTTTCTCTTTTATACGTCATTACGAGCAACATCTTCAAACGTTTCTCTTTTTACGGCAACATAGTCTTTTCCGTCCTTATTGATAAGAACAACAGGTGGTTTTGGAATTCGATTGTAGTTTGAAGCCATCGAATAATTATAAGCGCCTGTACCTAAAACCGCAAGGATATCGTTTTTATCCGGCTTTTGAAGTTTTATGTCCTCTTGTATCAGGTCGCCGCTTTCACAGCATCTTCCCGCGATAGTACATACATAATCAGCAGGACAGTCAGCTTTTGTGGCGTTCACTACAGTGTACGGGGACTGATATAACGCATAACGTGGATTATCAGGCATACCGCCATCAATAGAGACATAGTTTTTAAAGCCTGTGATCTCTTTAATTCCGCCAACTGTGTACAAGGTAATTCCGTTATCAGCAACGATGCTTCTACCAGGTTCCATCAAAATATCAGGCATATCGATACTAAGCTCTGCACACTTACTCTTCATGAGTTGGGCAATAAGCTTTATATTTTCAGCATAATCTATTTGAGGATGCTCATCGAGATATCTGATACCCATTCCACCGCCCAAATTCAGTACCCTTGTTGCAAATCCGAGCTCGTTGTTTATCTTAGCAATAAAATCAAGCATTATATTTGCAGCATCGATAAATGGAGTAAATTCAAAAATCTGTGAGCCTATATGACAATGAAAGCCCATAAGCTCAATGTTCGGAAGCCCTAAAACGTATCTAACAAACTTTTCAGCTTGTCCCGTTTCTATAGCAACACCGAATTTTGAATCAACCCTACCGGTAGAAATAGACTTATGGGTGTGCGGGTCAATCCCGGGGCTGAGTCTTAAAAGAACCTTTTGCTTGATTCCTCTTTTTTCCGCCTCTGAATTTATCTCGTTAATCTCCCACTCGTTATCACACACAAAATAACCGATTTTGCAATCCATACCATACTGTATATCGAAGCTTGTTTTATTATTTCCGTGAAAATAAGCTTTTTCCATCGGAAAGCCAGCCTTCATGGCAGTATACAATTCACCGGAAGAAACGATATCGGTACCTATTCCCTCTTCATTGATTATTTCATATATTCTTTTAAAGGAAAGGGCTTTGCTTGCAAAAAGAGGCATTGATCCTTCCCCAAAATACTTTTTCATTGCATCGCGATAGGTTCTGCAACGTTCGCGGATTCCCTCTTCGTCCAAAAGATAAAGCGGCGTGCCATACTTTTGAGCAAGCGAAACCGTATCAATTCCGCAGAAAGAAAGATGTCCTTTTTCATTTAAAAAGAGGTTGTTTTGTGTGTACATTCGTTCCACCTACAAAAAGTTATTTTACTAAATCCTTCATACTGTACAGTCCGGGTTGCTTTGTACAGATAAAACGTGCCGCATCAAGTGCGCCTTCTGCAAAAAGAGCTCTGCTTTGTGCTTCATGCTTCAAAGTAATAACCTGAGAGTCAGTTGCAACAATAACCTCGTGTTCGCCCACAATGTTTCCAAGACGCAATGAGTGGATTCCTATTTCTTTTTCCGGTCTCTTGCCATTGTCGCTTCTGCCAACAAGAATATCATAGTCTTGAAGCTCTTGCTTTATTTCCTTAGCAATAAGAAGCGCTGTTCCGCTTGGAACGTCAATCTTACGGTTGTGATGCTTTTCAACTATCTCTATATTTGCACCGCTCATTGTTTTCGCCACAGTTCTTGCAAGCGATGCGAGCAAAGCAACACCAAGAGACATATTTGCCGAGAAAAATACTGGAATTTTGTCAGCGGCTTTTTCAATCAGGTCGTTTTCTTCCTTCGTGTGACCGGTAGTTGCAATGACAACAGGGAGCTTTCTGCTTATACAGTAGTTAAGAAGTTCTTTGGTTGCGAGATGACTTGAAAAATCCACTACACAATCGGCAGGTCCGTTATAGTCAGAAAGTTTGGCATACACTTCTTC
>JAZSEP010000001.1:0-12351 GCA_045531755.1 Oscillospiraceae bacterium | reverse complement strand
TTTTGAGCGGTTACCCGTAACTCTGTCGTTAAATCTTACGCCGAGCGAGATTATACAGTCTGCGTTGTGCATAGCCATAGACGATGCGTAGTGTCCGTGCATACCCTGCATTCCGAGAAATCTCGGATGGTCGGTGGGAACACCCGAAATACCCATCAAGGAACATCCGATAGGGGCATCAAGCATTTCAGCGAGCTCGAGCATTTCCTTTTGAGCTCCCGAGGTTATCATACCGCCGCCAAAATATATGTAGGGACGCTGTGATGCGTTAATGCACTCGGCAGCTTCCTGGATACGGATTTCCTTTGCAGGCTCACTTGCATCAGCTTCAACAGGAGGAAGAGGCTCGTAATCGTACATAGCCATCTGGATATCCTTCGGCACGTCAATAAGAACAGGACCGGGACGTCCGGATTTCGCAAGCTTGAATGCCTCGCGAATGGTGTCTGCCAACTTATCGATAGAACCGACAAAGAAGTTGTGCTTTGTGATAGGAAGGGTTATACCTGTAATATCAATCTCCTGGAAACTGTCGGTACCTATCTGATAGCTGGGTACGTTTCCTGTGATGGCAACAAGGGGAATAGAGTCAAGATATGCTGTTGCAATTCCCGTTACCAGGTTTGTAGCACCGGGGCCGGACGTTGCGATAACAACACCAACCTTACCTGTGGCACGTGCATAGCCGTCAGCCGCGTGCGCGGCTCCTTGCTCGTGTGCTGTGAGGACGTGTCTTAGCTCGTCCTGATATTTGTATAGAGAGTCATAAACATTAAGAATCTGCCCTCCGGGATAACCGAAGACAACGTCGCACTTTTGTTCAATCAAAGTGCGAACAATAATATCTGCACCTGATAATATCATTTTATCTTTCTTTCCTTATATTTTCAACTATTAATTTACCCATTTGGGAACAACCGATTTTCTTACAAGCGGAAGCCTCTGCTTCGTCAGAAGGCATAATGTCTGCTGTTCGATAGCCTTGGTCGAGTACTGCAGATACTGCATTTTCAATGCTGTCGGCTTCTGCAGGAAGGTCAAAGCTGTAACGGAGCATCATAGCTGCAGAAAGGATGGTTCCTATGGGGTTTGCGATATCCATTCCTGCAATGTCGGGAGCAGAACCGTGAATGGGTTCATACAATCCGCAAGAGGTTTTACCAAGACTTGAGGAAGGAATCATTCCAATAGAGCCTGTTATCATTGACGCTTCGTCAGAAAGAATATCACCAAACATATTTTCTGTAACGACAACGTCAAACTGAGAAGGGTCCTTTACAATCTGCATAGCACAGTTGTCAACGAGCATATCGGTAAGCTCGACGTCCGGATACTCGGCTGCAAGTCTGTGCATAACAGCGTTCCAAAGCCTGCTCGTGTCAAGCACGTTGCTCTTTTCAACAGAACAGAGCTTTTTATTTCTCTTACGTGCGGTTTCAAAACCGATACGGCCTATGCGCTCAATCTCGCTTTCGGTATAGCTCAAAATGTCGGTTGATTTTTTTTCATTTCCAACAACCTCTGTTTTGTGCTCACCAAAATAAATTCCGCCGATAAGCTCGCGCACTATTATAAAATCAATTCCTTTTTTGACAATAGCTTCTTTGAGTGGGGAAGCACTTGCAAGCTGTGGCCAGATTTTTGCAGGTCGGTTGTTACTGTACACTCCCATCTCAGCGCGAAGCCTGAGAAGTCCCTTTTCGGGACGCTTGTCACCGGGAACTCCGTTCCATTTAGGACCACCCACTGCACCGAGAAGAACGCTGTCGGAATTTATGCAACGGTCAAGCATTTCTTTGGGAAGTGGGTCACCCCATTTGTCGATTGCACATCCGCCCATATCAGCATCTGTGTATGTAAACTCGTGCCCATAAACCTCGGCGACTTTATCAAGCACCTTCAGCGCTTCGTTGACTATTTCGGGGCCGATTCCGTCACCTCTGATGACTGCTATATTCTTTTTCATATTTTCCACCTCAATCTTCTTTCAAGGAAGCCAAAAGACCGCCTTTTTTGATGATGTTCTGAATAAACTGAGGAAAAGGCTCTGCCTTATAGGTTTTTCCGGTAGTGATATCAGTGATTATGCCTGTGTCAAAATCAACGCTTACTTCATCACCTGCATTGATTTCTTCAGCTGCTTCGGGACATTCCAAAATAGGAAGACCAATATTTATAGCGTTGCGATAGAATATTCTCGCAAAGCTCTTTGCGATTACACAACCCGTTTTGCAGGTCTTGATAACAAGGGGAGCGTGCTCTCTTGAAGAGCCACAGCCAAAATTCCAACCTGCAACCATAACGTCGCCGGGCTGAACCTTTTTTACAAACTCACTGTCAATATCCTCCATACAATGAAGCGCAAGCTCTTCGGCTTTCGGAGTATTAAGATAGCGAGCAGGGATTATAACGTCTGTGTCAACGTTGTCGGGATATTTAAAAACAAGTCCTTTAGTGTTCATAATCAAACCTCCGTCGGTGCGGTGATGAAGCCTGTAATAGCACTTGAAGCAGCGGTTGCAGGACTTGCAAGATAAACCTCGCTGTCCACGTGTCCCATTCTGCCAACGAAGTTGCGGTTGGTAGTAGCGATACATCTTTCGCCTGCAGCAAGAATGCCCATATAGCCGCCGAGGCAGGGTCCGCAGGTAGGAGTTGAAACAACTGCACCGGCGTCGATGAAGGCGGTAACGTATCCGCGTTCAACACATTCTCTGAGAATCTGCATAGTGCCGGGAATGATAATGCAACGGACACCGTCGGCAACCTTTTTGCCGTTTAATATTCGGAAAGCGGTTTCCATATCTTCCATTCTGCCGTTTGTACAGCTTCCGATAACAACCTGATCAATTTTAATATCAGAAAGTGTAGAGGCAGGCTTTGTGTTTTCGGGAAGATGCGGACAGCTTACAGTAGGAACTATCTTGGAAAGGTCAATCTTGATAACCTTCTCGTATTCGGCATCATCGTCTGCGGTATAAATCACGGGGGTTCTTTCGGTGCGTCCCGTCATATACCTGATGGTTGTTTCATCAACGGGGAAGATACCGTTTTTTGCGCCTGCTTCAATTGCCATATTGCAGATACACAAGCGGTCATCCATCGAGAGTGTTGCAACGCCGTCACCTGCAAATTCCATACTCTTGTACAGAGCACCGTCAACGCCGATGTCACCGATTATGGAAAGGATAAGGTCCTTACCGCTGCACTCTTTGGGGAGCTTTCCCGTGAGCTCGAATTTGATTGCCGCAGGAACCTTGAACCAAGCCATTCCCGTTGCCATTCCTGCCGCCATATCTGTGCTTCCGACACCTGTGGAAAAGGCACCCAATGCACCGTATGTACAGGTGTGGCTGTCAGCGCCTATAATGCAATCTCCTGCACAAACAACGCCTTGTTCGGGGAGAAGAGCGTGTTCAATGCCCATTTTACCAACGTCGTAGAAGTGGCTCACACAATGCTCGCAGGCAAATTCGCGGCATTGCTTTGATTGCTCTGCGGCTTTTATATCCTTGTTGGGAACAAAGTGGTCAAGAACGATGCCCACCCTGTCTTTGTCGAATACGCTGTTAAAGCCGGCTTTTTTGAATTCGTTTACAGCAACGGGAGTTGTGATGTCGTTACCCAAAACGAAATCAAGCTTAGCATTTATGAGCTGCCCCGCGCTCACAGATTCAAGACCTGCATGAGCGGCAAGAATCTTTTGTGTCATTGTCATACCCATAGCTTATACTCCTTTGCTGATAATGTAGTTGTTGTATGCGCCTAACAGTGCGTTTGTACTTGCGCGGATGATGTCGGTGTCGGTTCCGCAACCCCAACTCATCTCACCGTTTTCCCACTCAAGACCGATATATGCCGCCGCAGTACTTTCGGAACATTCGCCCTGCATACTGTGCTCGGTGTATACCTTGAGCTTGTAGGCTGTTTTGGTAAACGCCTTCAACGCATTGCTGATTACGTCGAGCGAACCGTTTCCTGAAGAATGAACGGTAGATTCAACAGAATTTTGCAACATTGTGATGTCGCCCTCAAGCCTGCCGTTGTTCTTTTTGAAGTGAATGTCAAGAATTTCAACAGGATTGTTGTGGTTAAAGTAATGCTCGTGGAATATATCAGAAACGTCGCTGACCTTAAGCTCTCTGTGTTCCACGTCGGAAACACCTTTGCACAGATAGCTGAGATGCTCGCGCATTCCTGCAGGGAGCACGTAACCGTAGGTCTGTTCAAGCAGATAACCTATGCCGCCCTTTCCGCTCTGGGAATTAACGCGGATAACGTCGGCATCGTACGTACGGTTGATGTCCTTCGGGTCAATCGGAATATAAGGCACGGTCCATTGATGAAGCGATTTTTCTTCTCTCCACTTCATACCTTTTGCAATAGCGTCCTGGTGACTTCCGGAGAAGGCCGCAAATACCAAAGCTCCTGCATAGGGAGAACGCTCGTATACGTGCATACGTGTGCATTTTTCATATACTTTTACAATTTCGGGCATATCCGAAAAATCAAGCTTCGGGTCAACACCGTGCGAATACATATTCATCGCAAGTGTTATAACGTCAACGTTACCCGTACGTTCACCGTTTCCAAACAATGTTCCTTCAACTCTGTCCGCACCTGCAAGCAAAGCAAGCTCTGTATCTGCAACGCCTGTGCCTCTGTCATTGTGTGGGTGAAGTGAAACTGTGACGTGTTCGCGGTATTTAAGATTTTTGCTCATGTACTCAACCTGACTTGCGTAGACGTGAGGCAAGCTCATTTCAACCGTTACAGGAAGATTTATAATAACGTTGTTGTCCTCTGAAGGCTCGAGAACATCAAGAACTGCATTGCAAACCTCAAGAGCATACTCGGGCTCTGTTCCTGTAAAGCTTTCTGGGGAATATTCAAAGCGGAAGTTGCCTTCATATTCGCTTGCAAGCTTTTTAACAAGCTTTGCACCGTCAATGGCAATCTGCTTTATCTCTTCCTTGGATTTTCTGAACACCTGCTCACGCTGCGCAACACTGACCGAGTTGTAAAAGTGGATTATAGCATTGGGAGCGCCTTTGCAGGCTTCAAAGGTTTTGCGTATGATATGCTCACGGCATTGTGTCAAAACCTGAACGGCAGTATCATCAGGAATCATCTTGTTGTCGATAAGTGTGCGGAGAAATTCATACTCTGTTTCAGAAGCGGCAGGGAAGCCGACCTCTATTTCTTTAAATCCAACCTTGAGAAGCATTTTGTAGAATTCAAGCTTTTCCTCAAGGCTCATCGGTATAACAAGGCTCTGGTTTCCGTCGCGAAGGTCAACGCTGCACCATAACGGAGCTTTTTCTATGTGATCCTTTTTCACCCAGTCAAGACATTTATCGGGTGCAGGATAGTACCCTGTACTGTATTTGCTTACATCCATCATTGCGTTAGACCTCACTTACTGTATTTCTGCAATTACTTCCACTTCCACCAAAACGTCTTTCGGTAGTTGCTTTGCCGCAACACAGGAGCGTGCAGGCTTTGAAACGAAGTATTTCCCGTATATCGAATTGAAAGCAGCGAAGTCTTCCATATTTTTCAAAAAGCAGGTAGTTTTAACAACCTTTTCCAAAGAACTTCCTGCCGCTTCAAGTACTGCGGCAAGATTTTTGCAAACCTGTTCGGTCTGTTCCTCAATGGTGGTTGCTTCGACGTTGGCGGTTTTGGGGTTTATTGCAATCTGACCGGAAGTAAATACCAGATTTCCGGTGCAAATAGCCTGTGAATAAGGACCGATAGCGTCGGGAGCGTTTGTTGTATGTATAATCTTACTCATAGGTAAACTCCTTTACACAATCTTGAAGCCTTCACTGCGAAGTGCCTCTGTGATTTGATTTACGTGTTCGTAGTTTCTTGTTTCCATCGCGATTCTAAGATAACAGCCGTTAACACTTTCGGTGTTTCCGCGCTCGTGATGTACACTTGTAACGTTACCGCCGCATTCTGCAATAATACGGGAAACGTCTTTGAGCTGACCGGGTTTGTCGATAAGCTCGATAAGCAAGCTGCTCGAGCGACCTGATTTCATAAGACCGCGTTCGATAACTCTCGAAAGACTTGTAACGTCGATGTTACCGCCTGAAACGATGCTCACGACTCTTTTTCCAGCGAGAGGGAACTTGTTGAACATAGCGGCTGCAACAGAAACAGCGCCCGCACCTTCAGCAACCATCTTTTGCTTTTCAATGAGAGTGAGAATTGCAGAAGCAATTTCATCTTCAGAGACAAGTGCTATGTCGTCAACGTATTTATTGATAAGGTCAAAGGTGTGTTCGCCGGGTTTTTTGACCGCAATACCGTCTGCTATGGTGGAAACTCGGTCAAGCGACTCGATAGCACCGTTGTTTATAGAGTTGAACATACTTGGTGCTCCCGCTGCCTGAACACCGTAAACCTTTATGTTGGGGCGAATAGACTTGATTGTATATGCGATACCGGAAATGAGTCCGCCGCCGCCTATAGGAACGATAACGGCATCAATGTCATCGAGGTCGTTCATTACCTCAAGTGCAATTGTTCCTTGTCCTGCGATTACATCCTCGTCGTCAAAGGGGTGAACAAAAGTGTATCCCTTTTCATCCTTTAGCTCCAACGCTCTGTTGTATGCATCGTCATAGCAGCCTTCTACCAGACAAACCTGTGCACCGTAGCCCTTGGTAGCCTCTACCTTGGAAATCGGGGCGCTGTCGGGAAGGCATATAAGAGAGGGAATACCACATTTGGATGCCGCAAGCGCAACGCCTTGTGCGTGATTTCCTGCGGAACAGGCAATAACACCCTTCTGCTTTTCTTCGTCGGATAGAGTTGCTATTTTATATCCCGAACCGCGAAGCTTAAAAGAACCCGTGTTTTGAAGGTTTTCGGGTTTTAGATATAGGGTGCACTCGGGAGCAATAGAAGCAGCTCTCGCAAGCGGAGTTTCACGAATAATATTTTTAAGAACAACGGAAGCGTTAAAAACTTTATCCAAAGTCAGCATAATAAAGTCCCCTTTGAAATTATTAAAAATAAATCCTGTCTCTTATAACAAAGAGACAGGATCAGTATCATATAGATATTAATCTTGCGGTACCACTCTTTTTGCTGTCTTAACAGCCACTCAACGCGACATAACAATCGCTTCCCAAGTTAACGGTAGGGCTCCGTTTGTCCTACTAAAACCGACGTTTGTTCAGAGCAACCACTCCAAGGCGAGTTCGTAAAAAGATCCTTCATCGGCTCGCAGCAACCGCCGACTCTCTGAAGAAAGAATAGCCTTACTTTTTCCTTTTCACAGTGTTTGATTATTTTGAAATATTATACCACTTTAAAGCGATGATGTCAACAAAAAAATACATTTTTGTATAACTTTTTAGATGTTGTATATTCACGAAATATAAATATATGCAAAAAGACGAGAATTTGTATATTTTCTTGATTTAATGCACGATGCGGTGTATAATTATTTGTGTAAATCACAGCAGGAGAGGTGCAGATATGAAACTGATAAACCTTTTAAAAGATGACAAATTGTCCTTGTCGTTTGAGGTGTTTCCACCAAAGACGGATACGGCTTTTGAGAGTGTAGAGGCGGCGGCAGAAGAGATAGCCAAGCTCCATCCTGCTTTTATGAGCGTTACGTACGGTGCAGGCGGTGGAACGAGTAAGTATACACTTGACATTGCAAAGAACATAAAGAACCTCTATGGTGTTTCAACCGTAGCACACCTGACGTGCGTATCCTCTACAAAAGAAACGGTGAAAGCTCGAATTGAGGAATTGAAACAAGCGGGAATACAGAACGTTTTGGCGCTTCGCGGTGACATCCCCGAACAAAAGAAGAACTCCGACAGAAGCAAGTGGGATTATAAAAATGCGATAGATTTGGTGCGTGAACTCAAGGAAAGCGGGGCAGACTTCTGTATCGGAGGAGCCTGTTACCCTGAAATACACCCCGAAAGCACAAACCAAAAGGAAGATATCCGCTATCTCAAGGAGAAGGTTGACGCAGGATGCGACTTCCTCACCACGCAGATGTTCTTTGACAACAACCTGCTTTATAATTTTCTCTATAAAATACGCGAAGCAGGCATAACCGTTCCGGTTGTTGCAGGAATAATGCCCATAACAAATGCAAATCAGGTTGAAAGGGCAATAAAGCTTTCCGGCTCGCATATGCCGCAGCGCTTCAAAAGCATTGTTGATAAATTTGGCTCCGACCCCGATGCTATGAAGCAGGCGGGAATAGCTTATGCTACCGACCAAATAATTGATTTGTTCGCAAATAATATCACCAACGTCCACGTTTATTCTATGAACAAGCCCGACGTTGCACAAAAAATACAAAGCAATCTTTCGGATATTTTGGGTAAAATATGAATGATATTGTAAATGTAAAAACCTATACAGATATACCAATTGATAAATCACAAATACTGCGCTATGCACAGTGCTTTGAACCGAATAAGCAAGTTGAAAACCTTGTCAGCAAATGTCTTGAAGAAATCAACCTGACATATAAAGTATGTTATCGGAAATTTGCGATAAAACACGCTCGGAATTCACTCGACCTGTCATTTTGCACGACGGAGTCGAAGGCACTCCAAAAACTGCTCGAAAACTGCGACAGCATTGTTCTTTTTGCCGCCACAGTAGGTATTGATATTGATAGATTGATAATAAAAAACTCGAAAACCGACCCTGCAAAAGCTCTGATTTTTCAGGCTATAGGTACCGAGCGTGTGGAAAGTCTATGCGACGTGTTTGAAGCAGATTTAAAGAGAGAATTCGGCTATAGTCTGACTCCTCGGTTCAGTCCGGGATATTCAGACGTCAGCCTTGAAATGCAAGCAGACGTTTTCAAGGCTTTGGATTGCTTTAAAAGCATCGGTATAACGTTAAACGACAGCCTTCTTATGACACCCAGTAAATCAGTAACCGCAATTTTAGGAGTGCAAAGGTAATGAAAATACTTGACTATTTGAAAAACAATATCCTCTACCTTGACGGTGGATTTGGCACAATGCTTCAAAAGGAAGGACTTGCGCCGGGTGAGCATCCTGAAAGATGGAATATAACGCATCCCGAGGTCATTACAAAGATACATAGAGCGTATTTTAACAGCGGAAGTAACGTAGTAAGCACCAACACCTTTGGTGCCAATATTCTCAAGTTTTCCAAAGAAGAGCTTGAGGATATAATTAAAACCGCCATCGAGAACGCGAAGATAGCTCGCGAGACAAGTAACAGCAAGCAGGAAAAGTTCATTGCGCTCGACATCGGCCCCACAGGAAAGCTCTTGAAGCCCTACGGAGACCTTGATTTTGAGGACGCTGTTAAGGTTTTCGCTGAAACTGTCAGAATCGGTGCTAAATACGGTGTTGACCTTGTTTTTATCGAAACTATGAATGACAGTTATGAAACCAAAGCGGCACTCTTGGCTGTCAAAGAAAATTGTGACCTTCCCGTGTTTGTCAGCAATGCCTACGGAGAAGACGGAAAGCTGATGACAGGTGCGACCCCTGCCGCTATGGTGGCTATGCTTGAAGGAATGGGCGCGGATGCCATAGGCGCCAATTGCTCTTTAGGTCCCAAACAGCTCGGAAACGTAGTAGACGAGCTCTTAAAATACGCTTCTGTTCCCGTTATTCTCAAGCCAAACGCAGGACTTCCCAAAAGCGAAAACGGCAAGCCTGTATACGATGTAGGTGTAGATGATTTTGCCGAAGAGATGGGCCGTCAGATACAAAACGGTGTTCATGTGGCAGGCGGATGTTGCGGAACAACCCCCGAATACATCAAGGCGCTCGTTGAGCAGACAAAAGACCTGACCCCTGTAGAGATTGCAGAGAAAAAACGCACTCTCGTGTCTTCCTATAGCCACGCCGTCGAATTCGGAGCGTCGCCGATTTTGATTGGAGAGAGGATAAACCCGACAGGCAAAAAGCTTCTCAAACAAGCACTAAAGGACGAAAATATCGACTATATATTGCAAGAAGCCATAAAACAACAGGAAAAAGGTGTACACGTCCTCGACGTTAACGTGGGACTCCCCGAAATTGACGAGGCGCAGATGCTAAAAAGGGTTGTCTGTGAACTACAGACTGTCACAGACCTGCCTTTGCAGATTGATACCTCTGATGCAACGGCGATGGAGCAAGCGCTCAGATATTACAACGGAAAGGCTATGGTAAACTCTGTAAACGGCAAAGAGGAGAGTATGCGCTCTGTCTTTCCGTTGGTTAAAAAATACGGCGGACTTGTCGTTGCTTTGACACTCGATGAGAGTGGAATTCCAACAACGCCAGAGGGCAGAGTAGAGATTGCAAAAAAGATACTAAAAACAGCATTGGAATATGGCATATCCGAGAAGGATATAATATTCGATACACTGGCTCTCACTATAAGCGCAGATGCATCTGCCGCTCTTTCAACCTTGAAGGCGTTGAATACTATAAAAACACAGCTCGGTTGCCACACTTCACTCGGAGTGTCAAACGTTTCCTTTGGTCTGCCGGAGCGCGACGCGGTAAATCAGACCTTCTTTGCACTTGCGCTTGAAAACGGGCTTTCTGCCGCAATTATGAATCCATACTCTGCAGAGATGATGAGAACCTACTATGCGTTTCGCGCCCTTAAAGGAATGGACGAAAATTGTGTGGAATATATTGAAAAAATCACGTCGTTTGTGACGGTAAAAGCAGATGTGCAAAATAGCAACACAACAGAAAACGGGGACACATCTCCTCTGCAGAAAGCCATTATAAAAGGCTTGAAAGAACAGTCAGGCGAGATAACGCAAAAGCTCTTGGAATCCGTTGACCCGCTTGACATAGTTCAAAATGAAGTAATACCTGCTTTGAATGTTGTGGGAGAGGGATTTGAAACAAAGAAAATGTACCTTCCACAGCTTCTTATGAGCGCCGAGGCGGCGAAATCGGCATTTGAAAAGATAAAAGCCTTTATGCTGACACAGAATACAGAAAAGATTTCAAAAGGCAGGGTTGTAGTCGCTACTGTAAAAGGCGACATACACGATATCGGAAAGAACATAGTAAAGCTTTTGCTCGAGAACTACGGCTTTGATGTTACAGACCTTGGTAAAGACGTTGACCCTGAAAAGATAACACAAGCTGTTGTGAAGACAAAAGCACCCGTCGTATGTCTTAGTGCGCTTATGACTACTACCGTGCCTGCGATGGAAGAAACTATAAAACAGCTTCGCAAAGCAGCACCTTGGTGTAAGGTTATCGTAGGCGGAGCGGTGCTGAACAAGGAATACGCCTATAATATTGGCGCCGATATGTACGGCAAGGATGCAATGAGCGCCGTGAGATATGCACAGAGCGTATGCGAACAATGAAAGAGGTGAGCCAAAGTGAGAATGTATGATGTTATAAAGAATAAAAGAGACGGAAAGGAACTTACAACAGAAGAGATATACTATTTTATATCCGGTTATGTGAATGGTGAAATTCCGGACTATCAGGCATCTGCACTCTGTATGGCAATATACTTTAACGGAATGTCCTTGAGGGAAACTACTGACCTCACGCTCGCTATCAGAGATTCGGGCGATAAGCTTGATTTCTCTGCCATAAAAGGCATCCGTGTTGATAAACATTCAACGGGCGGAGTAGGAGATAAAACAAGCCTTGTAGTCACTCCAATCGTTGCTTCGCTCGGTGTAAAGGTTGCAAAGATGAGCGGGCGCGGACTTGGACATACAGGCGGAACTATAGACAAGCTTGAATCCATTCCCGGTTTTAATACAACCCTTAGCCAAAAAGAATTTGAGAAGATAGTAAACGAGATAGGAATAGCAATCACAGGACAAAGCGGTGAGCTTGCTCCCGCAGATAAACTGCTCTACGCCCTTCGTGACGTAACGGCAACCGTGGACAGTATGCCGCTCATTGCATCAAGTATAATGGGCAAAAAACTGGCCGCTGACGACGATTGCATAGTGCTCGACGTGAAAACAGGCAGTGGTTCCTTTATGAAGACCCTTGATGACAGTAAAAAACTCGCAGAACTGATGGTAGGTATAGGCAAACAGGCGGGTAAAAAGATGCTTGCACTTATAACCGATATGGATATACCACTCGGAAATGCAATAGGCAATTCACTTGAAGTTATCGAGGCGATTGAAACGCTGAAAGGCAATGGACCAAAGGATTTCACAAAGGTCTGTATCGCTCTTGCAACCGATATGCTCTATCTTGCAGAAAAAGGAACACGCGAGGAATGTGAAATCGCTGTTAAAAATTCTATTAAAGACGGAACAGCACTCGAAACCTTTGCAAAAATGGTGGGAGCACAAGGCGGAGATGCAGACTGCATATTTTATAC
>JAZSEP010000030.1:0-3381 GCA_045531755.1 Oscillospiraceae bacterium | reverse complement strand
CTTGGCCTCCGACTTCTCATCGAGAAGTCCTGCGCAAGACGCACCAGCGCGTCATAAACCGACGAGTCGCCGTGCGGATGGTATCTGCCGAGCACCGCACCAACGGTGTCGGCGCACTTTCTGTAGGGCTTGTTTGGGTACAAGCCGTTTTCATACATGGTATAGAGAATTCGTCTGTGAACGGGCTTGAAGCCGTCGCGCACGTCGGGCAGCGCACGACCGACGATAACCGCCATCGAGTACTGCAGAAACGACTTTTTCATTTCCTTTTCAACGTCGACCTGTATAATGTTCTGATTTTCTCCGAACAAGATTAAACACCTGCCTGTTTGATTTTAAAGTATCTTTTTTGGAGCTTTTGTGTGAGGAAATCCTCAAACTCCGCTAATTTTTCTGTATCCTCAAAGCACCTTTTGGGCACACAGTAGAGCTGTGACTTGTCGGCAAGGACAGTTATCACGTCCTTGTCCTCAAACGCCTCACAGGACTCGTAGTCGACAAAAAGGCTGTGCTTTGTTTTGAAGTTAATACCCTTTTCGGTCAGACAAAGGGAAAATTTTTGATTTTCGACGTCGCGGACGGCAACAAGCGCGCTGATTATATGCACAAGAGGCATCACAACGGCAAAGCCGATGCACACGAAGCCGAGCGCAAGATTTAGGATGGAATTTGTCGAAAAAAGAAGCATACTCAGCGCAAGAAAGAAGATTGAAAAGGAGATAATCATGTTTCTTCGCCGTTTTTTGAATATCCGTCCCACCGAAACCTTCAATTCGGCAGAGGTGGGGTCACAGTTGAGATAAAACTCCTGCATCTTTTCACTCCTTGATATGTCTGTACCTTACTCCGTACGTTTCAGAAATCCTACTGAGCTCACCGCGCACTTCCTGCTGTTCAACCTCAGACTTCGGCACAATTATTCCGCGTCTTCCGTGAATCATAATCATAAAGAGATTTTTGGTTTCGATAATCTCCTTTAGGTCCTCACGGTAATTTGCGCGATAGTCGTCGGATTCGGAATAGGCGAGAAGATACTCTTCTGCAAGCTCGACGCTGCGCTCGCTTTTAAAGTAGTCGTGGCTTTTATACTTGTGACTAACCTCTTTTTTGAGCTTTATGTAGAAGAACACCTTTGAATGAAGCATCATATATACTCCCACCGCGGCCAGAATCGCACCGAGCAGAAGAGAGACGCCGTTTGAAAGAATTTTCAGGAAAAACAGCACGAGCACTGCGACACCTATCACCGCTTCAAAAAGACCGATTGTGAAGATGGCAGAGAGGTTTTTTCCTATCGCAATTTTGCTGTAGACCTTGTTGTACTCATAGTAATTGGCCAATGAAAGTCTGAACGTAAGTTTCATAAATTTTACTCCGAAAGATTATTGTATTTACGGCATCACCGCCGTATTCCCCTAACAACTTGTCTTTACGGGGCTTCCCCTTATTTTTAGCTACAAAAGACTAAATATCCAAATCTGTAACAAACTTTGCGTTGGTTTCGATAAATTCCTTTCTGGGTCCCACCTTGTCGCCCATCAGAATTGAGAAGGTTTCGTCGGCTTTCACCGCGTCCTCCATAGTGACCTGAAGCATAATTCTCGTTTCGGGATTCATTGTGGTTTCCCAAAGCTGATGTGAATCCATCTCACCGAGACCCTTGTATCGCTGGACGTCAACCTTTGCATCAGTGTCGCCCTTTAATTCCTTTATGTACATATCTCTTTCTTCGTCTGTATATGCATATCTCACCTGCTTGCCCTTTTTGAGCTCGAACAGCGGAGGCTGTGCGATGTAGATATAGCCGTGCTCAATCAACGGGCGCATAAATCTGAAGAAGAAGGTGAGAAGAAGTGTTCTGATGTGGCTTCCGTCCACGTCGGCATCCGCCATAATTATAATCTTGTGGTAGCGGAGCTTTTCGAGGTTAATGTCCTCGCCGATTCCGCAGCCGAGAGCGGTTACGACAGGCTGGAGCTTGTCGTTGCCGTAGACCTTGTCGAGTCGGGATTTTTCAACGTTGAGCATCTTACCCCAAAGAGGAAGAATTGCCTGATATTTTCTCTCGCGTCCGCCCTTTGCAGAACCGCCTGCAGAGTCACCCTCTACGATGTATATCTCGGTGAGTGCAGGGTCCTTTTCGGAGCAGTCGGCAAGCTTTCCGGGAAGGGAAGCACCCTCGAGAGCGCTCTTTCTTCTCGCGTTTTCCTTTGCCTTTCTGACCGCCTCACGAACCTTGGAGGCATTCAATGCCTTTTCGATGATGTCCCTTGCAACCGAAGGATTTTCGTCAAGGAAGGTGGTGAGCTTGTCTACTATAGTCTTCTCAACAAGACTGCGGATTTCGGTGTTGCCGAGCTTTGCCTTGGTCTGTCCTTCAAACTGCGCTTCCTTTAGCTTGACGCTGATGACCGCTGTCATACCCTCGCGGACGTCCTCGCCGATGAAGTTTTTGTCGGCGTCCTTTAGGATACCGTTTCTTCTCGAATAGTCGTTGAACACCTTTGTCAAAGCCTTTTTGAAGCCTTCGACGTGGGTACCGCCGTCGGTGGTGTTGATGTCGTTTGCAAAGGAAAGAATCAGCTCGTTGTAGCTGTCGTTATACTGTATCGCAACCTCGGCGGAGGACTCTCCGTCGGTGCCTGCGACGTAGATTACTTCGGGATTAACGGGCTCGACACCGCGCTTTTTGTTGAGGTATTCAACGAAGCTGCGGATACCGCCCTCATAGTGAAGCACGTTGGAAACTACGTTGTTCTCGTCACGCTTGTCGGTGAAGGTGATGTTTACGCCGGCGTTTAGGAAAGCCTGCTCTCTCATTCTGTCAAGGAGGATGTTGTAGTCGTAAACGAGCTCTTCAAATATTTCGCCGTCGGCCTTGAAGATAATCTCGGTTCCGCGCTCGGTGGTGTCGCCGATCTGCTCAAGAGGAGAAGCCTCGTTGCCGCGCGCAAACTTCTGACGCCAGATATGCTCGCCGTCCTTTACGGTAACCTCAAGCCACTCGGAAAGGGCGTTAACAACCGACGCGCCAACGCCGTGAAGACCGCCCGAAACGGTATATCCGCCGCCGCCGAACTTACCGCCTGCGTGAAGCACCGTGAATACGACTGTCAGAGCCGAAACTCCCGTCTGCTTCTGGATACCGACAGGGATACCGCGGCCGTTATCTACGACTCTTATTATATTGTCGGGAAGTATATCGACCAGAATTTTGTCACAGAAGCCTGCCAGAGCCTCGTCGATAGCGTTGTCCACTATCTCGTATACGAGGTGGTGCAGACCCCTCGGACCTGTCGAACCGATGTACATACCGGGACGCTTTCTTACAGCCTCCAGACCCTCAAGCACCTGTATTTGTTCTTCGTTGTAGTCAGATGC
>JAZSEP010000089.1:0-6942 GCA_045531755.1 Oscillospiraceae bacterium | reverse complement strand
GTGTCAATAATATCACCGAAAAAACTTATTAATTAGTAAAAAATAATAAAAAGCTTGCGCTTTGGCAAAACAGGGTACTACGGACAGGCTGATATAATTATTATACTGCATTTTGCGGTAAATGTCAATACTGCATTTTGCGGTTTGCTATACTTTTCTTAGGATTTAAGAAAATTTAAGAATTGGCTGGAGATTTTATGGTTTACAAAAGGATAAGAGATCTTCGAGAAGACAAGGATTTAACACAAAAGAAAATCGCAAAAGTGCTCAACTGCTCTCAGCAGGTATACAGCAACTACGAGCTTGGACAGCGCGACATCCCCACTGACATCTTGATAAAGCTTTCGAAGATTTATAATGTTTCCGTTGATTATATTTTGGGCTTGTCAGACTCCCCTAAAAGATAAATTCAGCCGATAGATTTCTCTATCGGCTGTTTTTTTATCTCTCGAAATCCTTTTGGGAGCCGGTGGGGCTGACGATACTGTAGCCGACGTTTACGAGGTGGTCGGCAACGCGCTCGAGGCCGAGCACCGCAGAGGAATAATAGGGGCTGACCTGCATATCGCAATCGCCTTCTGCAAGGCGGGCAAAGTGGCTTGCGGTGAGCTCTTTTTTCATTGCGTCAATCTCGTTTTCGAGGGCGGTGAGCTCCAGAAGATTCTCTTTGTTTCCGTTGTCAAAGGCATCCTTGGAGATTTCAAACATTCTGAGCACCTTTTCGCACATCTTTCCGATATCGCCCTGTGCTTTTTCGGAAAAGGCAATCTCCTTGCCAAGCATCTCCTCGCCTATCTCGTGGAAGTTTTCGGCGTGGTCGCCGATACGCTCGAGGTCGTTTAGCACGTGGAAGTAGGAACCGATAACCATCTCGTCGCTATGCTCGACGTTTGGCGAGAGGTTTATCAAAAATCTTGTGAGGGCGCTGTTGGTGAAGTCGATAACCGCCTCGTTTTCGGCAACCTTTTTCTTTGCCGCTGTGTTGCCTGTTCTCATCGCCTCGAAGGAAAGCTTCGAGTTCTCTTCAACAAGGCTTAACATATAGTCCATTTCCTTCTTAACCTGCATGAGCGCAACGAAGGGCATTGTGACGAGTCGGTCGTCGACGTATCTGAGGGTGTAGTTTTCCTTCTCCTCTTTTTTGTCCTTGATGATGAGGCAGGAATAATCTACAAGCTGTTTTACAAACGGAATCAAGAGGATGGTCGTTGTAGTGTTGAAGATTACGTGGAAGGTCGACACGCGCATCTGCAGGGACATCGGGTCGGAGTTCGGGAACAGGGAAACGAGCATATTCACAAACGGTTCCTTGAATATCCAGATTATCGCTGTGAAAAGCGCCGTTCCGATTACGTTAAAGGTGAAGTGGATGAGCGCTACTCGTTTGGAGTTTGCGTTCGCGCCGATGGACGCCAGAAGCGCGGTGACGCAGGTACCGATATTTGCGCCAAGCACGATGAAGAGCGCCAGCTCGAGAGGCAGAACCCCTGCGCCGACCATTGTGATTACAACGCCCGTTGCCGCAGACGAGCTCTGGAGGAGTGCGGTGAATATGACGCCGACGAGTATCAGAAGAAGCGGATGGTCGATTACCTTGAATATATTCGTGAACATCTGCTCAACAAGGTCGTTTCCGAAAGCCTCTTCACTGCTCATTACGTTGAGTCCGACGAAGATTAGTCCGAGACCGCAGAAAAGGCTTCCCAAAATTTTGAGCTTTTCCTTCTTTGAAAAGCTTATCATAACTCCCGCAAAAGCGAGGAGGTACATCAGCATATTAAAAAAGTCGTTTTTCAGTGCGACGAGGACACCCGTGATGGTGGTACCGATGTTCGCGCCCATAATAATCGGAGTTGCCTGCATAAGCGTCATAACGCCTGCGTTAACAAGACCGATAACCATAACCGACGTAGCAGACGAGCTCTGGATAATAGCGGTGACTCCTGCACCTATTCCAACGCCGGAAAAGCGGTTGTTGCTGATTTTTCCGAGAAGCTTTTTCATTCCGCTGCCTGCGCTTTTCTCAAGCGCGTCGCCCATAAAGTTCATACCAACGATGAACACACCGACGCCCGCGAGCAGCCAGATAAGACTTTGAATTAACTGTAAAACATCTGCTGTTGACATAGATTCTCTCCTTTTTTAGAACCACAAATGAGAAAGTCCGATTCTCTCCCATTATAATTTAAAAATAGCAGAAAACGTACACCTTGTCAAGACCTCGGATAAAATTACGGCGCGAGTGGTTATTCACTCGCGCCGTACGGTTGTTTTTATCTCTCCAAAAGGTAGCCTGCAAGAAGCTTTGTTGTGTTTTCAATGCCGTCGATGTGGGTGCGCTCCATACCGTGACTGCAGTAGACCGCCATACCGAAAACCGCCGCCCTGATGTTGTTTCCTGCCCTGAGCGCCTGATTTGCGTCGGTGCCGTAGCGGTAGTAGATATCGGTCGCAAAGTTGAGCCCGAGCTTTTTGGCAAGGTTGACAAGCTCGGTGGTGAGCTCGTAGTCGTAAATCGCGCCGTTGTCCTTGGCGCAGATGCTGACCGCAAACTCGTTGCCGTCATAGTCGGGTCCGATGAGCCCGATATCGACTGCGACAAACTCGCTCACACCCTCGGGGATATAGTTTCCGCCAAGACCGATTTCCTCATAGTACGGGAAGGCAAAAATTGTCTTATATTTAGGTTTTATGCCGTTTTCCTTAAAATATTTCAGCACCTCAAGACAACAAGCGACAGCCGCCTTGTCGTCGATGAAACGGGATTTGATGAATCCGTTTTCGGTAAACTGCGGACGGGGGTCAACCGAGATTATATCGCCGTGTCGGATGCCGAGCGCCTCTGCCTCTTCCTTGGTGGAAACGCGCTCGTCGAGGATAATCATCATATTGTTCTCGTCGCGTTCGAGGGTTCTCGCGTCGTCAAAGACGTGAACCGAGTGTGACTGGCACGCGAAGAGTCCCGTGTACTCCTTGCCGTCACGGGTGTGAATCGTCACGGTTTCGCCCTCAAAGCTCTGGTAGCTCACACCGCCGAGCTGACGGACGCGGATTTTGCCGTCGGAGTCAATTCTGCGGACGACCATTCCGAGCGTATCCATGTGTGCTCCAACCAGAACGGTTTTGGAGTTGTCCTCGCCGTCGAGGGTGATGTATGCGGTGCTCTTGTTGTCAAAGGTGACCTCATAGCCGATTTCCCCGGCAAGCTTTACAAGCTCGGGGTTTGCCTTGACGTAGTAGCCCGTCGGGCTCGGAACCTCAACGAGTCTTTTGAAGGTGTCGCAGAAATATTTTTTATCAAGCGTATAGTTCATAACAAAACCTCTTTGGTTTTATCCGTAAATGTCGGCATCGGTATACTCGTCCTTGAGCTCGACTGTGCAGTTTGATTCGTGCTTCAAAAGCCACTCGAAAACCTCGGGGTTTGAGTAGGTCGGCGTCCAGGAATCGTGCTCGCGGTCGGGATATGTAGTGAGCCTTGCGTTTCCGCCCGCTCTATTGACGGCGTTGACCATCTTTTCCGATTCTGTTGGGAAAACGGTGCCGTCCTTTCCGCCGTGGAAAGCCCAAACGGGAAGGTTTGCAAGTCTTCCTGCGTTCCAGTACATTCCGCCGCCGCAGACGGGAGCAATTGCGGCAAAGTATTCGGGCATACTCATCGCGAGCTGCCAGGTGCCGTAGCCGCCCATGCTGTTTCCTGTGAGGTATATCCTCTTTTCATCGGCAAAGGGGAGCTGTGCCACCTCCTTGACAAGTCCCTCAAGGTGCTCGAAAAGGTCAAACCACGTGTTCTCTGAACAGAGCGGAGCCACGATGACGAAGGGCAGATTCAAATTTTCGGTGCATTTGAAAAACGGATTGCCGCGAAGAGCGTCGCTTGATGTTCCCCTCGACCCTGCACCGTGAAGGAATATAAGTATCGGGTGCTTTTCGGTTTTCGAAAAGCCCTCGGGGTATTTTACAAGATAGGTGAGTTTACCAAATTTCAGTTCGTCCATTTTCCTGCCTCTTTCGCGTTTTTCTTAAATTATACACCCTCGCACCAAGCTTTACAAGGGGGAACTGCGCCCTGATATCATCTGTACGGAAAAGCCTTTTCTGCTTTTTTAATAGCTGCCTTTACCTCGGACATATCGTCGCAATCATAGTTTCTTCCGAACATCCAATAGCTTATATCGGGCTCACCGACTTGGGTGCGGATGGAAACGCTTATGACGTGCTGGTCATAACAGCGATACTCCACGTGGAGATTTTTGAGTTTGCCCGTTTCAATAAGGTTGCTGTTGAGCTTTTTGACATAAGAAAAAAAGTCCTTCAGCTTCACTCCGTTTATATAGTCGAAGGTCACGTGAATATACGGATATTGGGTTTCGATGGACGCAAAGTAGTCGGTTGCAAGCGAAGAAAGGTCTCCCAAATATTCGTCAGGATCATATCCACCGTCGAACAACTCGTCGGGAGGATACACCTGCTTTGATATCTCGCCGTATTGAAAACAACGAAAAAGCGCAATATGCTTTTCAATATCAGCATCCGAAAGATATTTTATGTGTGTGCCACGGGCAAGGTATTCTATTCTATTGTAAACACACAGGTCTGCAGAGAAATATTTTCCCTGAGAAATCATAAAATTCATGTTCAGCTCGTCTATTTTCTCATAAAGCTCGTTAAACAAAGCTCTTGTTCCTCGCGCATCGTACTCACCGTTTTGATATCCTTCGAGTATCTCGACGGCTCTTTCTGCATAGGGCAGGATGTCCTCCGCCACCGTCGAGGCTTCCCACATTCTCTCGGGCTTGGAGCATCCCGTAAAAACAATCACGATAGCAAGCAGTATCACACAAAGCCGTTTCATAAATCGCCCTGCCTTTTCTTTGATTATATATCAATTATACCACACCGCCCCTGCAAACACAACGAATTCGCACCGAGCTTGTGTTAACTATCGGTTGAAATTGAAAAAAGTCCACAGCAAGAGCCGTGAACTTTAGTCAGTTATTTAAAATTACAGAACCAGCGAAGGAGCGGTGTATACTCTTGCGGCAAGCTCCTTGACAAGTCCCTCAAGGTACTTGAAAAGGTCGAACCACGTGTTCCGAGAGCAGAGCGGAGCCACGATGACAACGGGCAGGTTCAATTTTGGGTGAACTTGCCAAGCCTTAGTTCGTCCATTTTCCTGCCTCTTTCGTTTCCCTATTCCAGAATGTTGGTGGTTATGAAGTCAACACCCCATTCGGCTAATTCTTCGGCTTTTTGTTTGTCGTCGACCGTCCAGCAGTTGACCTTCAGCCCGTTTTGGTGCAGAAAATCGACCATCTCCTTTGTGAGCACCTCGTAGTAGACGTCGACGTCGATTCGGTCTTTTATCAGCTTTGAAAGCCTTTCATCGTTGAATTCCGAGAAAAGATACTGCACCGACTGGGTCGGGCAGACTCTTCTGACCTGCATCAGACTATAATAGTTGAAGGAGATGAAGGTGGTGTTTTCGAGGTAGTCAAAGCTCTTGATTATCTCGATAATTTCGGCAATCTGCTCGTCGCTAAACTCGGTCTTGAGCTCCAAAACACTGTGTTTACCGTACTTTTTGCAGATGCTGATATAGTTTTCCAGAACACTCACTCTGAGATCCTCTCGGTTCTTTGTGCCGTCCTTGTCAAGCAGAACGATGCTCTGCAGCTCCGAGAGGGTTTTGGCTTTGAGAAGCACGTCCTCGCCCGAAACCCGCTTGAGATTGTCGTCGTGGCTGATGACGAATCTGCCGTCGGCCGTACGGTGAATATCGGTTTCAATGCCGTAGTACGAGCGGTTTCCCGCCGCAACAAAGGCCGCATTAGTGTTCTCTTGCTCAATTCCCGAAAGCCCTCTATGCGCTATCATTCGAACGTTTTTCTTCTCGATTTTAAACGTATCCATCCCGCACCTCGTCTGTTGTTTTTGTTAAATTTCATTTCTATTATACTATACGGCAACCAGAGGCGCAAGAGGGAGAAATAAGATAAGGTGTGGCTGTTAGCCTGTTTCTGACAGCAATTTGAACTAAAAGAACAAAGGTCGAGAAAAAGGTGCAATGATGAAAGTGGGTTGTTTTTTAGCCCTAAAAACACAAAGAATTCGCACCGAGCTTGTGCTAACTTTCGGTTGAAATTGAAAAAAGTCCACAGCAAAAGCCGTGAACTTTAGTCATTTGTTTAAAATTACAGAACCAGCGAAGGAGCGGTGTATACTCTTGCGGCAAGCTCCTGATTAAGCATATACAGGCTCTTGGTGTCGGAGCCGAACAATTCCATTTTTGTAATCATATCGTTGGCGTTGGTTTCCTCTTCGCCTTGCTCTTTTACAAACCAATCGAGGAATTGCATTGTGCGGAAGTCCTTAACGTCATAAGCGGCGGCATAGATGTCGTTTATAAGCGAGGTAACGTACTTCTCATGTTCAAGTCCTGCTTTTAGTACGTCTAAATGGCACTCAAAAACCTTATCGGGTTTGTCGATTGCTTCAAGCGTAACCTTTTGGTTCTCGTTCTGAAGGTATTGATAAAACAGCATAGCGTGGTCGCGTTCCTCTTGCGCCTGAACCTTATACCAGTTGGCAAATCCGTCAAGCCCCGCATCTTCGAAATAGTTGGAAAAGTCGAGATACAGATAAGCAGAGTAAAACTCTTTATTAATCTGTTGGTTTAACAGCTTATGTACTTTTTCGTTCATAGACGTTCTCCTTTTTAAGTTTATTATAAAGTGTATATAAATTATAGCATAAATTCAGCAAATTCGCAAGTTCAAAAGGTCGGGGAAAAGGTGCAATGGTGAAAGGGGGTTGTTTTTTACCCATAAAAACACGAAAAGCGGTGGAGGGGTAAGACAAAATAATATATCGCTCCGCGATATGATATACGGCAAGCCGTATGATATATTTACTTTCGCAAATATGATATAATATCCGTTC
>JAZSEP010000016.1:0-2135 GCA_045531755.1 Oscillospiraceae bacterium | reverse complement strand
CGCCGTTTTTTATTCAGTTCTTCTTTCCGAGCTTTCTTTCGTTGCCGTCCTTATCGAGAACGTACATATTATCAAGCTGCATCTGAAGTCCCCGTCTATACTCCGCGATATATTCCTCACGCAGCTTCTTCTGTTCGAGCTTTTCCTCTTCGGTGAGTCCCTCTTCTCTGGATTTTTTTGCGAGGGCATTTATTCTATCAAGCTTTTTATTCTCCATAATATCAATCCTTTCTTTTGGATTTTAGCATATTTTTTCGATTAAGTAAAGAGTTGACGGAAGATGTTTTTTATCGTACAATTCTATTGAAAGGGAGGGATACCTATGACGTTGCCGAAGAAGGTTGTCTATATTATCGGTTTGCTCGAGGGCGCGGGCTATGAAGCCTATGCCGTCGGCGGTGCGGTGCGCGACAGCATTATGGGTATCACTGCAAACGACTGGGACATCACAACAAGCGCTCTGCCCGATGAGGTCAAGGCGGTTTTCGCGGATTTTGACGTCATTGAAACCGGCATCAAGCACGGCACGGTTACGGTACTCATTGACGGCGAGCCGTTTGAAATCACCACCTATCGCGTGGAGTCGCAGTATTCCGACCACAGACATCCGGATTTCGTGGATTTTTCGAGAAATCTGAAGGACGATTTACGACGCAGAGATTTCACGATGAACGCGATTGCTTTCTCGCCGAGCGGTTTTATCGACCCCTTCGGCGGTCAAGAGGATATAAAAAACAGGGTTATCAGATGCGTCGGAAACGCTGACGAGCGTTTTGACGAGGATGCTTTGCGCATTCTCAGAGCAGCGAGGTTTTCGTCGGTTTTGGGATTTGCAATTGATGGCAGTACCCGAACTGCAATGTCGAAAAGCAAGGCTTTCTTGCGCGGCATCTCGGCAGAAAGGGTGTTTACGGAGCTTAAAAAGCTATTGTGCGGACAAAACGTTTTCGCGGTGCTTGACGGGTGCAAGGATGTTGTTTTTGAGGTTATTCCCGAGCTTTGTGCTTGTGACGGCTTTGACCAGAGAACTCCGCACCACGTCCACGACGTCTACGGGCATATAATCAGGAGCGTCGAGGCTGTGAGATGTGATGTCACACTTCGTTTGGCGATGCTTTTGCATGACGTCGCAAAGCCCGATTGTTTCTTTTTGGGTGATGACAAAAAGGGGCATTTTTACGGGCACCACAAGCTGAGTGCTGAAGCGGCAAGAACTATTTTGAGGCGCCTAAAGTGTGACAACGACACTCTCGACGACGTTGTTTTTCTCATCGAAAACCACATGACCGAGCTTCGTCCCGAAAAGAAGCTTGTGAAAAGACGGCTCGGCAGAATGGGCGAAAGACGGCTTCGTATGCTGGTTGAGGTGCAGAAGGCAGACACCATCGGCTGCGGGATGGGCGAGAATATGGATAAGCTTTTTGAATATGAAAAGCTCATTGACGAGGTGGTTGAGGAAGGACTTTGCTTCTCGCTGAAATCCCTTGCGGTGAACGGCAGAGATATCATCGACGAGGGTATTGCCCAGGGCGCACAAATCGGCAAGGTGCTCGACTATCTTTTGGAATGCGTCATCGAGGAAAAGGTGGAAAACAGCAGAGAAAAGCTCATCGAGCAAGCGAAGATTTTTGTACGAGGATAACTTTTTCTTGACAACAGGGATTTGATAAAGTATAATTAAACGGTGTTCTGAAGGACACCGTTTAATATTCATATCGGGGTGTAGTGGACAGAACGCGACCGCGTCCTGCGGACGATGAAGGGAGCGTTTCTGTCGGAAGAAATACAGAGCGTTGCGAGGAGATTTATTGACGAAGCAAGGCGACTATATTTCTGACCGAACTATGTTTGCACTAACCTGATAAACAAAATTTAAAATATCGGGGTGTAGCGCAGTTGGCAAAGAGCCCGACCGCTGCCTGCGGCAGATAAAGGAAGGGCGATTTTGGCGCAGTCGTCGACTGAATGCGAACGAAATGTGAGCAGACAGGCGTTAACGACAAGAGGAAGCGCAGCGGACAACTGCAAGCAGATTACAACATAATATTATATCGGGGTGTAGCGCAGTTGGTAGCGCGCTTGCTTTGGGAGCAAGATGCCGCAGGTTCGAATCCTGTCACTCCGACCAAAAAAGC
>JAZSEP010000026.1:0-10439 GCA_045531755.1 Oscillospiraceae bacterium | reverse complement strand
AACAAACGATTTTTTCAATGGTTTTTTTCAAAAAGACCCACCTTGACAATTTTGAGTTAAGAGAGTATCATATAAAAAGCCCCTTTTTAAAAGGTATTTTCCCCTGATAAAAGGAAAATATGTAAATTTAAAATATGCGCTTGTAGCTCAGCAGGATAGAGCATTCGCCTCCTAAGCGAAAGGCCGTGCGTTCGAATCGCGCCAGGCGCGCCAAAAAAGTCACTTCTGTCAATTGACAGAAGTGACTTTTAATGATATCCGTTCCTTGCGAAACGGATGATATATCATTGAAAGTTATAACAAATTATGATATAATACAGGCAAAAGGTGTTTGGTAAAAAAACTCTCCCAATCTCTTGGGAGAGTAATTTTTTTACGCTTTTTTGCCCCAGGTGCGAGGGGAGAGAGCGATTATGAGCGGGAAGATTTCAAGTCTGCCCAAAAGCATTGCGAAGGAAAGAACAAGCTTTGCAACTGCGGAATATGCCGAATAGTTTGAAACAGGTCCGACTCCTGCAAGACCGGGACCGATGTTGTTAAAACAAGCGGCAGTAGCAGTAATATTTGTTTCAAGATCAAACGGTTCAAAGCAAAGAATGATAAACACCGCAACAAAGCAGAGAATGTAGATTGCAAAATAGTTGCTGACACCGCGGAGGGTGGAGTCCTCAACCTCTTTGCCTTCAAACTTAACGCTCGAAACAGAGCGCGGATGAAGCATGTGCTTGAATTCTTTTTTTATGAGCTTGAAGAGAATGATAACTCGACTGATTTTGAGGCCGCCTGCCGTAGACCCCGCACAAGCGCCTGAGAACATTAGCAGGAACAAAATTCCCTTTGAAAGCCCGGGCCACATATTGAAGTCTGCGGTTGCATAGCCGGTCGTTGTGGATATGGACGAAACCTGAAAAGCTGCGTTTCTGACTGCACCGGAAAATCCATCGTAAAGCGGAAGGATGTCGATGGTAATTACTGCGGTCGAAACAAGCATTATACCGAGATAACACCAAAGCTCGTGGCTTTTTAAAGCGGTTTTCATCTTGCCGAGTATAACGAGATAGTAGATGTTGAAATTAACTCCGAACAACATCATAAATATTGTGATAACCCATTGCAGATAGGGACTGTAGCCTGCAATGCTGTCGGCCTTGATACCAAAACCACCCGTACCTGCCGTACCAAAGGCGTGAACAATACTGTCAAACAGAGGCATTTTTCCGACGAGAAGGAATACAATTTCGATAAGGGTAAGTGCAATATAGATTATATAAAGAATCTTTGCGGTATCCTTGATTTTCGGCATCAGCTTTCCAACGGTAGGACCGGGAACCTCGGCTCTCATAAGATGGATGGAACGGTCGGAAACGTTTGGAATGATCGCCATAACGAACACGAGAACTCCCATACCGCCGACCCAGTGCGTAAAGCTTCGCCAGAACAAAAGTCCGCGGCTCATCGACTCAACGTCGGCGAGAATGGATGCGCCCGTAGTGGTAAATCCGCTCACCGTTTCAAAAAACGCGTCAACGTATGACGGGATTTCGCCGCTTATATAGAAGGGCAGGGCGCCCACAAGACTCATCGCAATCCAAACGAGCGCAACGGTGACAAATCCCTCCTTGGCATAGATAACCTGATTGCCCGTCCTGCAGGTGAAGATAAGAAGACCGCCTGCCACAAGCGCAATGGCGATGGTTATCAAAAAAGCAAAAAGACAGCTCTCACCGTATATGGCAGAAACTATGAGAGGCAGAACAAGTAAAACCGCCTCGGTCACAAGCATCTGACCTATTGTGAAAAAAACCATTTTACGATTCATAACAAAGCCTCTTACTCAATAATGTCGGACAAACTGTTAAGACGTTTGCCTTCGGCAATAATAACCACTCTGTCGTCGGGGAGAATAACGTCAAAGCCGGAGGGGATAATAGCCTTCCTTCCGCGGATGATACCGCCGATAAGAACACCCTTGCGAATCTTCATATCCTTAAGAGGAATATTCAAAATACTGCAGTCGGGACGCACGATAAACTCGAGCGCTTCGACCTCGCTGTCCATAAGCTTGTAGAGGGTTTCCACCTCGCTGTCAAGGGAGTTTTGGAGCGCCCTTGCATAGCGTAAAACCACGTCGGAAACCGTCTTTTTCGGGGAAATCACGGTGTCAAGCCCGAGCCTCTCCGCCATGGGAGTAAACTCGTCGCGGTTGATTTTGGTAATAACCTTCGGCACCTTCTGCTCGTGGGCAAAATAGGAGATAAGAATGTTCTGCTCGTCTGTACCTGTCAGGGAGATGAAAGCGTCTGTTGAACCAAGACCCTCTTCCAAAAGAAGCTCCTGCTGTGCGCCGTCGCCCTGAATGATAACCGCCTCGGGAAGCGCCTCGGAAAAAAACTTGCACTTTTCGTGCTTTTTCTCAACTATGGTAACCGAGTGACCGCTGTTTATCAGCATCTTCGCGAGATAATACGAAATACGGCTCGCACCGAGAATCATAATGCGCTTTGCCTGCTTCTGTGTTTCGCCGAGCATCTTCAGAAGACGTATGATTTCGCTCGGAGTGGTGGTGAGGCCTATCTTGTCACCGCCCTTTAACACAAAGCTTCCGTCGGGGATATATACCTTGTCCTCGCGCTTGACGGCACAGATAAGAAACTGCGCCTTGTATTTCTTTTTAAGTTCCGCAAGGGTCATACCGTCAAGCTGGGAATCGGGCTGCAGCCTGAGCTCGACGAGCTCGAAGGTTCTGCGTGAGAAGGTGTCAATTTTGACTGCAGACGGAACCTTCAGAAGATGGTATAGCTCCTGAGCTGCAAGAAGCTCGGGATTTATCGACATAGAAAGATTAAGGTGTTGCTTTAAAAATCCAAGACTCGAGTCGTTGTATTCGGGATTTCTTATGCGCGCAATAGTGTGGCGCGCGCCCATTCTCCTTGCAAGGAAGCAGGTGAGCATATTAAACTCATCAGAGCCCGTAGCGGCAATAACGAGGTTTGCTTTGTCTACCCCTGCCTGTGCAAGAGTGTCACAGTCGGTGCCGTTTCCGCAAACGCTCATAACGTCGTATATGTTGTTTATATCGGTGATAACCGAGGAATCAACGTCCACAGCGGTCACGTTGTGCCCCTCGGCGACAAGACTCGAAATGATTGTGGTGCCGATTTTTCCGCACCCAACAACGATAATGTTCATACACACACTCCTTTAAAGGTGAGATGTTTTGTACATTGTACCACACTTTGCTCAGATTTTCAACAGCACAAAAAATTAACGCGTCTGAAAATTCAGACGCGTTAGGTGTTATATTTTAGTTTAAACCAACGACTGCAGTCGTTATGATGTATCTTCTCAAGCAGAAGATAGGAAATTGCCGTATCAAGCTCTTAGACAGAAGCTTTGTTGAGCTTGCAAGCAAGGCTTGACTTTTTTCTGGAAGCGCAGTTCTTGGAAAGAACTCCCTTAGCGGCAGCCTTATCGATTGTCTTAACAGCGAGCTTTACAGCATCATTCTTGTCAGCTGCATTTGTTTCGATAGCTGCATCAGCCTTTTTGAGAACGGTCTTAAGGTTGGATTTAACAGCCTTATTTCTCTCGTTCTTTGTAGCGTTAACAAGAACTCTTTTCTTAGCTGATTTAATATTCGGCACAGTCACACACCTCCTTGCATTTAGATGACATAATGACGCAAAACGTCACAGTACCACCTATCATAACACCATTTTTTCAAAAAATCAAGTACTTTTTTTAATTCGTTGCAAATTGTGTTGTTGTATGATAATATAATAGATGTAAATAATAGTAACCTATTACTTACAAAAGGGGAACCCGTATGGAAAAAATCAGCAGAAAGAGCGTCACGCTCTGGCGGATAAGACTGTGCCTGATAGCATCGGCTTGCACCGCTTCGGCTTTGATTTTTCTTGACCGCTTCACGCTTGTCAAAAAAATATCCGTCACAGTCATAGCGTCCGTGTTTGTTTTTTTCTTCCTTTTCTACTATCCGATAAAATACAACCGCCTTTGCTACCGCGTTGAAAACGACCGCGTCTGCGTGATAGGCGGAGTTTTCTACCGCACCGAAAGATACGTCGAGGTCAAAAATATACAGTATATAGGCTTTGTCGCCGACCCTCTGCAAAGAATTGCGGGGCTTCAGGGGGCATTGATATTTACCTCGGGTTCGAAGATTTATATCCCTTGCCTTGATAAACAAAGAACCGAAAGACTGCTTGAAAAGACGGGCAAAGCGCTATGAACTATAAAAGAACCCACCCCGTTTTGATACTCGAGGGGATACAAAAGCTCGTCTTTTTGCTCATTGTTCCGCTTCTGCGCGGATTTGCGACATCTGTTCGGGGCGGATTTTATTCCTGGCTCTCGGGCGCCTGGATGGACGTTTCCGTGGTGCTTGTGATACTCGTGCTGGCAATCCTTCGCTGGTGGCTCACAAGATATTCCTTCGACGGAAAAACGGTAGCCCTTCGAGGCGGACTGATAAGCTTTGTTGACAAACGCGTGCCTATAGACGAAATATGCTCGGTGACCTGTGAATCGCCGTGGTTCTACCGCCCGTTTTCCGCAACGAGAATACGCTTTGAAACCCTCGCGGGAACCCGTCGCCGCGCGGATATAAGCCTGATTTTGCCAACCGACAGGGCAAACCAGATTCTGAAGCTCACCTCGCAGAAGATGAACACGGGTAGAAACGAGCTCAGAAAAACCTATTCTCCGCGTCTTTTTTATATAATGATAATCTCTGCGTTCCTGTCCGACTCCTTTGCAGGAGCAGGCTTTGCCGCCGCCTTTTTCACAAAGGCAGGCTCGCTTGTCAGCGAGGAACTCAAGGAGCGTATGATAGATACGCTCAATAGCTTTGCAAGGCTCGTTTGGGCGGGCATAGGACCTGTCGCAACGGCGGCTGCGGTCATAATCCTCGGCGGTTGGCTGGTGGGCTTCGTTCAAAACCTCATCCGCCACCACAACCTTATGCTGACACGGGATAAAAACACGATAGAGATTTCGGGAGGAGCGTTCACCCGCCGCACAACTCTCGTAGAGGTTGACAGAATAGATTTCATAAATATAAAGCAGGGACTTTTCACAAAAATTCTCGGGGTATACACCGTCTTCGGACATTGCGTGGGCGTGGGTAAAAAACGCGAGGATATAACCACCTTCACCCCTGCAGGAAACCGAAAAGAGATTGATAAAAGCTTTCGGCTTCTCTTTCCCGAATTCGAGAGGTCGAAAATCACCCTTCGCCCCAACAAAACGTCGGTTTTCCGCTTTGTCGCCGACCCTCTCTGGCCCTGTATAATTCTGCCGGCAGCAACGGCAATTCTTGTTCGACTTCTGCCAAACTGGAAGGACGTAATACTCTTTGTCGGCGTGTTTGCAGCCATTCCTGCATATTGGTGGCTCATAGTGAGAATAGCGGATTTTTTAACCTCGGGAATCGGCGCAAACGAAACCTCTCTCACACTGAAGTATTCAACCTTTTTGCAGTTTAATACCGCAATAATTCCTTGGGATAAGATAGTCACAATAAAACTTCGCCAAAGCCTGTTTCAAAGATTTGACAAGAGGTGCGACGTTTTTGTATATACAAAAGGAGAAACCCCCTACCGCCACCGCGTCAGGAGCGTGGACATTAAAATGGCGAGAAAGCTTTTGAGGATTTAAAAAAGATGGCAAACAGGAAAAAGAAAAACAAATCACTTGTAAACTGGCGTTTCGTTATAATCGCATCGATAATTCTGTCGCTTGCGGCGATAATAACCATGGCGGACTTCCTGAGTCTGCCCTCCTTCGTGCCAACCTGGGACGAGGTGGGAGATACCCTCGACGGAATAAAGAATGACATTGTAAGCAACTACGACCTGCCCGTTACAAACGATAAGGAACTGCAGGTGCACTATATCGACGTGGGTCAGGGCGACAGTATACTAATTCGGTACGACGGTAAAAACGCGCTTATAGACTCGGGCGACACAAACGCAACGGACGAGGTTATGGGCTACCTCAACGCAAACTCCGTGTCGAAGATAGATGTTTTGATAGTCAGCCACCCCGACTCCGACCATATAGGCTCTATGAGCGAGATAATCGACAACTACGATATCGGCGAAATCTATATGCCGCCATTGTCTGAGGACCTTGTTCCCACCACCAACGTATATACCAATATGCTTTTGTCGATAAGCCAGAAAGGGCTCAAAATAACCCTGAAAGAAGCAGGGGATAAGCCGATAAAATTTGGTGACCTCGAGTTTGAGTGTGTCGCTCCCGAGGGCGAGTTCGCATCTACGAATAACAGCTCCCTTGCGCTTCGCCTTGTGTATGGTGAAACCTCGTTTCTCTTCACGGGCGATATGGAAAAAACTTCCGAAAAATCCACCCTTCAAAAAGGCCATAACGTTTCTGCCGACGTTTTGAAGGTCGCCCACCACGGAAGCAGCAGCTCGACTACCGCGAAGTTCCTTGACGCCGTGACACCTGAGTATGCAGTAATATCCGTCGGCGAGGGCAACAGATACAAGCACCCGAGCGAAGACGTCGTAAAGGAGCTCAGCGACAGAGGAATCAAGATATACCGCACCGACCTCGACGGAGATATAGTGTTCATTTCCGACGGCAAACAGCTCGACGTAAGAACCCAGAAATAACTGTCAAAATGACATAAAAAGCATTTGGAAAATATTCCCCGTTTAACACTACTTACAAAAAGAGTGCGACGGGGAAATTTTTTTCAAACCGACCCTTGTTTTTTTGATAAAAATGGTATAGAATAACAATGACCATTTATAATGGGTAAATATGGATTAATATTTTTGGAGGTATATCAATATGGCAGTAAAAGTTGCAATCAACGGATTTGGCCGTATCGGCCGTCTCGCATTCAGACAGATGTTCGGTGCTGAGGGTTACGAAATCGTAGCAATCAACGACCTCACAAGCCCCAAGATGCTCGCTCATCTTCTCAAGTATGACACAGCACAGGGCCGTTACGACGGACACACTGTAGCAGCTGACGACGAGGCTGGCACAATCACAGTTGACGGAAAGACACTCAAAATCTACGCTGAGAAGGACGCTGCAAACTGTCCTTGGGGCGAGCTTGGTGTTGACGTTGTTCTCGAGTGCACAGGTTTCTATTGCTCTACCGAGAAGTCCATGGCTCACATCAATGCAGGCGCTAAGAAGGTAGTTATCTCTGCTCGCGCAGGCAAGGACCTCAAGACAATCGTTTATTCCGTAAACGAGAAGACACTCACAGCTGATGACAAGATCATCTCTGCAGCTTCTTGTACAACAAACTGCCTTGCTCCTATGGCTAAGGCTCTCAACGACTACGCTCCTATCGAGAGCGGTATCATGACAACCGTTCACGCTTACACAGGCGACCAGATGATTCTCGACGGTCCTCACAGAAAGGGCGACCTCAGAAGAGCACGCGCAGGCGCACAGAACATCGTTCCTAACTCCACAGGCGCTGCAAAGGCTATCGGCCTTGTTATCCCCGAGCTCAACGGCAAGCTCATCGGCTCTGCACAGAGAGTTCCTACCTGCACAGGTTCTACAACAATCCTCGTTGCAGTAGTTAAGGGTAAGGACATCACAGCTGAGGGCATCAACGCTGCTATGAAGGCTGCTTCTTCCGCTTCCTTCGGTTACAACGAGGATCCCATCGTTTCCTCCGACGTAATCGGCATCACCTACGGTTCTCTCTTCGATGCAACACAGACAATGGTTGCTAAGATTGACGACGACACCTATCAGGTACAGGTTGTTTCTTGGTACGATAACGAGAACTCCTACACAAGCCAGATGGTTAGAACCATTAAGTACTTCGCTGAACTCGCGTAAGTTTAGAAAAGTCAAAATAAAATCCCGACTTCATCTGAAGTCGGGATTTTTTCATTATTCAGCTATCAAAATATCAACTACCGTGTCATTCCATTGATACTTGCCGAACATACTCGTCTTTTTGTATATCGCAAACTCTCCGCTAATGTAAGGCCACCAGGTACAAGGGATATCTTGCTTACCGAGAATATCCACTACCGTTTGAACGTATCTGGCTTGATCCTCGTAGGGGATGGTGTCGGGTTCGGTGTTGAAGCCAAACTCGTTGAGGATGACGGGAACACCCGTTTCCTTTTTAAAATCGACAATATCATTTAACGTCTTTTTCAGTTCGCCAAGTATGTTGTCATCAAGCTTTACTATCGTGCCCAAATTGTTCATCCAAGCCATATTTTGATGTGTGAATTCGAGCGTTGCGTAGGTATGCAATGCAACAATCACGTTGTCATAGTTCATCATAGGGGAAAGCTTGTACTTCTTGAGTGTCCATGGACTGTTCCACTCGGCAGTTGCAAAGCAGATGGAGCGGTTCGGAGAAATCTCTCTTATGGCATTTGCCGTAAAGCATTGTAGCATCGAAAGGCTCGTCATATCGAGATTTCCACCCTCGGTGGTTTGAGGCTCGTTGATAAGCTCGAAGATGAGCATATCGTTGTGCTTGTAGTCCTTGTATCGCTCGGCAAGGCCACTCCATATCTTCATAAACAGTATGTCGTCGCCCTTAATGGTGTTGAGATCAGCCCATCCGTGAAAATCGAGGAAAACGACAAGTCCCGCCTCGTTTGCCGCCTTGATAACTCTGTCAACGTCTTTCATCTTTCTGTCGTTGAGGGTTCCGTCCTTTTTGGCATAGTTCCTGAAATCCACAGGGAAACGAACGTGGTCAAAGCCTTTTTCCGCAATGTTCGTGTAGGTATCGTCTTCAAAAAGGAACTTGCTGTACTTGTTCGGATCCTCCAGAGCAGAGAGGTTGACACCACGGCGGAGCTTCGTAAAATCTACCGCAAGGTCACGGCTCTCTTCGGGATTTTTGTCGTCTGCACCGCTTGTCACGTTTGCGCTGTTACCACATCCTGCCATGCAGAACGTAACGAGCATACAGGTAATTATCATAAAAATAACAAAAACCTTTTTCATAATGTACCTCCTGACTTTTATACACTAATTATACCATCGTTCCGTAAAAAAGCAACAGACATATTTGATTTTTGAAAATAATGTGATAGCTTTTTCTCTCGAGAATAGCGACCGACCGCTCAAAGATGAGTGACGAATATGCGGTTACCATAAAATCCATTCTCGCTTTCTACGGAGTTGAGGAGAATAAAATCCCGACTTCATCTGAAGTCGGGATTTTGTTACTATTTTTCAGTCAGTATGTTGACAACCGTATCGTTCCATTTATACTTGCTGAATATACCGTCTTTTCGTTGCAGACCGAAACCGCCGTCACGGTACGCCCACCAGGTACAAGGAATATCGTGCTCACCGAGAACATCCACTACCGTTTGAGCGTATCTGGCTTGATCCTCGTAGGGAATGATGTCGGGATCGGTGTTAAAACCAAATTCGTCGAGGATAGCGGGAACACCCGTTTCCTTTTTAAAATCGACAATATCATTTAACTGCTCTTTCAAAGCGTCAAGGATGTTGTCATCAAGCTTTACGATTACGCCCATATTGTTCATCCAAGGCATATTTTGATGCGTGAATTCGAGCGTTGCGTAGGTATGCAATGCAACAATCACGTTGTCATAGTTCATCATAGAGGAGTTTTTGTACGAATCAAGAGTCCACGGCCCGTTCCACTCGGTGGTTGCAAAGCAGATGGAGCGGTTCGGAGAAATATTTCTGATAATGTCCGCCGTCATACATTGCAGCTTTGAAAGGGTTGACATATCGAGGTTTCCGCCTTCGGTGGTGTGAGGCTCGTTGATAAGCTCGAAGATGAGCATATCGTTGTACTCGTAGTCCTTGTATCGCTCGGCAAGGGCCCTCCATATCTTCATAAACAGCATGTCATCGCCCTTAATGGTGTTGAAATCATACCAGCCGTGAAAATCGAGGAGAACTATAAGTCCATGCTCGTTTGCCAGTCGCATTGCTTTGTCAACCTTTTTCATCTTGGAATCGTTGAGGGTGCCGTCCTCGTCAGCAAAGCGTCTGAAATCAGTGGTAAGACGTATGTGGTCAAACCCCTTTTCTGCGAGATCCTTATAGGTTTCTTCCTCATATAGAAAACCGGTCTGACGGAAAAAATATTCGAGCCCCGACATATTGACTCCGCGACGCATCTTTGTAAAATCGACTGCAAGGTCACGGCTCTCTTCGGGATTTTTGTCGTCTGCACCGCTTGTCACGTTTGCGCTGTTACCACATCCTGCCATGCAGAACGTAACGAGCATACAGGTAATCATCAGAAAAATAACAAAAACCTTTTTCATAATGTACCTCCTGACTTTTATACACTAATTATATCAACGTTCCGTAAAAAAGCAACAGACCTATTTGATTTTTGAAAATAATGTGATACAATATAAAGGAGGTGATTTCGTGATACTCGTAATAGATATAGG
>JAZSEP010000077.1:0-25131 GCA_045531755.1 Oscillospiraceae bacterium | reverse complement strand
GTTGAGGCTCCCTACAAGAACGAGGACAGAGCCCTCATCAACTCCCCCAAGGTTGCAACCTACGACCTAAAGCCCGAAATGAGTGCTTACGAGGTAACCGACGAGGTACTCGCCAGAATCGAAAGCGACAAGTATGACGTTATTATCCTCAATTTTGCCAACTGCGACATGGTAGGTCACACAGGCGTTTTTGATGCAGCAAAGGCTGCCGTTGAAGCGGTGGACACCTGTCTTGGCAAGGTTGTTGATGCGGTTCTCGCAAAAGGCGGTGCGGCTCTTGTTACAGCTGACCACGGAAACGCTGACCAGATGTATGAGGCTGACGGCTCACCCTTTACCGCTCACACCACAAACCCCGTTCCCTTCATCGTTGCAGGTTACGACTGCAAGCTCCGCGAGGGCGGAAGACTTGCTGATATTGCTCCTACAATGCTCAAGATTCTCGAAATCGAGAAGCCTGCCGAGATGGACGGCGAAAGCATTATCCTTTGATAAGGTGCATGGCTATGGAAAAGATTGCAAGCTTTTGCATTAACCACGACATTCTCACAAAGGGTATGTATATCTCCCGCATTGACGGCGACGTGGTAACCTACGACGTCAGAATGAAAAAGCCGAATGCGGACGATTATCTCGAAAACGCTTCGATGCACACTCTGGAGCATCTGATGGCGACCTATCTGAGAAACACTCCGATGTCGGATGAGATTGTTTACGTGGGCCCTATGGGTTGCCGCACGGGCTTTTACGTGCTGACAAGAAGCTCTATCACCCACGAGCAAGCGCTCAGGCTTGTCAAGCAGTCGCTTGATTTCGTGAGTGAGTTCCGCGGTGAGATTCCCGGTGTTTCTTCCATTGAATGCGGAAACTACCGCGAGCACGACCTCGAAGGCGCAAGAAGGGTCGCGCGCGATATGGCAGAGGTGCTTTCAAAGTGGTCTGCGGAAAAGATGGTTTATCCCGAATAATTTTTTACGGCGGTTGCTTTTTGCACCCGCCGTTTTCTTTGTTGAAAGTTATCGGATTTTATGGTAGAATGAGCTTGTATGAAAGGGGTGCGGATATGAAATACGATTTTACTTCAATGCTGGACCGTCGCGGTATGGACTCGATTGCCGTTGACGCCGTCTACGGCAGTGACGGAAGCCATGCGCCGAGAGCGCCGAAGGGCGATTTTGACGTTATACCGATGTGGGTTGCGGATATGAGCTTCAAAACTGCTCCCTGCGTTGTTGACGCCATTAAAAAACGCCTTGAGCATCATATTTTCGGCTATCTTTCCCCCTATGATTGCTACTATGACGCCATCATCAACTGGCAGAGGGTGAGAAACGGTGTCGATTACATTGAGAAAAGCCATATCGGCTACTTAAACGGCGTGTTGGGCGGTGTGGTTGCAGCGGCAAACGTCTTCACTTCAGAGGGTGGCAGTATTCTGCTTCATTCCCCGACCTATATCGGCTTCAAGCATTCGCTTGCCGACAACGGCTACAACCTCGTCTATTCGGCGCTTGTGCCCGACGAAAACGGCATCTTCCGTATGGATTTTGAGGATATGGAGCGAAAAATCGTAGAAAACAAGATACGCACCGCCGTTTTCTGCTCGCCCCACAACCCGAGCGGTCGCGTTTGGGAAAGCTGGGAAGTGGAAAAGGCGATGGAGCTTTTCAGAAAGCACGACGTTTTCGTTATCTCCGACGAGATTTGGGCGGATTTCGTGCTCTACAATAACCATCACGTTCCAACCCAATCGGTGAGCGAGGACGCGAAGATGAGAACCGTCGCGCTCTATGCTCCGAGCAAAACCTTTAACCTTGCAGGGCTTGTGGGCAGTTATTCGGTTATACTGAGTCCCGACATCAAGAACCGCTTTGACAAGGAACTTTCCCGCGCCCACCTCAACAACATAAACGTTTTGAGTATGCACGCCCTTCTCGGCGCGTACACAAACGACGGTCAGGAGTGGGTGGACGAGCTTCGCGAGGTGCTTGAAGGGAACATCGACTTTGCGACTGATTATATAATTAAGCGTTTTGACGGCGTCGCCTTCTCAAAACCGCAGGGAACGTATATGCTGTTTGTCGATTGCACGAAATGGTGCGAGAAGCACAATAAAACCATCGAGGACGTGCTCAATTCCGCGTGGGACGTCGGCGTTGCAGTTCAAAACGGCAGCGGCTTCGGCGGCACCTGCCACGTCAGAATGAATTTGGCACTCCCCCTCGAAAAGCTAAAGGAAGCCTTTGACAGACTTGACAGATACGTGTTTAATGCATAAGAAAACCGCCCGATTGGGCGGTTTTTGTTATTTCGTGAACTTATTTATGCAAATATACCTTTTGTTGACATTTTACTATTGCAAATATTATTTTTTTATGGTATTCTTTAGTTAGCAAAAACATTTATAGGCTCCTTTCAATCACATTGAGTGATGAAGGGATTTTTTCACCTATAGAGAAAGATCTGGAGGTAGAGTTTATGAAGATGACAAAAAAGTTGCTCGCCATAACACTTGTGCTTTCAATGGTACTGAGCTTTGTGGCATGTGAGACGTCTGAAGCAAACGTTTCTGCAAACGACAATGAGCTTTTGCTGCAGAACGTTGTTAGCAACGTGACAGACGAAACCGTTGGTGAAAAAACTGAGGACGTTGAAGAAACGCCCGCATCCCCCGAGATTTCTACTGATACAACTGTAGAAACCACGCCCGAGGACACTACGGTTGAGGTTTCTGACAAGGACGAGAACGAAACTGTAATAGACCTCTCTGAAAAAGAGGAGACTCCCACGGGTCAGTCGGTTGTGGTTATCCCGCCCTATGTTCCTCAGGGTGGCACAGAAACCAAACCCGAGACCAACGTTACCCCTGTTATTCCGAACGGCGAATACAACGAGGGCATTGTGCTCGTAAAGGTAAAGGAATCCTTTAATAAAGAGGATCTTGGCACACTCGAATATACATCTGCAGAGCCTCTGTACAAGGGCTCTAAATGGTATACCATCGAGCTTTCCGACGCTTCGAAGACAGAGGAAGCTGTCAGCTATCTCTCCAGCCTCGGCTGCTTTGAAAACGTAGACTATGACTATATTATGGCTACCACAGCAAAGGAAGAGGAAAACCCCAAGTATAACGATCAGGTAAACCTCGGTTTATCTAATATTCCTCACGGCTGGACTCATAACGGAAAAGCTCCCGGTGGCAGCCCTGACGTTGTAGTTGCGGTTATAGACACAGGTGTAGACTATACACACCTCGACCTCAGAAACAATATCTGGATAAACACTGCTGAAATTGCAAACAACGGCAAGGACGACGACGGCAACGGCTATATCGATGACGTTTACGGTTGGGACTGCGTTGGAAACGACAAAGACCCAATGGACGACAACGGACATGGTACACACGTTGCAGGTATCATCGCCGCTGAAAACAACAAGGAAGGCGGAATCGGTGTTGCTTATAACTGTAAGGTTATGGTGCTCAAGGCAGGCAACTCCTCGGGCTACTTCAATAACTCCGATATTGCCGAAGCAATACAGTATGCATATATGAACGGCGCATCTGTTATCAATATGTCCTTTGGCGGCTCGCAGATTTCCGTTGCAGTAGAAGAAGCACTTGAGAATGCTTATAACTCCTGTATCCTCGTCGCAGCAGCAGGTAATAACGGTGCTTGTAACAACTTGGCTTGTAAAGTTTGTGAAAATGTTGCCGTTATGTACCCCGCAGCACTTCCTTACGTTATCGGCGTTATGAGTACCGACAAGGACGGAAAACACGCTTCTTCTTTCTCTAACTACGACCACTATCCCTACGATTCTATCGAATATGAGGTATATGCAGTTGGTGAGGGTGTAGGCTCCACCTGGCCGAGCAATAAATACGCTTGTCTGAATGGTACCTCTATGGCAGCTCCCACAGTTTCGGGTATAGCGGCACTTCTTCGCTCCTACTACTCTGACAGAGAGATGTATTCCACAAAGTTTATCCAATCTCAAATCGTCAATACAGGTACTGTAAATCCGTATAACTATATTCTGGAAAAAACCGATTCTGCACACTCTGTTGCAGACGTAATTGAAGCACTGACCAAGCTTCCCAAGCCCGAGGTCAATCTCTATGACTATCGTATCGACGACAGCACTGCTATCAGCAATAAGAACAACGGCAACGGCGTTGTTGATGCAGGCGAGACTATCCGCCTCTACTTCTCACTCCACAACCGCGGCGGTGTTGCAACCGACGTTAACGTTTCTATCGACACATATCGTAGCACAGTCGGCGACGAAACACTCACCGACCCCTACTTCACATTTGTCAACAATACAATGCAGCTCTCCGATATCGGTACCTACTCTGTTCGTGAATCGGGCGACAAGTATTTCGAGATTATCGTAGATACCGCTTGTCCCAACGACTACCTTGCAGAACTTAACATCCGCTTCACCTACAAAAACGGTATGGATGACAAGGATAATACCGTTTACGAGGATGACGGCAGGCAAAAGGCACAGTTCAATGTTAGCCGGGGCTTCCATCTTCCTTCCACCATTACCGAGGATACAGTTTACAAAGCAGATAAACTCTACATCGTAGGTCAAGACGTAATTATCCTCGAAGGTGTTAACGTTACCTTCGAAGAAGGTTGTGAAATTCAGTTCTATGACGATAGAGAATATTATAATTCACCGGTGATTACGGTTTATGGTACGCTTAATATTGCCGGAACAAAGGACAATATGGTAACCATCGCTCCCAATGAACGAAATGCAGCTTTTGTATGCAAAATAGACGTTGAAAAGGGTGGTGCCGCATTCATTGACTACGCAGATTGTACCAACTTATGGGTGTATGATGGAAATTACTATGCAGGCGATAGATCAGCATTGACCAACTCCGGAATTTCAAACTCGCATATGAAAACCCAAACGGACTCTCGCGGATATTCTTTTGAGTATAGCAACGCTTCCGCAGTTACAACATATAATAATATTCATGTAGCTTATATAAAAAACAGCTATATTAATGTGAGTTATGTATCCCTTTATGCCGGTGAGTTCGATTCAAACTATATTGTAATGGAAGGCCATTCCGTAAAACTCTACCCTGAGGCTAATCGTCGTTACAATACTGGCTATTATGCAGGTGAAGGTAAATTTACAAACAACATTGTTTATACTTCGTTTAACAAGTTCACCTACACTAGCGACTATAGTAGAGAATTAAATATCAAATACTGCAATGAGGTAAGCAATAATATTTTCTTATCTTCCGACAATGCAAATCCTAAAACTTTCTTGAAAATTTCGGAACACGATGTTGGATATACTGCATTTGAGAACAATGCGTTTGCAGAATACTTCTACACCTATGCGAGTCAAATTATCTCTAATTATCTTGACTCTAATGGTATTCCTACTATAGATATATATAGTTCTTGTAGCAATCTTTCTTCGCTCTATCCGCACGTTGTAAGCGTTGAAGTGTTTGATAAGGATGGCAATCCCATTACAACCGTAGGCAAGGAAGAAATCAAGGTTCGTGTGACCTTCAACAGAGATATGGACGTTAGCAAAGACACCTATCTCACCTTTGGTACAATTGAGCCTTATGCCGACTATCGCATTGATGGCAAGTGGATTTCCAGCACCGTTTGGGAAGGAACCTACACCCTCAAGGCACAGATAGAAAACGGACAGAATTTCCTGAAAGTCAACAATGCTTGTGCCGCTGAGGACCAGACAAAGACTGTGTTTGGCGAGTATCAGCTCCACGAATTCACCATCGACACCACCGCCGCTATGGCAATGAATCTTCAGGCGGTAGCACTCGACGAGGGAATCGAGCTCACCTTTGCACAGGACGACTATGACACACTCCTCGGCTACAACATCTACCGTTCGACCGACAAGGACGGAAACTTTGTAAAGCTCAATCCCACAATTCTTCTCCCCGGGGAGAACACCTTCCTCGACGACAACGCAGAGCCCGGCAAGACCTATTGGTACACCTACACGGTTGTCCTTTCCGACTTCACCGAATCTGCTCCCGCAGGTAAGGTGCAGGCAACTGCCCTCGACACCATGGCACCCAGTCTCTATCACACACCTGTAAATCAGGGCTATGAGAACAACAACCTCGTAATCTCTTGTACCGCAAGCGACAACGTGTCAATTGACAAGGTAACCCTCTACTACCGCACGGTAGGCGAAACCGAGTGGAAGAGCCTTGTTATGAGTAAGCAGAACGACAGGTATAACGCCACCATCTTTGGAAGCGACGTTACACTCGCAGGTATAGAGTATTATATCGTTGCCACCGACGGCATCAGCACCGTACAAAAAGGTAGTGCAGAAGCACCTTATACAATAGTTGTCAAGTCTGCAGACTCTCTTCTTGGCAAGGGCGACGTTGACGGAAACGGCACAGTTACAACCAAGGACGCTTTGATGCTGATGCAGTGCTTAAACGGTGATCTGCTTCTCACAGACGATGCCTTCAAGCGTGCTGACCTGAACGGCGATACGCTTCTCTCCTCTGCAGAGGCTCTCAGAATCCTCCAATACGTCAACGGCAAAGTGCCAAACCTTGATATGTAACGGAGGAGAGCATAAATGAACTTCTATAAAAAGCGAAAGCCTTTTATAAGTCTTGTTTGTGTGATTTCCTTGCTTCTTTCTATGATTAGTTTTCCCGTGGTTGCGGCTGACGTAAACAGCGTCACCGCAACCACTAACGCTACAATAAAGCAGGGAAACACGGGAAACTGTTCTGTCTATATCGATTCCACCGAAAGTTTGGCGGCACTGGACGTAACTGTACACTTTGACCCCGATAAAGTAAAGATAACAAGCGTATACAACAGCGTTGGCTGTACTCTTTATGACACTGTGACAAACACCGACAACCTCCAGTTTTCCTACATATTGGACGGTGAGGGAACAGCGTCAAAAACAAGACTTTTCTATTTCTATTATCAAGTACTGAGCAATGCCGAGGTTGGCGACACGTTTTTTGACGTAACCATCGGGGAAGCCTATGACAGTGCAATAAACGACGTTGCTGTTTCCGGCTCACGTTGCAGCTTCAAAATCGAAGAAAAGGTTACGAACAAAACTTGTTCTGCATACAGCAGTACGTCGGTATCAACCTCAGTCGAACAGGAATTCACGCTCGATTATCGTTTCAGCACCTCACAAATTGCCTCAGGCACGGCAGTCATAAACTATGACCCCGAGCTTTTTGAGGTTGTAGAGGTCACAAACGGGAACCTCCTCACCGATAAGGTTGTAGATATCAACACCGACCTCGCGGGAGCAGTATACGTTTCCTTTGTGGGCACCGAGTATTATTCGAATTCAAGCTTTATATCGGTGAAATTTAAAACCTTAAAGAATACTAACGAAACCGCAAAAATCACCCTAAAGGTAACAGAACTTTTGGACAAGGAACTCAATTCGATTTCCTGCAGTGGCTGTTCAACCAACGTGGATATCGTGTTCGACGACAAGTACGTTGGAGACGCTCCCATAATGGCACTAAACGGCACATTTTCCTACGATGATATGCAGATTACTCTAGAGGTTTCCCTTGAGGCAGATTCACACTTGGGTGCGGGTGATTTTGTGGTCACCTTCGACCCCAACCTCGTTTCCTACAATTCTTGTACAAAGGAGTTTGCTCCGTCGTTTTTCAATATCAACGATAAAAATGTGGAAGAAGGAGAACTAAAATTCCACATCATTTCACTTTCTGATATTGTCACAGAAGAAAAGGTTTTGACCATTGTCTTCGACGTCAACCATCCGTATGGTTGCAAAACTGCAGACTTCACCCTCGACGGAACGGGGCTCACCGATTCTTTGACAGAGAGCATTCTGCTCAATTTCCTCGATGATTCGGTTTTATTGGAATATCTGGTGAAATTCTGTGATTGGAACGGAACGGTTTTAGCATCGACGCTATATCATTATGGCGACGTTGTTCAAGAGCCGATGGCACCGACAAGAGAAAGTGACGTGTATGGCACCTACTCCTTTGCAGGTTGGGACAAGGATGTTGCTCCTTGCACAGAGGATACGATCTATACTGCTGTGTATGAATTAGAGTATACAGACTATATCATCACCTTTGTGGACGATAACGGAACAGAACTCTCCAAAACCGCATATCATTGGGGCGACGAGGTGGCAGCACCCGAAAATCCAACAAAAGCATCAGATAACACCTATTCTTATATCTTTACGGGTTGGGACAAGGATATTGTAAACTGCGACGGTGATGCCGTATACACCGCAACCTACAAGCCACAGTATATAGAGTATACCGTAACGTTTCAATATGAGGATGGCAGGGTAATCTCCGCTCAAGGTTATCATTACGGTGATGCAGTTGTAATTCCTGAAAATGTCGAAGCGCCCGCCGAGGGGTATGCTTTTATTGGCTGGGACAAAGAAGTCACCGCTTGTGAAGGAGATACCATCTATGTGGCTCTCTTTGAGAAACAGTACGTTTCGGGTGACGTCAATGACGACGGCGAGGTCAACAACAAGGATTTGGGCGTCCTTCGCCGATATCTGAACGATTGGGATGTCGAACTCGACGAACTTGCATCCGATGTCAACCGCGACGGAGAGATAAACAACAAGGACCTTGGAATTTTGAGACGTTATCTCAACGATTGGGACGTAGAGTTGAAGTAAATTTATCTTTCAAAAATTGAACCCACCTTGCAAAAGCAAGGTGGGTTTTTATTCTTCGTATTGGCTGTTTAGAATTGCTTCGATTATGCGGTCGATGTCTTCGATTTTGGTGAGCTCGCCGCACATTCCGCGTATCTTTGCGGCGTTTCGGCTTCCCTTGATATACCAGGCGGCGTGCTTTCTTGCCTCGCGCATACCTGTATACTCGCCTTTATATTCGCAGAGCTTTAAGAGGTGCTGGCGCATAATCTCCATCGTTTGTTCGAGGCTTGGGGATTGTGGAATTTCCTCGCCCAAAACAGCGGCGCGAATCTGCTCGAAAAGCCACGGGTGACCCAAGGCGGCGCGTCCGACCATAACCATATCGCAACCGGTATACTTTATCATCTCGAGTGCTTTTTCGGGGGAGTCGATATCGCCGTTTCCGACGACGGGGATACTCACCGCCTCTTTGACGCTTTTTATAATATCCAAATCGACGGGTGGGGCGTACATCTGTTTTCGGGTTCTTCCATGGACGACAATAAGCTTTGCGCCTGCATCCTCGGCGCGTTTTGCAACCTCGACGGCGGTGACGGTATTATCGTCCCAGCCTTTTCTTATCTTTATCGTGACGGGGATTTCGGTGGCGTTTACCACCGCTTTGACTATCTCTCCGCAGAGCTTCGGGTCTTTCAGAAGTGAGCTTCCGCCGTTTGTTCCCGTTACCTTTGGGGCAGGACAGCCTGCGTTGATGTCTATCATATCGGGGCAGAATTTTTCCGCCATCACGGCGGCTTTTGCCATAAACTCGGGCTCTGCGCCAAAGAGCTGTACCGCCATTGGTCTTTCGGGCTCGGTGACCATTAAAAGCTCGGGTGTCTTTTTGTCGTTATAGCAAAGACCCTTTGCGCTTGCCATCTCGCCGACCGTATATGCCGCCTTATAGCGTCGGCAGAGCTCGCGAAAAGCCTTGTCCGCGACACCTGCCATGGGTGCCGCGGCGACTGTTTTTTCTATTTTAAGCTTTCCTATCTGTAAATAGTCCACCTAAAAACTCCTAAAATCTCATTGTGAGGGATATTCTCTTTCTCTTGAGGTCAACCTCTAATACCTTTACCTTGACGATGTCTCCGACCTTCAGGACTTCGCTCGGGTGCTTGATGTATTTATCGCAGATTCTCGAAATGTGCACGAGTCCGTCCTCGTGAACGCCGATATCGACAAACGCACCGAAGTCGATGACGTTTCTAACAGTGCCGTCGAGCACCATATCGGGTTTGAGGTCCTTGAGCTCCATAACGTCGGTTTTGAGAAGGGGCTTTGCAAGCTCGTCACGGGGGTCGCGGCCGGGCTTCATAAGCTCGCTGACGATGTCGTCAAGTGTCAGCACGCCGATGCCGAGCTGTTCGGCAAGCTTTGCTTTGCCTATCTGCTGTACCGCTGTGGGAAGGGCGGAAATCTCGCCCGCTCTTACCTGTGCAGGTGTGTAGCCGCAGATTTCGAGCAGTTTGTTTGCCGCGTCGTAGCTTTCGGGGTGAACGGAGGTGTTATCGAGAAGGTTTTTGCTCTCGGCAATTCTCAAAAAGCCTGCGCACTGTTCAAACGCCTTGGGACCTAATTTCGCAACCTTTTTGAGCTGTGTTCTGTTTGTGAAGCTTCCGTTTTCCTCTCTGTATGCGACGATGTTCTTCGCGATGGAGTTGTTTATTCCTGCAACCCTTGACAAGAGGGACACCGATGCTGTGTTGAGGTCGACGCCGACGGAGTTTACGCAGTCTTCAACGACGCCGTCGAGTGTTTCGTCGAGCTGTTTCGGGGGCATATCGTGCTGATACTGACCGACACCGATTGCCTTGGGGTCGATTTTAACGAGCTCGGCAAGGGGGTCCTGAAGTCTTCTTGCGATGGAAACGGCGCTTCTGAGCGAAACGTCGAATTCGGGGAACTCCTCGGCAGCCAATTTCGATGCGGAGTAGACCGATGCGCCTGCCTCGCTGACCACCATATACTCGACCTTTTTGTCGATTTCGTGCAGGGTTTCTGCAACGAATTTTTCCGATTCTCTTGAAGCGGTACCGTTACCGATAGAGATGAGTGTTATGCCGTATTTATCTATGAGCCTTTTGACAGTTTCCTTTGCCTGCTCAATTTTGTTCTGGGGCGGTGTGGGGTAGATAACCGAGGTGTGCAGAACCTTTCCCGTGCCGTCGACTACCGCAAGCTTACAGCCCGTTCTGTATGCAGGGTCAAGTCCCAGCGTTACGCGGTTTTTGACGGGTGCCTGCATCAAGAGGTTTCTCAGGTTTATACCGAAAACCTTGATGGCGGAGGTCTGTGCTTTCTCGGTGAGGTCGTTTCTGAGCTCTCTTTCGAGCGACGGGAAGATAAGACGGTCGAAGCCGTCCTGTGCCGCCGCGATTACCGTTTTCGTGCAGGGGGAGCCCATAACGACGACTGCATTGCAGATTATATTCATACAGGTGGCGTTGTCTGCCTCGATTTTGACCTTCAGCACCTCGTCGCTTTCGCCTCTGTCGAGCGCGAGGATACGGTGGGATGCAATACTTTTAACGCCTTCGGTATACTCATAGTACATAGAATAGACGCCCGAGGGGTCTTCCTTGTTGGGACCCGTTGCGGTGATGACCGCGTACCGCGCAAGGTATTCGCGGAGCTCTTTTCGTATCTCGGCATCGTCGGATATCGTCTCGGCGATGATGTCCATCGCGCCCTGAAGCGCATCCTCGGCGGTTGCGACGCCCTTTTCCTCATCGACAAACTCTGCCGCCATCTCGATGGGCGCGGGGCAGTCCTTCTCCTGTGCAAAAATCCTGTCGGCAAGGGGTTGGAGTCCCTTTTCCTTCGCCACGGAGGCTCTCGTCTTTCTCTTGGGGCGGTAGGGACGGTAGATGTCCTCGACCTCGGTCATCGTCTTTGCAAGCTCGACCTTCTCTTTAAGCTCGTCGGTCAACACTCCGAGGGTTTCCATCGAGGATATAACCTCTTCCTTTCTCTTTGCAAGCCCTCTGAGGTATGTAAGTCTTTCAAAAAGCTCGCGGAGAAGCTGGTCATCGAGATTTCCCGTGACTTCCTTTCTATATCTTGCGATGAACGGAATGGTGTTTCCCTCGTCCATCAGCTTTACCGTATTTTCTGTCTGTTCATAACGAAGCTTGAACTCTTCGCAGAGAGTTTTGATGATGTTATCCATAGTTTTCCCCTTTGTTTTAAAAATCCTTTAACATTATACACTTTTTTATGCTTTTTTTCAATATTTCCCTTTGATTTTCTACAGATTTAGTGTATAATGTAAGGTGGAATATTATACAGAGCAGAGGAGAAGGCAGATGGACAGCTTTATCGGTGCAGTTCTCGACAAAAGAATTGAAAAAACTATGGCAAATCTCGAAAAAAACAACTTTGCAACCTATCGTGCAAAGAGCCGTGAGGAGATTATTGATATCGTTTCTTCCCTCGTACCGAGCGGTGCGGAGGTTGGCTTCGGAGGCTCGGTTTCGCTGTATGAATCGGGTGTGATTGATTATCTGAGGAGCCGAGAGGACATCTCCCTTCTTGACCGCGACCAAAACCCCGAAAAAGCAGGAGAGCTTATGAAAAAGGCGCTTACCTGCGACGTTTACTTTGCAAGCTCCAACGCAGTTACCGAAAACGGCGAGCTTTTCAACGTGGACGGCAGAGGAAGCAGAGTTGCTCCAATGATTTTCGGTCCCGAGAGCGTCGTTCTCGTCGTTGGTGCAAACAAGATTGTGCCCGATCTGGCGGCAGCAGAAATGCGCGTGAAAAAGATTGCCGCGCCTGCAAACACGATGCGACTTTCCTGTGAAACACCCTGTCGCTACACCGGCGAATGTGCCGACTGCAAAAGTCCTGCAAGAATCTGTTGTGATTTCGTAACTATGAAAATGCAGAGGGTGAAGGGCAGAATCAAGGTCATCATCGTCGACGAAAGCTTGGGATTTTAAAAAATTTTTGAAAAAATTAAAGGGATTTCGATTTTTCGTGCGTATATATAGTTTAGAGAGGTTTAAATATGACCGTCAGAGAACAGACTGAACAGCTTGAAAAGATGTCGCTTAGCGAAAGAGCTTGCCTTAGTGCCAACACAAAGGGGCGCGAGGTGGAGATTGAAAAGTGTCCGCTTCGCACCGAGTTTCAGCGCGACCGTGACAAGATTATCCATTGCAACGCGTTTCGGCGCCTGAAAACCAAAACGCAGGTTTTTCTCTCTCCTGAAAAAGACCACTACCGCACAAGACTGACCCACACTCTTGAGGTTTCGCAGATTGGCAGAACCATTGCAAGAGCGATGAGGTTAAACGAGGATTTGACAGAGGCAGTGGCTTTGGGCCACGACCTCGGGCACACGCCCTTCGGTCACGCAGGTGAAAGGGCGCTTGATTCGGTTTGCAGCTTCAGGTTCAAGCACTATGAGCAGAGCGTCCGCGTTGTTGAGAGGTTGGAGAGCCTCAATCTCACCTGGGAGGTGCGCGACGGCATCGGAAACCACACAAACGGTCCTGATGCTTCCACCCTTGAGGGACAGATTGTCTGGATTGCGGACAGAATTGCATATCTAAACCACGACATCGACGACGCCATCCGCGCAGGAATGATTTCCGCAGAGGAGATTCCCTGGCGCGTGAGATACGAGCTTGGCAGAACCAAGTCCGAGCGCATTACAACCCTTATAAATTCGGTGCTCGAAAACTCCACAGACGTGATTCGTTTGGGTGACACCGAGAAGGGCGCCTTTGACGAGCTTACCGCTTTTATGTTTGACAACGTCTATATCGGCAGTCTTGCCAAGGAGCAAGAGGGCAAGGCGATGGATGCGGTGAAGTTTATGTTCGAATATTTTCTGAACCACGCAGAGCTCTTGCCCCCGCTCTATCTTCAGATTGCTGAAGCCGAGGGCGTTGAGAGGGCGGTCGTGGACTACATCTCCAGCATGAGCGACACCTATGCGGTGAACATCTTCAAGGAACTCACCATTCCAAAGGCTTGGAATCTATAATAATATATCAATCTTGAAAAGGAGGGCGAATTATGGCACTGCCGCAACAGTTTTTGGACGAGCTGAGAATGGCAAACGACATCACGAGTGTCGTTTCCTCATACGTTTCCCTGAAAAGAAGCTCGAGAAATATGGTCGGCTTGTGTCCGTTCCATTCGGAAAAATCGCCGTCCTTTACCGTTTTCTCCGACACGCAGTCCTACTACTGCTTCGGCTGCGGCGCAGGCGGAGACGTCATCACCTTTATAAAGGGTGTTGAAAATCTTGAGTACATCGAGGCAGTAAGGTTTCTGGCGCAGCGCGCGGGTCTTCGTATGCCCGAGGATTCTGTCAACGATGCCGCCGCAAGACTTAAAGAAAAGACCTATAAAATCAACAAAATTGCGGCAAAGTACTACTATGAACAGCTTATCTCTCCCGTGGGAAAGCGCGGTCTTGAGTATTTTGCTTCGCGAAAATTAGACCCCAAAACCATAAAGCGCTTCGGCTTGGGCTTTGCGCCTGAGGGCTGGACAAACCTCGTTGACCATCTCAGGAGTCAGGGCTTTTCCGACAAGGATATGGTTGCCGCAGGCGTTGCCGCCGTATCGCAGAAAAGCGGAAGGGTGTATGACTATTTCAGAAACCGCGTGATGTTCCCGATTATCGACCTGCGAGGAAACGTTATCGCGTTTGGAGGACGGGTTTTGGGCGATGAAAAGCCGAAGTACCCCAACTCCCCCGGCACCCCCGTGTTCAAAAAGACCAAAAACCTCTTTGCACTAAACCTCGCGAAAGCGTCGAAGGACCGCAGGATGATTCTTGCGGAAGGATATATGGACGTTATCGCTCTGCATCAGGCAGGCTTTGACAACACCGTGGCTTCGCTCGGCACAGCGCTGACAAGCGAGCAGGCGAGGATGATTTCAAACTACGCCGACGAGGTGGTTATAGCCTACGATTCCGACGGTGCAGGAAGAAAGGCGACACAAAGAGCCTTTACGATATTCGACGAGCTCGGAATTAAGGTTCGGGTTCTGTCGGTGCCGGGTGCGAAGGACCCCGACGAATTCATAAAGAAATACGGCGCACAGCGCTTCAAGCTCCTGCTTGACCAGAGCTCCTCTGTGACCGACTACCGACTTGCCGAGGCGGCGCAGAAAAGCGACCCGTCCACCCCAAGCGGAAAGGTTCAGTATCTTCGCGATGCGGCGCAGGTTATTGCGGATATCTTCTCTCCCGTTGAGCGAGACGTTTATATCAGAAAGCTTGGCGAGGAGCTGTCGGTTTCCCACGAGGCGATAACCGAACAGGTTAAAAGCATCCTCAAACGGCGAAAGCGAGCCGAGGAGAAAAAGGATGCGGGAAATCTTGTTATGGCGGTGAACGCCGGACTTGAACGCTCCGACCCCGACCGCGCAAGGTTCAAAAAAGAGGCGGTTTGCGAGGACAGTATCCTGTTTATCCTCTACCGAAACCCCGACCGTTTGGAGTACATACTCTCCAAAATCTCACAGGACAGCTTTGTTACCGAGGTCAACAGGCGGATATTCTCCGCTTTGTGCCAAATCATAAGAGAATGCTCGGTTCCCGATATGACACAGCTTTCGCAGTATCTGTCAACCGAGGATATGGGCAGGTTGGCACGGCTCTTGGCTTCAAACCGCGACAGCGGTGAGGTGCAGAAGCTCCTTGACGATTGCATCGGCGTTCTTCTGAGTGCAAAATCCTCTCCGACCAGTCAGGATATAAAAACCATGGACGACGACTCCTTTGCGGAGTATATGCGTCAGTTAAAGAATAAAAAGAAGTAGGATTGAAAATATGGCAGATAAAAGATCGGTCATCCACGACCTTATTGAAAAGGGAAAGAAAAACGGAAAGCTCACCACAAGAGAGATAAGTGACGCTCTCGAGGAGCTTGACTTTGACGTTGAAGAGCTTGAAAAGCTGTACGACACCTTGGAGTCAAACACAATTGAGGTTATCGAGGACCTTGAGCCCGACCTTGACATCGACATTTCGACCATCGACCTGTCGGCTGACGATGATACCGAGTCGGTTTACTATACCGATGCGGTGAGCGTTGACGACCCCGTTAAAGTCTATCTCAAGGAGATAGGCAGGGTTCCGCTTCTCACAAACGAAGAGGAAATCGAGCTTGCAAACAAGATGATGACAGGCGACCCGATGGCGAAAAAGCGTCTTTCCGAAGCGAACCTCAGGCTCGTTGTCAGCATTGCAAAGCGCTACGTCGGACGCGGTATGCAGTTTCTCGACCTCATTCAAGAGGGCAACCTCGGTCTTATAAAGGCGGTTGAAAAGTTTGACCCCACCAAAGGCTTCAAGTTTTCAACCTACGCTACCTGGTGGATACGACAGGCGATTACGAGGGCGATTGCCGACCAGGCGAGAACCATCCGTATCCCCGTTCACATGGTTGAAACCATCACGAGAGTTAAAAAGGCAAGCAGTCAGATTCTGCACGAAACGGGCAGAGAGGCTACTGCAGAAGAGATAGGCGAGCAGATTGGTATGCCTGCGGCTAAGGTTCGCGAAATTCTGAGAATTGCGCAGGAGCCCGTTTCGCTTGAAACACCAATCGGTGAGGAAGAGGACAGCCATCTCGGCGACTTTATCCCCGACGATGATGCTCCCGCTCCGCAGGACGCCGCTTCGCAGGCTATGCTCAAGGAACAGCTGGCGGCAGTTTTGCAGACTCTCACTCCCCGTGAGGAAATGGTGCTCAGGCTCCGTTTTGGTCTTGAGGACGGCAGAAGCCGTACGCTTGAGGAAGTGGGCAAGGCGTTTAACGTAACCCGTGAGCGCATAAGGCAGATTGAGGCAAAGGCACTGAGGAAGCTTCGCAGACCTACTGCAAAGCAAAAACTGAAGGATTTTCTTGATTAAGGACGGTTTGTGATATGTCAGACAAAAAAACTATTATAAGCGAGCTTTTGGAAAACGGCAAGCAAAAGGGAAAGCTCACCACAAAGGAAATCGGAGATGCTCTCGAGGAGCTTGACTTTGACGTTGAACAGCTTGAAAAGCTCTATGATACACTTGAAACCAACAACATCGAAATTATCGAGGACCTTGAGCCCGACCTCAACATTGACCTTTCGGGCATCGATTTGGCGGCGGATGACGATTCCGAGTCGGTTTACTACAGCGACGCCATAACGAGCGACGACCCCGTTAAAGTGTATCTCAAGGAGATAGGAAGGGTTCCGCTTCTCACAAACGAAGAGGAAATCGAGCTTGCCGAGAGAATGGCGGCAGGCGACCCGACGGCAAAGAAGCGTCTTTCCGAAGCTAACCTCAGACTCGTCGTCAGCATTGCAAAGCGCTACGTCGGACGCGGTATGCAGTTTCTTGACCTCATTCAAGAGGGCAACCTCGGTCTTATAAAGGCGGTTGAAAAGTTCGACCATTCCAAAGGCTTCAAGTTTTCGACCTACGCTACATGGTGGATAAGACAGGCTATTACGAGAGCAATTGCCGACCAGGCGAGAACCATCCGTATCCCCGTTCATATGGTGGAAACGATAACCAAAGTAAAGAAGGTCAGCAGTCAGCTTCTGCACAAGAACGGCCACGAGCCCACCGCAGAGGAGATTGCCGCGGAGATAAATATGCCTGCAGACAAGGTGCGCGAGATTATCCGCATTGCGCAGGAGCCCGTTTCGCTTGAAACCCCTATCGGTGAGGAAGAGGACAGCCATCTCGGTGACTTTATCCCCGACGACGATGCTCCCGCTCCGCAGGATGCCGCTTCGCAGGCTGTGCTCAAGGAGCAGTTGGCTTCCGTTTTGCAGACCCTCACTCCCCGCGAGGAGATGGTGCTCAGACTCCGTTTCGGTCTTGAGGACGGCAGAAGCCGTACACTTGAGGAAGTGGGCAAGGAATTTAACGTTACCCGTGAGCGCATAAGGCAGATTGAGGCGAAGGCTCTCAGAAAGCTCCGCCATCCGTCAAGAAGCAAGAAGCTCAAGGATTTCATCGACTGATTATAGGAGGTACGCCGTGTTTATTACTCTTGAGGCAGACTATGCCGTCAGAATTATCGACTGTATGGCAAAGTCGCAGAAAAGACAGGATGCAAAGACGATTGCAGACAATACGGGCGTTTCGCTGAGGTTTGCTCTCAAAATCCTCAGAAAATTGGTTGGCGCCGAGCTCGTGGTTTCCTACAAGGGCGCTTCGGGCGGTTATGAGATGAAAAAATCTCCCGAGGACACTACGCTTCGCGAGGTCATCGAGGCTATTGACGGACCTTATTACATCAGCCGTTGTGCAGGGGGCACGGAATACACCTGCTCGCACCCAAACGAGAGCTGTTGCCGTTTCCAGAAAACCTTTTATGACATTTCGCAGATTGTTAAAACCGAGCTTGAAAAGCAAAACTTTGCAAGATAAACTAATCCGCGCCCATATCGCGTATGGGCGCGGATTTTTTGTTTATTATATGAGCTTGTTTTGAATTACTTCATTCTTTAAAAAGTCTGTTATCTACCCTCGCCCTTCGGCAGTTTCTTCGGTATGATGAGTTTTTCCGTAATACTATCTCTCTGTAATTTCAAAAAGGTCGTTTGGCGTACAGTCAAAAATCTCGCAAAGTGCTTCGATATTCTCGTAGCGGATTGATTTTGTCTGGTTATTTATCATCTTGTTAAAATTTTGATAACTCATACCCATCTGCTTATAAAGCCAATATTTTGTTTTACCATTTTTATCTAACAGTTCCAATGCTCTTAATCTAATCATAAGATACCTCTGCATAACTTGTTTTTTTATTAGATAGTATCTTATTTTTCCTCTTTACATATAGACTATTACATTATATAATGTAATAGTCTATCGAAGGGGGCTGTTGTTATGCTTTTTGATATTACGGGTGTTATTCTTACGCCGGGGAATTTCGGAAAGGACTGCTTTGGAAACGGGGAACACACTGACGAAAACGGAAACGTTATAGAATGTTGCTGTGATGAGTGTGATTATATTTTATGTTGTTTCCCTCAAGAAGAGAGCTGTGATTGTGTTAACTGCAACACGGAGAAGTGTCCTCGTTATAGCGGATATTTTCGTGGTTTTACAAAAATTTGAAAGGTCCGCCGTTGGCGGACCTTTTTATTTCATTCTTATTATTTCACTATCGTGCAGGTTTTTATATCGTAGTACTTAAAAGCCTCTATCGCTTCGGCGGTTATCCTCTCGCCGCAGGTGACAATCGGCACTGCAGGCGGACAGCCCACCGTTGCAGTTCCCAAAATTCTGCCGAGCGCTTTTTCCGTGGGCACCTCGACGCTCGGTGAAAAGGTTGCCTCGCGTATCGACATTGCCCTCTCGGGCAGGTGGAATTTCGGCGGCGGAGTGAGTATCGCGCTTTTTTTCTGCACCGACAAGAGCGCTGTTTCAAGCTTTTCGAGGTCGGTTTCGGGGGTCAGCATCATAACCGCGAAATCCTTATCGGAAAACTCACAGACTAATCCCTTTTCCAAAAGGAGCTTTGCAAACGCTTCGCCCGTATAGCCGTAGGGCTTGGTCTTTATCGTGAGCTTCAGCGGTTCGTTTCCTCTGAGGATATAGTCCTTCAGCATCAGCTTTGTTTTGAGCGCTTTTACCCTGTCCGAAAAAGCCGAAAGCTTTTCGCGGTAGCCGTCGGCAAGATAGCGGTTTGCCATATCGAGCGACTGCAGTATGAGATAGGACGGGCTTGTTGACCCGAAAAGCGCAAGCGCGTTTTTTGCGCTGTCGCGCATCCACTCGGGTGCGGTTTTTGAAATGTGCAGATATGCACCACCCGTCAAAACAGGCAGGGTTTTGTGCGCCGAATCACAGCAGAGGTCTGCTCCGAGGTCTGTCGGGTGCTGTGATGGTGTCGTGAATTTCAGATATGCGCCGTGGGCATTGTCCACGAGAAGAAGCGCGTCGTACTTTTTACAGACTTCACTAAGTTCCTTTATATCAAGGATATTTCCCAGGTAATCGGGGCTTGTCAGGTATACTGCCGTGACGTTTCGCCTTGACAGCGCGCGGTCGAGGGTCGGCGCGTCAATCTTGCAGGAAAGGTAGGATTCCTGATTTTCGGGCAGCAGCCATCTTACGTCTATATCACAGAGAGCCGCCGCGCTCAAGAAGGTTTTGTGCGCGTTTCTGCCTGCAAGCACGAGCGGTTTTTTGCCCTGTCTTTTGGCGTTCTGAACTGCCAGAAACAACATTGCGCGGATACATTGCGACGAGCCTTCGGTGGAATAGAAGGTATCGCATCCAAAGAGCTCACTTGCGTTTTTCTCGCTTTCGGCTATTATTCCGCCTGCTTCGTAGAGGCTGTCTGCGCCGTCGATTTCGGTTATATCAAAGGGTTCTGCACCAAGATATGACACTCCCTTATGCCCCGGCATATGCAGGCGCATTGGGTTTTTCTCTATGTAATTTTTCACGAAATCACATATCGGTGTCTGCATTTTATTCTCCCTTTAGCTGTCTTGCGATTGCAACCATTATTGCACATTCCATACGCTTTCTGAACAGCTCACAGCCGTTTTCGTAGATGCCCTTGACGGAGCCTGTCGCGTGGTAGGCGTTTGCGGCGCAACCGCCCGAGCAATAGAGTCTTGCCCAGCAGTCGCGGCATTCTTTTCTTGCATAGACGTTACAAGCGGCAAATTCGCCTTGAATTTCCTTGTTCGTCACGCCCTGCCATATATCGCCCAATTTGAACTTTTCCTCGCCGACAAACTGGTGGCAGGGATAGAGGTCGCCCCAAGGGGTAACCGCCATATACTCCGTTCCCGAGCCGCAGCCCGAGATACGTTTATAGATGCAGGGACCGCCCGTGAGGTCAATCATATAGTGGTAGAAGGTGAAGGGCTTGCCCTCCTTGTCCTTTTGGAGCATAAGCTCTGCGAGGTCTTCGTACTGCTTTTTGACAATCTCCATATCCTCGGCGGTGAGCTCCGATTCGTCGCCCTTTGCACAGACGACGGGTTCCATACTAAGCTCATTGAAGCCGAGGTCGAGCATCGTCTTTATATCCTCTAAAAAGTCGGGGTTCTGGTGGGTGAAGGTGCCGCGCATATAGTAGTTTTTGCCCTCGCGCGCTTTTACAAGCTTTTGGAACTTCGGGACGATTTTTTCCCAGCTTCCGTTGCCTGCATAGTCAACCCTATATCTATCGTGGACTTCCTTTCGTCCGTCGAGGGAAAGCACGACGTTACTCATCTCGCGGTTTGCAAAGTCGATTACGTCGTCGTCGATGAGCATTCCGTTGGTGGTGAGGGTGAACCTAAAGTTTTTGTTGTGCTGTTTCTCGATGCTTCTTGCATATTCGACCAGCCTTTTGACCACGTCGAAGTTCATCAGCGGTTCGCCGCCGAAGAAGTCAACCTCGAGGTTTCGGCGGTTTCCGGAATTTTCTATCAGAAAATCAAAGGCTCTTTTTCCGACCTCAAAGCTCATCATTGCGCGGTCGCCGTGGTATTTGCCCTGACTTGCAAAGCAGTAGGAGCAGTTGAGGTTGCAGGTGTGGGCGATATGAATACAAAGCGCCTTTACAACGCCTGCCGTCTTCTCTTTAAGCTTTCCTGCCATACCCTCAAAGGTATCGGGCGCAAAGAGCTTCCCTCTGTTTTTCAACTCTTCAATCTGCTCGTAGCATTCCTCGATTTCGGATTTTTCAATCTCGGTGTAGCGCGCGGAAATCTCGTTTATCACGCTGTCGCGGTCTGCTTTTTCAAAAATTTCGATAATATCATAGGCGACCTCGTCCACAACGTGAACCGAGCCCGAACAGACGTCAAGCACGATATTATAGCCGCCCAATTTATATTGGTGTATCATAAAACGCTCCTTCTCCCATAATGGTTAAGGGAAGTCGAAGCCTATCAGCTTCGTACTGCAATTACTATAAAAAATGCCGCCATATAAGGCGGCATTTCGAGGTTTTAGTTATTTCTCCTCGGTGTTCTCGCACTGCTGGTTAGCAATACCGCAGCTTGTTTTGCAAGCAGACTGGCAGGAAGTCTGGCACTCGCCGCATCCGCCGTTCTTTGCGCTCTCACAAAGGTTACGAGTTTCGATTGTTTCGATATGCTTCATTGTTGAACCCTCCGTATTTAATGTTTACTTATTTTACCACATTCTACAGGCAAAGTCAATATTACTTCGACAAAAGATGGGTCATCTTCCGCGATATTCCCTCTTCAGCACCTCTGCCATCTCCTCGGGCGACTCCTTGCAGCCGCCCTTGAGCCAGAGCTTTACGATGGCATTGAAGCCGTTTCTGAAAAACTCGATGTGATACCTGACGTTTGCGTCACCGAGCTCCTTTTCGGCTCTTTTTGGGTCATAGACGTTTATCAGGTGCTTTTCGTCATAGCAGAGCTTGAAGTAGGTGTTGTAGAAAAGCTGGTTTTCCTTGATATGCTTGAACATCCGCAATGCGCCCGTGCGCTCGTTGAAGTAGTCGTAGTCCGCAAAAAGCTTTCCAAACTCCTGCTCCAACGTTTCGCGGATCTTGTCGGCAAGGTCATAGACGTCCAGAAAATTTGCATAGAACGTACTTCGGTTGAGGTCGGTCATCTTGCAGATATCCGAAACGGTTATCTTTGAAAGCTCCTGCGTCTGCAACATCTGCACAAACGCTTTTTCTATCTTTTCTACCGATTCTCTGCGCCTTTTGTTGTTCTTTGTATTCATAGCTTCTCCTTATTATTCCAACACCTGCCACAGATTTGTCGGGTGGCTTTGCCTTTATTCCAACACTTGTCGGGGCTTTGATGATTGTTTTACCGCCCTGAAAATATTATACTGCAATTGTATTAAAAAGACAACTGTTGTTTTATTGAAAGGGGAAAAGTTATGAAAAAGAGTAGTTTTGTCGCAATGATTTTAGGTACTGTCAGCGGAGTGCTGTTCGCGCTTGGAATGTGCATGGCGCTTCTTCCCGAGTGGAATCTTTTCACAGAGGGCGTCATCTTCGGTGCGGTAGGTCTTGTTTTGGGACTTATCACGGTGTTCGTATGGCGCAGGATGGAAAACAAGGGCCCGCTCAAATTTAACGGCAAGACAGTTCTGACCGTTTTATTTGCAATCGTCGGCGCGCTTTTGTTGGGCGTCGGTATGTGCTTGTGTATGCTCTGGGATAGCTTCGTTGTCGGTGTACTTGTCGGCCTTGCGGGAATTGTGGCTCTTCTGTCGCTCATCCCGATAGTTCGCGGAATAAAATGAAAAGACTGAAGCTGACCTCAATGACGCTGTTGAGCCTTGTTTTTAACCTGACCTATGCGGTATACAACTGTGTTCTCGGTTTTGTATCTCATTCGTGGTGGTTTATAACGTTGAGCGCTTACTATGCGGTTTTGGGGGTTATGCGGTTTGCCGTTTTGCAGATAAAGCGAAGGAGCGAAACCGAAATTTTTGCAAAGAAATTCACAGGATTTTGCTTTCTCTTCCTGTCGGTTTGTCTTGTCGGCACCGTTATTCTCTCGCTGACCGACAACCGAGGGGTGAAGCATCACGAGATTGTCATGATTACCATCGCGCTATATACCTTTACGAAGGTTGTGCTTGGGATTATCAATCTCGTCAAGTCAAAAAAATACTCCTCCCCTGCATTCAAAACGCTGCGAAACATCTCGTTTGCAGATGCGCTCGTTTCGGTTTTTTCTCTGCAGAGGTCGATGCTTGTAACCTTCGAGGGTATGAGCGAGGGGGACATTTTCCTGTTTAACGTTCTGACCGGCACGGGCGTATGTATTTCAGTGCTTGTGCTCGGAATAAATCTTATCGGAGGCAGAAAGGTAGATATGGCAAAATCAAAGATTGCAAACGCCACAGAAAAGATGGCGGAGGGCGTTGCCGACGGATACAAGAAGATTGAAAAGGGTGTAGTTGACGGCTATAAAAAGATTGAACACGGCGTGCTCGAGGGCTACACGAAAATTGAGGACAAATTCGTAGACCGTTATCTGACACGCGACGGTGAAACCGTCGAGCAAGCAAAAGAAAGACTGAAAAAGCAAAAATAGAAATATCAAAGCCTCCCGCAGTCAGCAGGAGGCTTTGATATTTTATTATGTACCCAAACTATGAGATGACAATCAAAAATCAGTCTTGGTCGAGGGTAGCTACTGCTTCTGCCTCGATATCAGAATCGTAGGAAATAATAGGAGCTACGTCCTTCTTTTTGACCTTTCTGTCAACGAAGTTCTTTGTAATCTTGACAACAAGCGGAATCATAAAGAGTACGCCGATGAGGTTGGGAATCATCATAAGACCGTTGAAGGTGTCGGAGATGTCCCAAGCCAGAGAAGAGGTGAGAACCGCACCGAAGATAACGGTGATAACGTGGATGGTTCTAAAGATATAGGTTGTCTTTGCGCCGAAGAGGTATTCCCAAGCCTTAGAGCCGTAGTGCGACCAGCCGAGAACCGTTGTGAACGCGAAGAGGAACATTGCGATAGCCACGAACTTACTACCGATATCGCCCCAGCTGAATACTTCGTTGAATGCGCCGCCTACGAGGGTTGCATCGGTGAAGCCTGCGGCAATTTCGCCTGTCTTTGCGTTGAACACGCCGCCGTTGAGACCGCCGGAGGTGAGAACTACAAGAGCTGTCATTGTGCAAACTACCATTGTATCTGCAAATACCTCGAAGATACCCCACATACCCTGCTTAACGGGTTCCTTGACGCTGGAGTTGGAGTGTACCATAACGGAGGAACCGAGTCCTGCCTCGTTGGAGAAGACACCGCGCTTGAAGCCGTTTGTCATAGCTACGATGACACCGCCGATTCCGCCGCCGACAAAAGCTTCGGGTGCGAATGCGTTAACGAAGATTGCCTTGAACGCAGGGATGATTGCCTGATAGTTGATGCCGATGATAACAAGGCTTCCTGCAACGAACAAGACGACCATAAAGGGAACGATTTTTTCTGCAACGTTTGCAATTCTCTTAACACCGCCGAGTGTGATGACGGCTGTGAGAATCATAATTAACACGCCGATAAGAACGTTATAGAGAGAAACTCCCTCAAACACGGTGATGCTTGAGAGCGCCCTTACGTCAAAGGCTGCCGCGACGTTTGCAACGATTTTGTTTACCTGACCCATACTTCCGATACCAAAGGAAGCGAGCATTGTGAAGATACAGAACAAAACTGCGAGGATTTTACCGGGCTTTTTGAGGGTTGCTTCGCCGTGAACGTCCTTGTAGGAGTAGTTACCCATACCGTCCTGCAGGTAGTACATTGCGCCGCCCGACCATTCGCCTTCACTGTTTTTACGTCTGAAGTAGATACCGAGTACGTTTTCCGCGTAGTTTGTCATCATTCCGAAGAAAGCGGCAACCCACATCCAGAAAACTGCACCTCCCCCGCCGATTGCGATACCTGCGGCAACACCTGCGATCTTACCTGTACCGACTG
>JAZSEP010000035.1:0-17184 GCA_045531755.1 Oscillospiraceae bacterium | reverse complement strand
ATCGACCCCGGCTATGCAATAGTCGGTTGGGGCGTCATCGAATACAACAACACAAAGTTCAAGACCATTGCCTACGGAGCGGTGACAACTCCTGCGGGAATGGACTTTTCCGACCGCCTCGAGCGCATATATGACGAGATTTCTTTGATAATCGCAAAGTACAAACCCGAAGCCGTTGCGGTCGAGGAGCTTTTCTTCACCAACAACCAAAAAACCGCCATTGCGGTGGGTCAGGCGAGGGGAGTAATACTCCTTGCGGCGAAGAAAGCGGGAATTGAATTTAACGAGTACACACCCCTGCAGGTCAAGCAATCGGTTGTCGGCTACGGCAGAGCCGAGAAAAAACAGGTTATGGAGATGACCAAGATTCTGCTGGGTCTTGAAAAGGTCCCCAAGCCCGACGATACCGCCGATGCACTCGCCCTTGCAATCTGCCATGCACACAGCGCAGGGTCTTTGTACAGTAAACTTAAATTGAAAGGATAAAAACCTATGCTTTACAGCCTTCGAGGAAAACTTATCCATAAGGAAAACGGATTTTTCGCGGTTGAATGCGGCGGAGTGGGATACAAATGCTACTCCACGATGACCACCATCTCAAAGCTTCCGCAGAAGAACGAAGAGGTTATGGTCTACACCCACCTCAACGTCCGCGAGGACGCGATGGATTTATACGGCTTTTACGAGATAGGGGAACTCAATTGCTTCAAACAGCTCATCTCGGTTTCCGGCATAGGACCTAAAGGCGCACTTGCTGTGCTGTCCTCAATGACACCCGTGGGATTTGCCCTCTGCGTCGCATCAAACGACGTAAAGACTCTCACAAAGGTTCCCGGCATAGGCGCAAAAACCGCACAGAGAGTTATCCTGGAACTCAAGGATAAAATCAAGGACAGCGACGTGGTGGACGGCTTCAAAAAGCAAAGCCCCGTAATGCCCGCGTCGAGTCCCAATATGGCAGAGGCGGTTTCCGCCCTCGTTGTTCTGGGCTATTCCAATACCGAGGCGGTCGGCGCACTTTCCGAGTGCAGTCCCGACGATTCTGTTGAAAATATGATTCGCGTCGGACTCAAAAATCTGGCTAAAAAGAGATAGGAGGGAATAGGATGGACGAATTTGAAATGGATTTTGAAAACCGAATAGTCGCATCTGAATATTCCCCCGAAGACAGCGAGGTAGAAACCTCACTCCGTCCTAGGACGATGAGCGACTATATCGGTCAGGAAAAAGCCAAGGAAAACCTCGCGGTGTACATAGAAGCCGCAAAGGGAAGAGGCGAAGCGCTCGACCACGTCCTCTTGTACGGACCTCCCGGCTTGGGTAAGACCACGCTTGCAGGGGTCATCGCAAACGAAATGAACGTCAATATCCGCATCACCTCAGGCCCCGCAATTGAAAAACCCGGTGATTTGGCGGCACTTCTTACTAATCTGAACGAAAACGACATATTATTTATAGACGAGATTCACCGCCTTTCAAGAAGCGTCGAAGAGGTGCTGTATCCTGCGATGGAGGACTATGCCCTTGATATCATCATCGGCAAAGGCCCGTCCGCAAGGTCAATAAGAATTGACCTGCAGAAATTCACCCTCGTCGGTGCTACCACAAGAGCGGGTCAGCTTTCCGCACCGCTTCGCGACAGATTCGGCGTAATCTCACGCCTTGAGCTCTACACCCACAACGAGCTGTGCGATATCATCACGAGAAGTGCGAGAATTCTCGGCATTGAGTGCGAACACGACGGAGCTATGGAACTTGCAAAGCGCTCCCGCGGAACACCGAGAATTGCCAACCGTTTGCTTAAAAGAACACGCGATTTTGCACAGGTTATGGGTAACGGTACTATCACAAAGGAAATCGCATCCACCGCACTCGACAGAATGGAAATCGACGAACTCGGTCTTGATATGGTCGACCGCAGGATGCTTTTGACCATAATCAGAAACTATAAAGGCGGCCCCGTCGGTCTTGAAACACTTGCCGCGGCAATCGGCGAGGAATCGGTAACACTTGAAGACGTGTATGAGCCGTATCTTATGCAGATAGGCTTTTTGAGCAGAACACCTCGAGGCCGTTGCGTAACCGCTTTGGCTTATAAGCACCTCGGTTTAACACCCGATGTTGCAGGTGACCAGCTTACAATCGAATAACAACATTTTTTTAGCAGGGGGAACTGAAAAATGGCAAGAATTTTTGGAACTGATGGTGCGCGCGGAGTAGCGAACACCGAGCTCACTTGCGAGCTCGCAATGGACATCGGCAGAGCAGCCGCTTGTGTCCTTGCAAAAACTGCAAACCACAAACCGAAGTTTGTAATAGGTAAAGATACGAGGATATCCTCGGATATGCTGGAGTCTGCACTCACAGCAGGACTTATATCCGTCGGCGCAGACGTGCTCATACTTTCAACAGTACCAACACCTGCAGTAGCGTATCTTGTAAAACGCTATAATGCAGACGCAGGAATTATGATATCCGCATCCCACAATCCTGCCGAGTATAACGGTATCAAGCTCTTCGACGGCAATGGCTACAAGCTTCCCGATGAGCTCGAAAACGAAATCGAAGCCCTTATTCTTGATAACCGAGAGGCAATCCCCGTGAAAGTCGGCGGGGAGCTCGGTAGGGTAGAAAGATGCAAAACTGCAGTAAAGGATTATACCGACTACGTCGCATCAACAGTAGGCGATATGGACCTTTCGGGAATGCGCGTGCTCTTTGACTGCTCAAACGGAAGCTCCTCTGCAACAGCAAGAGAGCTTTTCACCCGTTTCGGTGCAGAGTGTGAGTTTATAAGCGACACACCCGACGGAACCAATATCAACCTCGACTGCGGTTCTACACATATGGAAAGACTGCAGGAGATGACAAAGGCGGGAAGATACGACATCGGCTTTGCCTTTGACGGCGATGCCGACAGATGCCTTGCCGTTGACAACGAGGGTGAACTCATCGACGGCGACAAGATAATCGCAATCTTCTCGAAATTCCTCAAGGAAACGGGAAAACTCAAAAAGGACACCGCGGTTGTCACCGTTATGACGAATATCGGCTTCAAAAAATTTGCCGCAGAGAATAATATAAACGTCGCGCTCACTAAAGTCGGCGACAGATACGTTCTTGAAGAGATGCTGAAGGAAGGCTACAACATCGGCGGCGAACAGTCGGGACACATCATATTCCTTGACTATGCTTCAACGGGCGACGGACAGATGACAGCAATCTGGATGCTGAAAATCCTCTCCGAAACCAAGCAAACCGCCAAGGAGCTTGCAAGCATAATGGACGTTTTTCCGCAGGTGCTTGTAAACGTCCGTGTTGAAAACTCCAAAAAGAGCATCATCGACACAGACACGGACATCAAAAATGCTATCGACCGCTGTGCCGAAATTCTCGGAACAAACGGCAGAGTATTGATAAGAGCATCGGGAACGGAACCTCTTGTCCGTGTAATGCTCGAGGGACAGAATATAGACGAAATTCAAAGAATGGCAGATGAAATTGCCAACACAATAAAGGAAAAACTATGAGAATTGCGCAGAACTGGAAAGACTATAAGATAATCGATACCTCAAACGGTGAGAAGTTGGAAACCTGGGGCGGCGTCACCTTGATAAGACCCGACCCGCAGGTTATCTGGAACACTCCCCGTGATAATAAACTCTGGGGTAACGCCGACGGTCATTACCTCCGCTCTTCTTCGGGCGGCGGCAGATGGGACGATGAGCGCATAACCCAAAGAGAGTGGAAGATTTCTTACGGTGACCTTCGGTTCTGCATCCGTCCCACAGGCTTCAAGCATACGGGGCTTTTTCCCGAGCAAGCGGTCAACTGGGACTATATGAGAGAGCTTATCCAAAACAGCGAAAAGCCTGCAAACGAGCTCAATATACTAAACCTGTTTGCCTACACGGGCGGAGCAACCCTCGCCTGTGCCGCTGCAGGTGCAAACGTCTGTCACGTCGACGCCTCAAAGGGTATGGTCGCTTGGGCGAGAGATAACGCAAGAGCTTCAAGCCTCGAGGACAGACCGATTCGATGGATAGTCGATGACTGTAAAAAGTTTGTCGAGCGCGAAATCCGCCGAGGAAGAAAATATGACGGAATAATAATGGATCCGCCATCCTACGGCAGAGGTCCCTCGGGAGAGATGTGGCGCCTTGAGGATAACATCTACGACTTTGTGGAGCTCTGCACACAGATATTAAGCGACAAACCGCTTTTCTTCCTTTTGAACTCCTATACAACGGGACTTTCTCCATCGGTTATGGCATACCTTTTGTCGAGTACGGTCGGCAAGAAATATAACGCGGAAATTACCGCAGACGAGATAGGACTTCCGGTAGAAAGCTCCACCGTCGCACTTCCTTGCGGGTCCACCGCAATAGCAACTTTCAGATAGATTCGGGTGATAACAGTGCAGGATAGTATAATATCCTTGAAGGACGTGTCCTTCAGCTACGAGAACGAAGATAATACCACAGAGGTTCTCAAGGATATCTCTCTTGATATAAAAAAAGGACAGTTCGTTGCGGTCTTGGGACATAACGGCTGTGGTAAATCAACCCTTGCAAAGCTTTTCAATGCGGTTTTAGTACCTCAACAAGGCAAGGTTTTGGTTAAAGGTGTTGATACCGCAGACGAGGACAAGCTTCTCGACATCCGCCGTAACGTCGGAATGGTGTTTCAGAACCCCGATAACCAGATAGTTGCTTCGGTTGTTGAAGAGGACGTCGCCTTTGCGCTCGAAAACCTTGGCGTAGAGCCGACGGAAATCCGCCAAAGAGTTGACGACGCGCTCAAGGCAGTTGGAATGTATGATTACCGCGAATCCGCGCCTTATCGTCTTTCGGGCGGTCAAAAGCAAAGGATAGCAATCGCAGGAACAATAGCGATGCGCCCCGATTGTATAGTGCTTGATGAACCTACTGCAATGCTTGACCCTCACGGCAGACGCGAGGTAATGAAAACCGTCCACGAATTAAACGAAAAATTCGGCATAACGGTAATTCTGATAACTCACTATATGGACGAAGCGGCAACAGCTGACAGAGTAATCGTAATGAACGACGGCAAGATTATACTTGACGACGCGCCGAAAAAGGTTTTCTGGAACGTAAAGCTTCTCAAGAATATCGGACTTGACGTGCCCCAAAGCACAGAGATAATATACGACCTTCGCGAAGAGGGAAAAGAGGTGCAGGGCTACACCCTCACCGCAGAGGAATGTGCCGACCAGATATCACAGCTTTTGGATAAAAAAGGAGTAATAAAAACGTGCCTGTAATCAAAACTCAAGACCTCAGCTTTGTTTACGGGCAGGAAACTGCTTTTGAAAAGGCTGCGGTAAAAAACGTAAATATCGAGATAAACAAGGGTGAGTTTATTGGAATTATCGGCCACACAGGCTCGGGAAAATCAACGCTCATCCAGCATTTTAACGGACTTTTAAAGCCCACCTCGGGCAAAATCTTCATAGACGATGAGGATGTGTGGGCAAATGAAAAGGAAATCAGAAAAATACGCTTTAAGGTAGGACTTGTTTTTCAATACCCCGAATATCAGCTTTTCGAGGAAACGGTTTATAAGGATATTGCATTCGGCCCGAAAAACATGGGACTTTCCGAAGAAGAAATACACGAGAGAGTGCTCGAAGCCGCAAGATTTGTCGGACTTAAGGAAAAGCACCTCGAAAAATCCCCCTTCGAGCTTTCGGGCGGACAGAAACGCCGCGCAGCAATCGCAGGAGTTATCGCGATGAACCCCGAGGTTCTGATACTCGACGAGCCTACTGCAGGGCTTGACCCCAAGGGCAGAGATAAAATTCTCGGCGAGATAAAGGAATACCATCAGGAAAAGAAAAATACCATACTGCTCGTTTCGCACAGTATGGAGGATATAGCAAAATACGCCTCAAAGGTTCTCGTAATGAACCACGGCGAAGCGGAGATGTTCGACACTGTGGAAAACGTCTTTTCGAAGGCTGAAAGACTTGCCGAGATAGGACTTGATATACCACAGATAACGCGCGTTTTTCTCGAACTCAAGAAACGCGGTTACGACGTTGATACAGGCATCTATACGCTCGAACAAGCCAAAAAGGAATTGGCAAAGTACATCTAACTCGGAGGAAACTCAGGTGCTCAAGGATATAACAATAGGTCAATACTATCCGGGAAAATCGGTTGTTCACAAGCTCGACCCGAGGATAAAAATCATCCTCACCGTGCTTTATATCGTTATGCTTTTTGTGGCTTCCAACCCCATCGGACTGGCAGTGGGCATAATCTTTATGCTTTCTGCATATTTGCTTTCACGTCTTCCTCTCGGTATGCTGGTCAAGACAATGAAGCCCGTACTTCCCATCATCATCTTCACTTCCGTGCTTAATATTTTCTTTCTGTCAGAGGGAAATGAGCTTTTCAAAATTTGGGTAATATCAATCACCGATAAGGGTATTATTATGGCGGTGGTAATGTCAATAAGGATAATCGCTCTCATCTGCGGCACAGCACTTTTGACCTATACAACGTCACCCATAACCCTCACCGACGGAATCGAAAGACTGCTGAAGCCCCTTGCAAAGATAAAATTTCCTGCACACGAGATTGCTATGATGATGACCATCGCGCTCAGATTTATACCCACTCTCGTCGAGGAAACCGATAAGATAATGAACGCACAGAAGGCAAGAGGAGCAGACCTCGGCTCAGGCAAGTTTTTAGACAAAATAAAGTCCTTCATCCCGATTTTGATTCCGCTTTTCGTTTCTTCCTTCAGACGAGCAGACGAGCTCGCGCTTGCGATGGAATGCAGATGCTATCACGGCGGAGAAGGAAGAACAAGAATGAAACAGCTCAGTCTCTCAAAACGCGATTTTTGGGCTGTTTTGGTTGCGGTGGTTTGCATAGCCCTTGTGATACTCATCAATGTTTTCGTCCCATCAATACTATGAATGGAGATTTCTGATGCGCAATCTGCTGGTGGAAATTGCATATAACGGAAGCGCCTACCACGGTTTTCAGGTGCAGGATAACGCCATTACCGTCGAAGAGGTAGTACAGGACGCTATCGAGCGCATAATCGGTAAACGGGAGAACGTAATAGGCTGTTCCCGTACTGATTCAGGCGTTCACGCCAATAGCTTCTTTTTCAATATGCACACCGAAAACCCAATAGAATGTGAGCGCTTTGTCGCAGCTTTAAACCACCATCTTCCGCACGATATCGCGGTGCTTTCCTGTAAAGAGGTGGCAGAGGATTTCCACGCGAGATACTGCGCAAAGGAAAAGGAATACGTGTATAAAATACTCAATTCTTCGGTCAAAAACCCATTTATGCACAACCTTTTGCTTGAGTATAAGTATCCTCTCGATGAAGAAAAGCTCAATCGCGCTGCAAAGCATTTTATCGGCACCCACGATTTTGCAGCGTTTCGAAAGGAAGACACAAAAGAACGCGACAGCGTGAGAACAATATATAAAAGCGAGGTTTCGCGTGACGGCGATATCGTGACCTTCACCGTAAGCGGAAACGGCTTTTTGTACAATATGGTTCGTATAATGGTTGGCACGCTTCTGGGTGTGGCACAGGAAAAGATAGGGGAGGACGAAATCCCCGAAATAATCGAAAGCCTTGACAGAACGAAGGCGGGAATTACAGCGCCTGCCTGCGGACTGTATCTCAACAGAGTAGAATACTGAGGTGAAAACGTGGCTGAAGTAAAGGATATACAGGAATACCGAAAGAAAAAACAGAAAAAAGAAAGAAAGCGCACCGCTATAAAGATAACGGTAGTCTGCTTGGTCGTTGCGCTTGCAATGGGCTTCGTCTTGCTCTATGAAACCTTTTTTGGCATCAGCATTCTCGAGTCGCTCGGACTTGTGGAAGCTCCAAAGGGATACCCCGTAACAATCACAGGCTCAACCCCCAATAACATAGTTGCCTTTAACGAGGACGTGGCACTGATAACCGACACCGAGGTTATCGTCTATGATAAATACGGAACCCTTTCGGTACAGGACGGCCACGATTGCACAAACCCCTGTGTCCGCATAAATCAAAACCGCGGAATTGTCTATGACGTCGGATACTATTCGTATATGCTTTTAAACGGCACCTCGGTAGTTTCAAATGCAGAGCACGATAATCAGATTATCGCCGCAAACGTTGCCCCAAACGGAAGCTACGCCATAGCATCAGCATCGTCTAAATACCTCACCGAGCTTGTGGTGAGAAGCAAAAAAGATACCCAGATAGCTTCGTGGAAGAGCGTCAATAACTATATAAACACAGTTGCTTTTTCAGAGGACTCTTCTCGCGTAGCCGCAACGGGACTATATTCCGAGGACGGACTTGTTAAAACGACCCTTCGTATATTGGACCTCAAAAACGAGCAGGAGCCCGTGGTGGCAGACGTGGAATTTGCAGGCTCGTCGGCAATAGCAATAAGCTATCTTGACAACGGAAATATCCTTCTTCTGTGCGACGACAGAACGATAATAATGGACCCAAACGGAAAAATTCTCTTCAACTATTCCTACACGGGTAAGCTCTACTACTACAACCTCAATAGATACGGCGCGTTTGTCATCTGTGAAAAGGAAGGCGAATACACCGCAACGATGCTCCACGATGCGAAAAATGCAGGAGCAAGCACCAAGGTTTCCAGGGAGTTCAAGACCGCACAGCACAACGCTACACAGGTCTACGTGCTCGAAAACGAAACCCTCAGGGTGTATGACCGCAATTTCAACGAGCTGACACGCTATACAGACCTCACCGATTCCATCGGTATCGCCTGCGGTCAGACCGAAACCTTCCTTTTGACCTTCACCCAGATACAACAGATAAAATAAGGAGAACAAAATGCGACTTGATAAATACCTCAAGGTAACACGCCTCATAAAACGGCGCACTATCGCAAACGAAGCCTGTGATGCGGGAAGAGTTTCCGTAAACGGCAAGGTTGCCCGTGCGTCCTACGACGTCAAGGAAAACGACGTTATAGAGATAAACCTTGGCTCAAGACCACTCAAAATCAAAGTGCTCAAGGTCAGCGAATTTGCAACCAAGGACACCGCCGCCGACAATTATACCGTAATTGAATAGTCATACATCAAAAGCCTTTGTCATATTATTTACTAAAAATATGACGGAGGCTTAATATTATGACAGAAGAAAAAAATCAACCAAAACGAACCCACAATCTTGTAATAGAAAACAGAAAGAAGCTCACGGTTTCCGCTGTGACCGACGTGGACAGCTTTGATGAACAGCTGATAGTTATGTATACCGATATGGGACAGCTTACTATAAAGGGTGAAAACCTGCATATAAATAACCTCAGCGTAGAAAGCGGAGATATGGAGATTGAGGGCACCATATATACCCTTGTCTATACCAACGCCACCCAAAACAAAGGTAGTTTTCTCTCGAAGCTTTTCAGGTGAGAAAAGCTATGACAGGATACTTTGGAACAACCGTCACACAACAGACAATCACCTTTCTGTATGCTATGGCGCTCGGCATTTTGCTTTGTGCCATATACGACGTTTTCAGAATAATCCGCATAGCCTTCGGGGCAAGGCATATCGCTGTTTTTGTTGAAGACGTCATCTTCTCACTCATCGCGCTGATTCTGACCTTTGTGTTTGTGATAACCTTCAATAACGGAGAGGTCCGCTTCTTCGTGTTGATAGGGGAGCTTTTGGGATTTACGATATACTATTTCACGGTCGGCAGAGCTGTAATGAAGCTTTCAAAAGCGATAATTAATCTCATAAAAAGAGTCTTTCGGTTTGTTTTCACCCCGCTTGCAAAGCTTTTCAAGGCGGTCAAAACTAAAATCAAGGCGAAAAAAGAAAAAACCGTGAAAAAACGCCGCTATATTTTCAAAAAGCACTTGAAAATTGACAAACAGATGTAGTATAATATTAGTGTGTCAAAATGTTTGAGTGGAGGGCGGAAATATGCAAAAGAGCAAATCAAGCAGTCTCTTGGTTACAATTATATTAGCAGTGGTTGTAATCTCTATATGCATAGCACTCATCGACGTCCATTCACAGATAAACGGCAAACAAACTCAGCTTGACAGTCTTAGTCGACAGATAGAGGAGCAAACACAGGAAAATCTCGAAAGTCAGCGTCTTCTTTCCGAGGATGACGAACAGACTTATATCGAGAAATATGCCCGTGAAAAGCTTGGCTTTGCAAGACCTGAAGAGCGTGTTTTTTACAGTATTACAGGCTGACGCAAGACCGGCTTGACGAAAGGATAACAATTTTTTATGCAGCTTACTGTTGGTAGTGTGGTAGAGGGAAAGATAACAGGTATAACAAACTTTGGTGCGTTTGTTGAGCTTGAAGGCAAAAAGACCGGAATGGTACATATCTCCGAGGTATCTTCAACCTATGTAAAGGATATAAAAGAACACCTCAAGGAGAATCAGGTCGTTAAGGTCAAGGTTCTTTCGATAGGAGAGGACGGCAAGATAAGCCTTTCGATAAAACGCGCAGAGGAGCCTGCAAGGGAACCCCAGAGAGCACCGCGCCAGAACTACAATAGCGACTTTCATAAAAAGAATAATGCGCCCATGTCCTTCGAGGATATGATGAATAAGTTTAAACAAACGAGCGACGAAAAGATGTCGGACCTCAAACGTTCGGTGGACTCCAAGAGAGGCGGATTCAGCCGAAGAGGCTCTGCCAATTCAAAATATTAAACCATCAAGACAGCCTTTCGGCTGTCTTTTGTTTTGGAGAAAAATATGCGAGAGATAGATACAAAACTCATAACTGATACTGTCGCAAGGCTTTGCATTGAAGCGAACGTAAATCTTCCGTGTGACGTTGCCGACAGACTGTGCGCTGCTTGTAAGAGCGAAAGCAATAAGCTTGCTCGCGAGGTGCTCGGCGACCTTGTCGAAAACTTCAACACAGCAAGGGATATGAATATAGCAATCTGTCAGGATACGGGCATGGCGATAGTGTTTGTAAAGCTCGGTCAGGACGTACACCTTGTCGGCGGCGCTTTGAACGATGCGATAAACGAAGGGGTAAGACAAGGCTATAAAAACGGCTATCTGCGCCTTTCCGTTGTCGGCGACCCCATCGAAAGAGTAAATACCAACGACAATACCCCTGCAATAATCTATACCGAAATCGTTGAAGGCGATACCGTTGAAATCACAGTCGCTCCCAAGGGCTTCGGAAGTGAAAATATGAGCAGTATAAGGATGTTCACCCCGTCCGCAACCAAAGAGGATATAATGAGCTTTGTGGTCGATACGGTTAAAAAAGCAGGCGGAAACCCTTGCCCTCCGATAGTAGTGGGCGTGGGAATAGGCGGAGATTTCGAATACTGTGCAATGCTTTCAAAAAAAGCACTCTGCAGAAGCCTTGATAAACCAAATCCAAACCCAACCTATGCCGAGATGGAAAATCAACTGCTCGAAAGGATTAACAAGACTGACGTCGGACCGCAGGGCTTTGGCGGAGATACCACCGCGCTCGGTGTTAATATCGAACAGTTTGCGACCCACATCGCAGGACTTCCCGTTGCAGTGAACGTCGGCTGCCACGTAACAAGACACAAAACGGCAACGCTTTAAGAGGTGCAATATGAAAACAAACTGTGATTTTTGCGCATACTACGTCTATGACGAGGACTATGACTGCTACGTCTGCGATATGAACCTCGACGAAGACGAGCTTGCGAGATTTTTGAGCGGAACAAATGACAACTGCCCCTATTTCCGCGACGGCGACGAGTATAAAATGGTCAGAAAACAGATGTAAAAACAGACCTGCTATTGCAGGTCTGTTTTCTCGTCAAAAAGGATCTCTTTTTCTTTTGCAATATCCTTTTTGATCTTCAGATTAGCGGTCAGAATATACCTTCCACCCTCAATCCTCTCGTTAGCATCACGTGACTCGATGTGCGCATCGGGAAGATTTTCCTGAATGTATAAATCGAGCTTTTCAAAGGCCAATTTTTTCGCCGATTCTTCCGACAGCTCTTCAATCTGTTCCTCGTAACCTATCAAAACTCGTTTTTCCACCGAAATCGGAAGCTCAAAACCAAAGATACTCAGACCGACTGTTGAACTCTCTTGGTAATAATTAAAATCAGCCTTTTCGGAGAGGTAAAGAGGAATTTTTACCCCAAAAAACACAAGAGTGTTCAAGGTCTTTTTTTCTCCTGTGTCAACGTGATATCTGCGTGACATATCAACCTCTATCTCAACATCCTCCCAAACGAGCGCCAAAATCTTTGCCCTCGCGTGCTTGAGTGTTACGTTTCCCTTCACGTCTTCAAGGATTCCGCTCACCAAAAGCTGTCCCTCAAAAACCACCTCGCCCACACTAACCTGCGCCTGCCCGTCATAAACCTCCATATATTTGATAAGCCCTGCCTGTGATGCCACAACGTCACAGGCTTTGTCGTTGTCAACGGTAAATTCAGGGCTCTTCACTCGCTCGTGTACCTGTATTTCGGCGACGCTTGAGTTTATGTTGATTCCAATCCAGGCTATCTCGTCGTTCCCCAATAAAAACTGTTGCTCAAGTCTTCTTACGTCGATAGACGGTATGTAGCTTCCGACCCCGAATCCAAGCTCCTCAAGCGAAGCGATAATTTCCTGCTTGTCAACTGTTTCAACGCCAACCACCTCTATCGACCAAACGAAGTTCGAAAGAATGGTGAGCGCGGAAAGAAAAAGTATAATGCCGGTCACGATACCAAGACGCCTTTTGTATCTGCTTACAAAAAACGGTATGCCTGCTTTTTTGGTTATCCTCAGACGAAGTCCTGCTTTCCTTGCAGGCTTTTTCAATTTCCTGTAATCCCTTGCGAATACGTAGCCTGTCATTATATCGTCTTTTTTCGACGGCTCAAAAACCCGTATGCCTTGGTGAGCGCACGTGGTCAAAAACCTTTCGAAGAACACTCCGCGCGCTTGAAACTTCACGTATCCGGTGATGAATCTGAGTAGCTTCAGAACAAACATCTCAAATCACCCCTAAATTGCCCCAAAATCTATCGAAACTATTGTTCCGCACACCGTCGCACAGCTGTCGTTCATTGCGCGAATGTATAGTCCGTCACCTCTGAAAGCGACACAAACGTCACGGCACTCCAGCTTTATGCACGAGCTGTCATATTCAAGAATACTCCTGCAACCCTCAACCGAGGCTTCGACGTTGGAAAAAATCTCAATAAAGCTCCCCGAAATCACCGAAACGGGAGCGTCAATAAGGTCAGCGACCTTCTTTTTAAGCCTGCGCCCCTTCATTTGCCAACCCCCTTTTTAATATGTTTACTTTTCTTCATACCTAAATATTCTTTAACATAAGCTTTAAAGAGGTGTTTGGATGAAACTCAGAAAAATTTTCTTCACACTGCTTGTAATGATTATAGCCGTTGTAATACTTCTGAAATCCGATGCCGTGCGCGCCTCTGTGGCAGATGCGATAGTAAACTGCCTTACCTCTGTGGTCCCTTCGCTTATGACCTTTATGATTGTTGCAACCTTCATTTCAAATTCGGCTTGCTCCGACGTGCTCGGACGGCTTCTCGGAAAACCAATAGGCTTTGTTTTCAATCTTCCCAAAGACTGCGCCAAAACGGTAGTACTCAGTATGCTCGGCGGATATCCCTGCGGAGCAAAGCTGATATCGGATATGTTGAATAGAGGAGAGATAGATACCCAAACCGCACAAAAAATGCTCCGGTTCTGTATAAACGCAAGCCCTGCCTACGTCATTTCGGCAATTGGAATAGGACTCTTTGGCAGTGCAAAAACAGGAGGAATAATCTGCTTTTCACACCTTTTCACTGCGGTGCTTATAGGTGTCTTGTCAAGAGGTAAAAAAACACCGCACACCATAATTTCAAAACCGCAAAGAATGGGATTGGCTGACTGTTTCGTAAAATCCGTCACCGACAGTACCCACGCTATGCTCTGTATATCGGGATTTACCATAACCTTTTCTACGGTGCTGACCCTTCTGAGCGAAACGGGGATAGAAGCTCTTTTCATAGACCTTTTGACACCGCTTACCCACAACGCCGAAACCTCTAAAGCTGTTTTGCAGGTGCTTTTCGACGTCGTTTCGGGAAGTCGTGCGTGCATCGACTGCCCTGCGTTAACAGGCGTTTTGCTCTGCTCGGCGGCAGTTTCGCTTGGCGGAATGAGTATATGGGCACAGGTGATATCCTATTTTTCTGGCTGCAAGATAAATTTTTTTGAACTTGTTTTCTTTCGTTTGTTGCACGCGGTGTTGACTGCAACGCTGACATACATTATAATAAATATAACCGATACCGATATTGCAACTGCATATATGCTCGGCACAAACACACAGCAAACCCCCACGGGATTTGTGTCCACAGCGCTGTTTTTGTTGTGCTGTGCCTGCTTTGCAATAACGGTGGACAAAAATATTTCGCTTTTGTTGCAGAGGAGAAAAAGAAAATGAAATTCAGATTCTTCGGCAAAAATATTGAACCTGCGTGCGAATACTGCGCTTTGGGCAAGCTCACAAGCGACGGCAAAAACGTTTTATGTAAGAAAAAGGGCGTAACCGCGCTTTATTACAAATGCCGCCGGTTTAGATACGACCCCCTCAAGCGCGTTCCAAAGAAGCCTCCGCAAAAGGTTTCGGAATACGAACAAAAGGATTTCGAGCTCTGAAAATGAACAAATTTCTTGGAGTTTGTAAATAATTTTAATTTTCTCTTTAAAATCACGCGCCTTTGTGATATATTTGTTAAGAGAAAAATGAAAGGTAGTAAAACTATGAAAAATATCGCAAGAATTATCGCGCTTGTTTTGGTGCTCTCTATGGCATTTGCAGGATGCGGAAAAGACAATAACGTCACCATCGGTGATATCAAGGGCTTCACAATAACCAAATATGACACAGCGGTCACACAGGAAGACATAAATACCGCTATTTCCGCCTTCCTCGCTGAGAATAAGTACGAGGAAGAAATTACGGGCGAGAGCGCTGCGGAAGGCAACGTAGTTGTAATCGATTTTGAGGGCCTTGTAGATGGCGTTGCTTTTGAGGGCGGTACAGCTAAAGACTACACAATATCTTCGCTTTGCGGCGGCGGATTTATCGACGGCTTTGAAGAAGCTATAGTAGGAAAAAACGTAGGAGAGTCCTTCTCCGCAGAACTCAAATTCCCCGACTCCTATCCGAATAACCCCGACCTTGCAGGAAAACCCGTTACATTCAACTATACCCTCAAGGCGATTAAGAAAACGGTTGTTCCGGAGTATAACGATGCGACAGTTTCCTCTTATGCAGGCTATTCAACAACGGCAGAGTTTGAGGAACACCTCAAAGAAGTCCTTGCCCAGCAAAAAGAAGAGCAAGGATTGCTCAATCAGAAAAACGAGCTTTGGACACAGCTGCTCGAGGTAACCGAGGTAAAGAAATATCCTCAGGACGAGATTGATGCACAGATTGATGAAATGGAGTACTATCTAAAGGCGTATGCTGAGATGTTCCAGGTTTCTTACGCTGAATTCATCGCAAACTATACAAATCTCGGCACCGAAGAGGGAGCTGAAAAGTATATGCTTGACGAGGCAAAGAATACGATAAAGGGAAGTCTCGCTATTCAGACTATGGTAGAAAAGTACAACATTTCGTATACCGATGAGGAGTACACCGCGTTTGTAAATCAATTTGCAGAAGAAAACGGAATGACTGCAGACGATATGATAGCAAACTATCCCGAAGAGGATATCCAAGAGGCTGTTTACTACGAGAAGGTAATCGAATTTATTCGTGCCTACGCCGTAGAGGTTGAACCAAAAGCCGAATAATCAAGAATAAAAGAGCCGACGTTAGCGTATCTGTGATAAAGCAGGTTATATTAAAAAAGACATGTTCGTTTTGAGCATGTCTTTTTTCGTCTAACTATATACGATAGATTGCAATTTTGAAACTTACAGTTGATTTTCTCTCAATTACTGAAAGGTAGACATTTATTTGGTGCAATGATAGAATATAGTTACAGGAACGGTACCGCCTGAATAATCTCGGGAGGACATTTTTATGACGATTGGACAAAATATCAAAAGACTGCGTAAAAACGCAGATATGACACAAGAAGAGCTTGCGGAAATATTATCAATTTCTTCTCAGGCGGTCAGCCGTTGGGAAACCGATTCCGCTATGCCCGACATATCCTTGTTGCCGTTGCTTTGCAGCATATTTAATATTTCTGCAGACGAGCTGCTTGGAATAGATGTTACAAAACAGGAAGAAGAAATCAACGAGGTACGAAAAAAAGCAGATGAAAAATCTTCTCGCGGTTATTTTAAAGAAGCGCGAGAAATATTGGAAGATGGCTTACGTAAATTTCCAAAAAGCTATTTGTTAATGCATGATCTTATGTACGTTGCATCAAGCCAGAGTGATGATACTGACTATAGTGCTGAACAAAGGACGCTTTTTAGGCAAGAAGCAATTACATTGGGAGAAAAAATATTGAATTCTTGCACGCAAGACGAGATAAGAAATGGTGCTGTACAGATATTGTGCTTTTCATACAGAGACATGGGTGAAAACGAAAAGGCCAAAGACTTGGCACGAAAAATGCCTCATATGGCAGTATGCCAACAGGCGTTAATGTCAAGAATTGCTACCGGAGATGAAAAACTGCGTGCAAAACAAACGGAAATGTATTTATATGTACAATTCCTTGAAACAGGAATCTGTCATATGGATACTAAAATGGATAATGGCGAATGGGAATATAGTGGCAAAGAAAATAGCATTTTGAGAGATAAATCAATCGCATTATTGGACATTATATTTGAAGACGGAAACTATGGTTTCTATCATAGCCATTTGACAGATATACATTCCGCTCAAGCAAAATACTATGCTGGACTTCAATCTGCCGAGAAAACGCTGCATCACCTAAAAAAAGCATCAGAGCATGCCATAGCCTTTTTGAATTGGGATCAAGGCGGTGAGTATACTTGCTTGCTTTTCAAAGGAATGCGTCGAGGAAATTTTTCAACAAATGATACTCGGAACAATGCACTGTTTTTAATTGAAACTATGAAATCCAAAGAGTTTGAGTTCCTATTTGATAACGTGGAATTTAACCTTATCAAAAATCAAATTGAACCTTTGGCAAAGCATTGGTAAAATGTA
>JAZSEP010000043.1:0-3601 GCA_045531755.1 Oscillospiraceae bacterium | reverse complement strand
TTGTGCTGGCTTCTCTCGTCCTGACACTCAACGACAGTACCCGTGGGAAGATGGGTGATGCGTATCGCGGACTCGGTTTTGTTGACGTGCTGTCCGCCCGCACCGCCTGCGCGGTAGGTGTCAATCTGCAGGTCGCCGGGGTTGATTTCAAACTCAACTTCTTCCGCCTCGGGTAATACCGCAACGGTGACCGTCGAGGTGTGAATTCTGCCCGAAGCCTCGGTCTCGGGAACGCGCTGAACGCGGTGAACACCGCTCTCGAATTTCAGCCTTGAATACGCGCCCTCGCCCTCGATGGAAAAGCTGATTTCCTTGATACCGCCAAGCTCGGTCGCGTTGAGATTTAAAACCTCGCTCTTCCAACCGCGAGCCTCGGCGTACATGCTGTACATTCTGAAAAGGGAGTTGGCAAACAAAGCCGCTTCCTCACCTCCTGCACCTCCGCGGATTTCCACGATAACGTTCTTGTCATCGTTGGGGTCACGGGGGAGAAGCAGAAGCTTCATCTCCTCGGAGAGAATTTCTATCTGCTCCTTTGCTGAATGATACTGCTCCTCAACAAGCTCCTTGAAATCACGGTCAAGTCCGCCTGCATCAAGCATCATCTTGGCTTCCTCAAAGTTGGATTTTGCCTCGCTGTATTCCTTGTACTTGTCAACGATGGGCGTGAGCTGTTTATACTCGCGCATCAACGACTTGTACTGCGCGTTGTCACCAATAACGGCAGGGTCGGTCAGCTTTTCGCTGATTTCATCATACCTGTCCTGCGCAAATTTCAATTTATCAAACATAAACTACTCCAATTCCTTTTTCACTACCGAGCGGACGGATTTTTCAATCTTCAGTCTCGGCGACATAAACTCTCTGCCGCAGCCCTCACACCGAAGCTTGAAATCCATTCCAACCCTCAAAACGACAAAACGGTTGGTGCCGCACGGATGGTTTTTCTTCATAATCAGAGTATCGCCAATATTGATATCCATACTACACCTCCCAAAAAATATACCACATCAAGATAATTATACCTGTTAACATTGTCAAAATCAAGGATTTTTAAAAAAACACTTGCAATTTCGGAATATTTGTGATAGTATATGTATGTTATGGATGTAAGTATCTAAAAAGATAAATTTCCAATCTTGTATGGAGGTGATTTTGATGAAATCCGGAATACATCCCGATTATAAGCCCACAACAATTAAATGCCACTGCGGAGAGGTAATTGAAACATCCTCTACAAGAGAGAACATCAGCGTGGAAATCTGCTCCAAGTGCCATCCTTTCTTCACTGGTAAGCAGAAATTGGTTGACTCTGCAGGTCGTATCGACAAGTTCAATAAGCGTTTCAACCTCAACAAATAAGATTTGTGAGCCGAACAGAGTTGTTGCCAATGCAACAACTCTTTTTGTTTGTGATAACGCGCGTTTCCCCCAATCCCAATGCATTTCCTACAGGTGAGACCATCGGTCTCCCGTAATTACATAGATTTTGAGAGGTAATATGACAGAATATACAACCGTTTCGATAGAAGCCCGGGACGAGTTTACCGAAAAACGCTCCCGATTTATAGGATATATAAAACCCGTGACCACCGCCGAAGAGGCGATGGAGTTTGTCGCGGAGATAAAGTCGATGCATAAACAGGCGACACATAACGTCTGGGCGTATAATTTGCGCGACGGACAAAAACGCTACAGCGACGACGGAGAACCCCAAGGCACCGCAGGAATACCTGTTTTGGAGGTGCTGACAAAAGGGGATATAACCGACGCCGTCGTGGTGGTGACGCGCTATTTCGGCGGAATTTTGCTCGGTGGCGGCGGACTTGTCCGTGCATACTCCCACGGCGCAAAAATTGCCGTCGATGCGGGCAAGCCCGTTACAATGGCAGAGTGCGTGACCTATTCAATCTCTTGCGACTATACAACCTACGGCAAAATCAACTACGCCCTCGACGGCTGGAACGTTAAGGCAGAGAATACCGACTTCGGCGAAGAGGTAACCCTCACGGTAGTGATGAAACAATGCCACGAACAAAACTTTCTCGACGGACTGCGCGAGCTTTCCGCAGGAAAAATCACCCCAAAACTCCTTGCAAAAAGCTTCCGACCGTACTGATTTGAAAAAATTTTTTAAATTTTTTCAAAATCAATGTCCAAAATCGCCCTTCTCAATCGTTTATATAATAGAGGGTAAATAAAAAGGAATAAAAATGCTATCGTTTTACCTCTCGCTCATCGAAACTGATGAGGAAAAATCAAAATTTGAAATACTGTATCTAAAACATCGCAAGGTTATGATGTTAGAAGCACTAAAATATCTCGACGAAAAATATGCCGAGGATGCAGTGCATACCGCTTTTGTCAAGATTGCCGACAACATTAAAAAGATAGACGACCCTGCGGATATAAAAACACGTAACTTTGTGATTATCATCACCCGAAACACCGCACTTGATATGGTAAGAAAACTCGACAGAGAAACCGAACTTTCGGAGAATTTGGTGCAAACCGAACAAAGACAACTTGGTGATTCTCCGCTCGAAAAACTTCCCAAAACCCACCGCGACGTGCTTATATTGCACTATCAGTATGGCTATACCATACCCGAAACAGCAAAGCTTTTGGGACTCAGCCGAGATGCCGTATACAAACGAATTGAACGAGCAAAACAGGAACTCGCAAGAATTATGAAAGAGGAGGAACTACTGTGACAGACGTCTGTTTTGAAAAGGCAATACAAACCCTGTACGAAATTCAGACAGCGGAATCCTTGCGCCTGGAAGAACAGACAAAAAACACAGAAATCTTCTTTTCGGAAAAATTCGAAAAACAAATGAAAAAACTCATCCACCGCCGTGAAAAGCCGTACTACGTACTGATTAACACGGCGGTAAAGCGTGTTGCGGTGATAATTCTTGCAGCGGTCATTACTACTGTTTCTGCAACAATAGGAATAGCGGCGGTATATCAGCCCTTTGCAGATTTCATAATGGAAATCTTCGAAGACCACACGCTGTTTAAACAGAAACCGTATGATTCAGCATCATCTGCAGACCCTTTAGACGAATGGAAAGAGTATAAACTGTCAAAAACACCCGATGGATTTATAGTTGAGACTTGTGTTCCTCAACCATTCTATAGTGAGAAAAAATATGTCAATAATGATGGAGAATATTTCGTAATAATTCAAAGTCTGCTCTCCAATTCACAATCTGGATTTGACACAGAAGGTACAGAGGGAGAATTTATTAAAGTTGGCAATATTGATGCTTTCACTTTTGAAAACAAAGGTGAAGCCAGAATTTATATACCATACAAATCAAACTCAATTTCTATATATGGCAATATAGACAAAAACAAACTGATAAATATAGCCAATTCGCTAAATTTTGAAGAAAAATAAAAAATTTTAAAATTTAATGTCCAAAATACCACCTCTCAATCGTTTATATAAATAGAGGACAAAGAAAAGGAAAAAGAAATGCTATCGTTTTACCTCTCGCTCATCGAAACTGATGAGGAAAAATCAAAATTTGAAATACTGTATCTAAAACATCGCAAGGTTATGATGTTAGAAGCACTAAAATATCTCGACGAA
>JAZSEP010000075.1:0-5105 GCA_045531755.1 Oscillospiraceae bacterium | reverse complement strand
TCGTCGACAACACTGCTCGTGCTCTGCGTTATGCCGACTGCAATACTGCAACTAAACGACCGCATAAAAAACAAAGCCTTAAGAAGATGCATAAAAGCCGTTATCATAGCATTTATCGCATTTATGGTAATCGGCAGACTCGTTTCAGGAGTCCATTGGTTAACCGATATAATCGGAGGAGTCCTTTTGAGCACAGGACTCGTATTGATGTATGCTTGGGCAACAAAAGCCTCCCTTCGCCATACGACGAAGGGAGGCTAATTAGTTTATTTGTAGTTTATTAATTTTTCACAATAAAGACCTGCTCATTCTTTGTTCCGGGGTTTTTCTGAACTACTGTGTAAAATAAGGTTTTGTGCACTAGTTGGTTTGGATTTCGTGAATCATAAGTTGTCATATAACTGAACCTTGGCACCTGATTGAATTGTGAAACAGCAATATAATCGGACAGAGTGAAAGTTCCGAATAATAGAGCTATTAAACCTAGGATTACTAGTATGCGTAAAACACGGTTAGCCATTAACGGTTTAATGGTGAAATATAGACCGATAATTAGAAATATGCTTCCTAAAATCGAATAAATACCGCCCCAACTACTGTCGCTTGGGAATATTGACAGTGCTGACACAATAACAAATACGCCAAACGCAGACAATAGAGTACCGATCACCTTTTGTTTTCCAGTTTTCACTGCGTTTTGACTGTACTTTGCCATAGCAACAGCAGTCTCTTTCGTTTCTTTATCCATAATCTCGCTTTTCCTTTCTCCCTGAACAATTTCAGGTATGCTTACATCATAAAAGACAGATATATCGACCAGCATACTTATGTCCGGCATATTGCTTCCGGTCTCCCAACGTGAAACAGTCCTGCCGGATACATTCAGCACTTCCGCCAATTGTTCTTGTGTAAGACCTTTTTCTTTGCGAAGTTCTTTCAGAAAAACACCAATCTTAATCTGGTCCATATAACATCCTCCTTTCGCTGTAAGTATAACGCCAATTTGATTGGTTGAACACGACACAAAGCGAGAAATGCCGTGTTTTTCAAATTGGACGTTGTTGTCTTGTACGTGAACCCGAATTTTTTAACAAAGCGCTCTTTATTCAACCGTCACCGTATCAAGCGTATAATATCCGTCCTTGTAGCGTTCCTGCTCAATTGCAAGCTTGATGGGTGTTTCTCCCTCAAATAAGCCAACGAATAGCTTGTAAGAACCTGCGCCGATACCATCGAGATTGAGCTTCAATTTGCAAGCAACCTCCTGATTTGGTAGCCAGTTTTCGTTTTCTGCGCTTTGGTCGAAAACTCGCACACGGGCTCCATTTTCGTCTTCTAACTCTACTCTGAAGGTGTACGTATGATACGCTCTCGAGAATCCCTTGTTTTCAGCGTAAAGAGTCAAAACGGGATTTGACCCGCTAAGCAAGGTAGGGGAGAGTCCGTTGATAAAGTACCAGTAGCCAAGACGGTTTGCAAGATAATCGTGCATATTTTTTCGCTCGGCATACCACTGATTAGCGTGCCCGTGGAAGCCTGCATAGGTCGCGTTTGCGTTTCGCAGTGCATCAATGTGTCTGAACCCGTCGCCAAATCTCTCAGGAACGCCCGACCAACCGTAATGCTCAAACTCTAAATCGACGGGAGCGCTGTCCTTGAAATAATCCAAAAGGTCGGGCGCAACAAGGCTGTCAAATCGCATCACCTTAACGTAGTACTCAACGTTTATCGAATCGTCGCGAATGCCCAATCCGTTTTCCTTGCAATACTCGGCAAGACGTACGCTCTCTTCGTCGTTGAGGTTGGAAAGATGACGAATCATATCGTCGTTGACAATAAGCTGTGTGTTTTTGAAATGCTTCAGATGAAGGCCAATGTGCCATTTCAGCGTTTCGAAAGGATAAAATTTGTACGAACCTTGCTCCGTGTGACCCTCGCCCCAGGTGCCAAACGTGCCAATGTCTATCATTTCGACAAAATCCTTGCCGTCGAGCTTTCTTGCGCATTCCGCAATAAATCTGTCGAGATATTCTTTGAAAATCGGGTCGTCGTACACAGGCTCGGCGGCCTCACCGAAAGTATCGTACTTTGCACCTTTTTCAAAAACCCACTTCGGAGTGGCAGAAAACTCCTTGCCCTCATAGACGCAAAAACGGAACATAAACTTGTACCCTTTTGAGCCGTATTTGTCGATTATCTCGTCAATGCAGCTCCAGTCAAAAACGCCCTCGTCCTTTTCGATGTCGATCCAATCAATGCGAAGGTATAAAAACGGCATACCGGGGATGCTCAAAATGTCGTCAGGTGAGCTCACGCTGTCACGGTATGTGGGTCTTGTCACACCGTTGTCGATAAAATGCAGGTACCAACCCTTGTGCGGATTGGTCAGCACGGTCTTGTCGTCGGCAAACCTGCGAAGGTCTGTATAAAAAGCATCGTTTTTCTTGAAAAAGTATTTCACCTGTGTCATCCCGAAACCTCCATGCAATAGTTGCATTTTAATTGTACCCAAGCACAAAATCTTTGTCAAGCATCCATGTATATCAGAAGTGTTGTACCTCTGCCGTTTTTGTGTTATAATGTTGGTGTTCTGTCCGAAAAGGGCTTTGAATTGCAAAAGAAACTATTACCCCACGATAAAATCATATTCAAAATAAATAAATAGTTTAGGAGAAAACCGTATGTCTGATTTTACTATAAACGAAATGCAGGCAATGCAGAAAGCTTTACAGGAAAAATACAAAGATAAATGGGAACCGATTTGCGCAGAAGTGGGTAAAAACAAGCTTTTGTGGATGATTGGCGAAATCGGTGAAGTTATAGACCTTGTCAAGAAACACGGCGGAACAAAGGTATCGACTGATGAAGAATTAAGAAAATATTTGGTCGAAGAGATGGCAGACGTACTTATGTACTATAACGACGTAATGCTTTGCTATGGCATCACCGCCGACGAGCTAAAGAAAGCATACGAAGAAAAGTTTCAAAAGAATATGAACCGTTGGTAATATAGAACACAACGGAATAACCGAATAATGTAAACCTAAACTTGAGGTGTAATATGATAATTCTTATTGCAGGAGCATCACATACAGGAAAGACCTTGTTTGCACAAAAATTGCTGGAAAGGTATAAATATCCCTATCTCTCAATCGACCATTTGAAGATGGGCTTGATTAGGGCAGGGCATACCGACCTCACGCCCTTGAGTGACGACAACAAACTCACAGCATACCTTTGGCCTGTCGTACGTGAGATGGTTAAAACTGCAATAGAAAACAAGCAGAATTTAATTGTTGAAGGTTGTTATATTCCTTTTGACTACGCAAGGGATTTTGAACCCGAGTATCTTGAGAATATCAAATACCATTGCCTCGTTATGAGCGAGAAGTATATCAAAACTCACTTCGATGACATCAAAAAATACGCAAGTGTAATTGAAGATAGATTAGCTGACGATTGTATCCTCGAAGAAGTGCTTCAGGATAACGCCAAAGTTCTCGAACTTGCAAAGAAACATGACGTAAACTATGTCCTCATCGACAACGAGTATGATTTTCATATCTGTTCGAGAGAACAATGAACAAAGTGATAAGGAGAAACAAATGCTAATAGCAATCATTGGCGAAAACTGTGTGGGCAAATCCACACTCGCCGACAGAATAAATGAAAAACTACACGCAAAAATCTATTCAGGTAAGGACTATCTGAGGCTCGAAAAGAACCCGTCTGTAGCTTTGGAGAAGTTCAAAACTATGCTAAACGAAGCGGTGACAGGCGAGAACGTAATCTACGTAATCACCGAGAAAGAGCACGTTGATTTGCTGCCCAAAAACGCGTTCAGAATTGTCCTGACCGCAGAGCTGGATATAATCAAAGAACGTTTCAAGGAAAGAATGAGAGGCAACCTGCCGCCGCCTGTCGAGAAAATGCTGGAATCAAAACACGGAATGTATGATGATTTGGAGTGCAACCTCAAGCTCGACACAAACTATAACGTCGATGAGGTTATCGCAAAAATCAACGGATAAGAGGCTTTGAAATGGCAAAACACGAGTTTGGAATTATGCAAAATGCTCCTGAAAAGGGGAAAAGATACGACGAGTACGAACCGCAGAAATATAACTGTATTTCTGTCGATGACGCTTATTTGGAAAATATACTTTCAAAATTCGATGATATTGATTTTTTCTGGCATACAACCGACGTCAAAGGCAAGGGACTCGCGTACTGCGGAGTCACCCTCGTCCCACCCGAGTCAACCCAAGCTTTTGCCGACGTAATCGCTTCAATACCCGAACTTGCAGACCTTAAAACCCTCTGCACAAAAGCCCTTGAGCAAAATAAATGGATAATCCATTTTGGACTTTAATCAGCTGTAATTATCTTAAAGTGGAAATTCAAAAAAAAGAGTCTGTTGATTTCAACAGACTCTTTTTATTATACAGCTATTATCCGATGTTCTTGCTCCATTCGCTCTCTTTAAATCCCACAAGCACAAAATCGTCACCTATCAGAAGAGGCCTTTTAACAAGCATACCGTCAGTTGACAAGAGCTCAAGCATCTCTTTTTCTGTCATATTCGGAAGCTTGTCCTTGAGCTGCATTGACTTGTAAAGAAGCCCGCTTGTGTTAAAAAACTTTTTCAAGGGAAGCCCGCTTTTTTGATACCAGAGCGAAAGCTCCTCGAAAGAAGGGTTGTTGGCCTTAATGTCGCGAAGCTCATATTTGACGTTGTTGCCATCAAGCCACTTTTGCGCTCTCTGACAGGTAGTACATTTTGGATAGCAGATATATTTCATTTCTTGCTCCTTAATAAAAAACTATAGTTTAATTATACCATATCCATTTAGCGATATCAAGAAACGATACAGTTCTAACGTTAGCGAACAAGCTGAAATTAATGCAAATTGTCGTATGATTTAGTGTGCGACTGTAATGTAGAGAATCACTATAGTTTTTAGTCGAAAACACAAGATGTTGTGTTTTCCACTTGACAAAAAACACTAACTGTAGTATAGTTGTTGAGGCGGCTTAAAAAGCCACCTCGAAATGAGCGGTAATACCAACGGCAAAACCGCGACATACACAACTGTTCACTTGTA
>JAZSEP010000018.1:0-23138 GCA_045531755.1 Oscillospiraceae bacterium | reverse complement strand
ATGTCAGTGGGGATGTCGCGCTGTCCAAGCTCGTAGTTGCTGTATACCTGCTGAGAGCAATTAAGCTTCTTTGCAAGCTGCTTTTGCGTGAAATCATGGTCTTCGCGCAAATCTCTTATCCTTTTAAACATCATCTCACCGCCTATACCCTTATTATAGGCTACTGCAAAATGCAGTATTGACAAATACCGCAAAATGCAGTAGACTCAAACAAAAGCCCAAGATTTTGTGCGGATGAAAAAAGCACGGACAAAAGTCCGTGCTTTTGCGTTACTTTAACGGTTTAGGGTCATTCGTCAATCCTATCAGATAGTCTGCAGATATGTTATAATATCTGCAGAGCTTTGCAAGGTCCTCGATTTTCAGTTCGGCTCTGCCCGATTCGATATGGCTATATCCCTGCTGTGATTTCTGCAACAGTTCGCCAACTGTCTTTTGCGAAAGGTCGCGGTCCTCACGAACAGCTCTGATTCTTGTGCGATAGTCCATACAAATCACTCCTAACGTTTATATTATTATTCTATTGCACTCAAAGTATGAGTGTTGATATATACTCAAAGATTGAGTATAATGTGATAAGAAAGGGGATTTTTATGAAAAGAACTATTCTGTTTATTTTGGTTTTGCTAACCCTTTGCTCGTGCAAACAAGGGGAGAGAACGCCTACTTATGAAACCGTATCTGTTGCAGAACGAGAAAACAGATACCTTGTTTCGCATTTCGAGTATCTTTATGACGATGAAGGGGTTGGCTCGGATTGGGAAACGGGAGTAAAATATGGAGAACGAGAAATCAAATTTAATAATGAGATTGTTTTTGAGGGTGAAGAGCTAGAGCTTTTGTTGTATGCGATAGAAAAAGATGATAAACGCGATGATGTTGGGGAGAAAGTCATCACTTTCCCCAAGCTTTCTGTTGGTGAGGAGAAAACCATAATCGAGTTTGTTGAGGTCGCGGAAAACGGCGGAGCATACAAAAACAGGGTGTCGACGTGGAAATTCTCTGTGACTCTCGAACGGCTCTCATGATATTATTTCCCAAATTTTTTCAAAAACCCTATTGACAAACAGTTACGACAAATGTAGAATGTAATTAGAAGCTACGACAAACTGTGAAGGTGGTTAATATGGATAAAAGAATCGTACATCTGCCAAACTCCGAGCTTGAGCTTATGATGATACTGTGGGAGGCAGGGGAGCCTGTTTCCCGAGCGTATATTGACGAAAAACTGAAAGGCCGTCAGAACTGGGGCGTCACCACGGTTTTGAACCTTCTTGCACGGCTTGTTGACAAGGGGTTTGTGCACTCCGAGCAACAGGGCAAGGGAAAGAGCAATTTCTACTCCGCGATTATAAGCGAGGAGGAGTATCTTGAGTTTGAAAGTCAGTCGGTGCTCGGCAGACTTTGCGCAAGGTCGATGACCCGACTTGTGACCAACCTGTATAAGAACAAAAAACTCGACCAGAAGGAGCTTGACGGACTGCAGGCGTTCCTGGACGAAGCGAAGAAAGGGGAGTAGTGTATGGAAAAACTGTTTCTGTCGATGTTAGAGGTAACGTTGGGCGTCGGCATTGTGGCGGTTTTGGTACTGCTTTTGCAACCGCTGACCGCAAGGTTTTTCAAACGCAAGTGGCGCTATTGGGTGTGGCTTGTCCTCGCAGTAAGACTGCTTCTGCCGATAAACCTTTCGCTTCCTTCGGTGGTAGAGGTTGAGCTTCCGCGAAACGAGATAGTAGTAACCCAACCCACACCGCAAGCCCCTGTCACTCCGCCCGAGGTGCAGGACGTTCCCACCGCTCCCGATATACAGGACACACCTGTTTACGAGCCGATTGACCGCCCCGTTTACCTGCGCCCCGTGACTACCGTCAAGAGTGAAAACGAGAAAACAATCCCGATAACGCTCGTTCTCGGTACGGCTTGGATTACCGTTGCCGTCGCAATGTTTTTGTATCAGATAGCGACCCACCTTTTGTTCTTCAGAAGAACAAACCGCTTTAACCACACCGTCACCGATGAGGAAACGCTGGATACCTTAAACCGCATCTGCTCAGAGATGGGGATGACCTCAAAGGTTGACGTTTTCTATAACGGAAAGATTCAGTCACCGCTGTTGGTGGGCTTTTTCAAGCCGAGAATACTCCTGCCGAAGTTCCCGAACAAACCGCAGGACGTCGAGATGATTCTCCGTCACGAGCTGATGCACTTCAAACGCCGTGATATCTGGTATAAGCTTCTTGTCCGCGCGGCGCTGTCGTTGCATTGGTTCAACCCGATTGTCTGGATTATGGCAAAGGCTTCTGACGAGGATTTGGAGAGAGCGTGTGACGAAGACGTTGTTAAAAATCAAAACGAGAACTTCCGACACACCTACTGTCAGTCGATTCTCCACGTTGTCCGTATGCAAAAGAGCAAAGAGCCTGCGCTCGCGGCAGGATTTGCATCAAAACAAAGCGACCTGAAAAAGCGTTTTATAAGAATTTTGGATATGACCAAAAGGCGCGGAGGAAAAACCGCCCTCATAATCGTCGCGTGCATCACAGTGACCTGTACCGTGTTCATCGGCTGCGAGCTCGGCGGAGTGATTGACGTGTCGTCTGATATCGGCTCGTCCGACACCTCGTCACAGCCTGACGAAACCTCACCCTACGACGTTGAAGCGCTTGTCGAAAAGGAACTCAACACCTCGATTACCGAGGATGAAGAGCTTATGTCTTCGCTCAGAAATCACGTAGGTTCAAAATATCTGTCGAGCAAGGTGCTTTTGGAAGACAGCCGTGCAATAAAATCTGAGATTATTAACGTGCGGGATTGCGATTCTAAGACCCAGACGGTAAGAACCGCACTTTTCCTGGTTGACAAAAAGGATGGAAAAGAGCTTGTTTTGATGCAGGTAGAGGCTGGTTACTCTTCAAAAGACGGGCTTTTGACGTCAAAAACAGTCAACATGGTTTCTATTGCCGGTGTGCCGATGGGAGAAACGCTCTCTGCTGAAGATTTGGACGGAGTAGAACTCGTATTTGCAGAGAATTCCCGTGTCTGTGGAGTATATCTACCGTCGAGAAACTGTATCCTCAGCCCTCTTGGCTTTGATTTAGTCGAAGTAAAAAACGTTGATAGAAACGCCCCGACCCTGATAGATTACAGCATAAGAGGCGAATTGAACGTTTATAAAAAGGGCGATGATGACTCCTTCGTATTGGTCAGAAAACCGGACGGCAAGACTTACCTCAATTATTACGACGCTCATAGCTGTTCCTTGATAACGCTTTCCGACTACGAGATGTCAACAGAATACTCTTGCTTCTACGATATGGGAGAGGGAAGGGTTGCAATAGCATTTATAGACGCACTTGCAATTTATGATTTCGCAACGAACGACCCTTATACACCCATTTCCGTTATCACAAAGGAGGATATGGGAGTCGAACACTTCGATCCGATGTGGCGTCCCGTTTCCGACAGAAACAACGACAAGCGTCTGCTTATAAGCTTCAAGGATGAAAATGAGAACCTTGGCTTTGTGGCGTTTGACTATGACGGAAATCTTGCTAACAGTTTTGTAACAGACCTAAAGATAGTAAGAAGCGGTTACACTTATATGCCGACGTTTGTTGGAAACATAGCATACTTTACGAACGTTTCAGAGGAGTATCTCGCGCTTAATTACAGCAAATATGCAGTTGACGTCCGTAAAGGAAAAGACAACACTCCTCAGCTTATGAACGAAACCTTTGTCGCTGAGATGAATATAACCATTGATGAGTTTAGATATGACGTTTCTTCAAAGGCATATCCGTTTGTCTTGGGAGACCAAGAGGAGATTGCAATGGAGAACGGGTTTGGACTTTCCACAGTTGTTGATGATTTCCAAACGAGCTGGAGATTCAAACAGGTTTCCTATAACGCTGAAACCGAGGACGTTGTCGCATACGCCTACGCGTTTAAAGGAAGGAGCATGCCATACATCAAGGGCAGACTCTCTATTGAGAACGACGGCGTTTATCTCACTCCCTACAACCTTGATGCTATTCCCATTCCGGCAAAAACCAATCCGAGCTTTATAAAGATTAAGATTGATACAACCGACTTCGAAGCTCTCAAGGAATATGCATCGACCTTCGAAAAAGACAATGTTGTTATAGGTGTCGAGGGAATGAAGATAACACGTCAAAACGGAGAGCTTTCCTATCTTGCGGAGATATGTGAAATGTTCAACGGAGATTTCGATTATATCGAGCGTGAAAACAAGGTGCTTGATATACTCAAAACCTATGGCGCAATCAGCGACGGATGCTTTGAACTAAGACCTGCTGAAACAATTGTTAATGCATTTATACAATATGAGCCTGGAATATATGCAGCGCCCTTGACGCCAATAGCTCACGGCACCTTTAAAACTGTTCCGGCACTGCTCGATTGGTACGCCACCTATACTAGCAGGGAGCAGATAGACAGTGTTCCTGTCACACAACTGCAGAACACAATGTATGAGCAGTTTACAAGGCAGTGGACCTTCGATGCAGAGGATTTTGAGAAGACTGTTTTGGAGCGCTTCGACGTGACGCCGGAGCTTTTGAGAGAAAGCGAATACTACAAAGCCGAAACGTCGACCTATGAATACAGCAGCCAAGCACTAAGGGACTTGGAGGAGGTTGGAATATCCGAATATTTCCAGGTCGGTAATTACCTGCAGATCTTCTTCTGGTCATACACGACAAAAGGAAACTACTGTCTGACCGTACAGCTTGATGGCGACAACATCCGATTTGTAGATATACAAGCCAGAGAAAACGCAATCTATGAAGCACCGGCACTGTTTGTCACAAACCTCATACCCGAATCGTAAAAAAGAAGCCACCGTGTGTGGCTTCTTTTTTTCTCTCGACAAAGGGAAAGTTGTATGGTAGAATATAGGCATAAACTTTTAAGGAGTACAGTATGGGGTATTTGGGCGAAGAGATTAAAAAATTGGGCTTTGGGTTGATGCGTCTGCCGAAGAAGGACGGAGAAATCGACCTTGAACAGACAAAAGAGATGGTAGACCTCTTTATGCAAAAGGGCTTTACCTACTTTGACACCGCCTACGTCTATGACGACGGAAAGAGCGAGGAGGCGACCAAAATAGCGCTTGTCGACCGCTATCCGCGCGAGAGCTTTCAGCTTGCGACCAAGCTTCCCATCTGGGACAGAAAAAACACCCCCGAGGAGATAAAGGGGCGCTTTTACACCTCGCTTGAAAGAACGGGAGCGGGATACTTCGACTTCTATCTCCTGCATTGCCTCAACAACAGCAACCGCGGCATCCACGAGGACTACGGCACCTGGGAGTTTCTCCGCGAGCTGAAGCAAAAGGGGCTTGTCCGCCACTACGGCTTTTCCTTCCACGATACCGCCGAGGTGCTTGACGAGATTTTGACCGCGCATCCCGAGGCGGAGTTCGTACAGCTGCAGATAAACTACGTTGACTGGGAGAGCGAAAAGATACAATCGCGCCTTTGCTACGAGGTGGCAAGAAAGCACAATAAGCCCGTGATTATAATGGAGCCGGTCAAGGGCGGAGCGCTCGCAACGCTTCCCGACGACTGCGCAAAAATCTTCAGGGAGATAGACCCCGACCTCTCGGTTGCTTCCTGGGCGGTGCGCTATGCCGCGTCGCTTGACGGTATTATCACCGTTTTGTCGGGAATGTCAAACCTCGAGCAGATGAACGACAACCTTTCCTATATGGAAAACCTCAAAAAGCTTGACGAAGCCGAGCGCGAGGCGGTTGCAAGGGTTGCCGAAAGGCTCGAAAAAATTCCGCAGATACCCTGTACGAACTGTAAGTACTGCATCAAGGGCTGTCCGCAGGAAATCCCGATAAACAGCATCTTCAGAGCGCTTAACTTCTACGATAAATACAACAACCTCGACTCTGCAAAACGGCAGTATAACGAAGCGGTTAAGGGCAAGGCGGGTGCCGACGCGTGTATCGGTTGCGGACAGTGCGAGTCAATCTGTCCCCAGCACATAGAAATCATCGACAATCTCAAAAGAGCCGTCGACGTTTTGGGTTGATTTTTAGGGTGTGAAGCTGTCGCTTCACACCTTTTAAATTTGACTAATCAGGCAAACTGTGATAGAATAGGTGTCGCGCAAAGGAGAGGTTTTTATGAACAGCTTTGTTGAAAAACTGACCGAATTGCTGGACAAAACACATTGGCAGATGGAGGTTCCGAAATCCTACGGCGCGTTTCATCTGACCGTTATGATATTGGGCTTTTGCCTGTGCTTTTTCATAGCGTACCTTCTTCGGAACAAAAGCGAGAAAACAATAAAAAGGATAATCCTCGCAATCGGCATCGTTCTTGCTGTCTGCGAGGTGTATAAACAGCTGATGTACAAGCTTGTCATCTGCCCCGACGAGCTATACAATTGGGGAGCGTTTCCGTTTCACCTTTGCAGTGTGCCGATGTACCTCTGTCTGATAATCCCGTTTCTCAAAAAAGGCGTTATACAGCAGACGATGTACGATTTTATAATGACCTACAGCCTGTTGAGCGGGTTTGTCGCGTTTTTAGAGCCGTCGGGACTTCTGCACAAGCAGGTCACTATGACCGCGCACTCGCTGACGTGGCATCTCGTCCTCGTCTTTTTGGGCGCGCTCATGGCGTTTACGGGGCTTGGCGGAGTGACAAAGATAAACTTCAAACGGGCAACGGTAATGTGGCTTGTGCTGTGTGCGGCTGCGTTTCTGATAAACTGTATTCATTGGAACGTGTCAGACGGAAAGCTCAATATGTTCTTTGTCGGCCCTCGAAATTCCTCGCTTATAATCTGCAAACAGATTTCCGAGATGTTCGGCTGGTACGTTTCCACAATACTCTACGTTCCTGCCGTGAGCGTTGGCGCGTGGGTTGTGAAAACCATAATAAAGGTGCTCAGACACAAGACGAAAAAGACGGAAGAAGAACCGATAACCGTTTGAATCCGACTTCATATATAAGAGGTGGAAAGATGATACGCTTTAACAACGACTATAACTGCTCGGCACACGAAAAGGTGCTCGAAGCGATGAAAAACACCGCCGCAGAGAGCTACGGCGGATACGGCATCGACCCTTGGTGCGAAAAGGCGGAAAATGAGATTAAAAAATACCTCGACTGCGACAAAGCGAAGGTGCATTTCCTCGTTGGCGGAACACAGGCAAACTTCACGGTGATTGCCGCGGCGCTTCGCCCCTACCAGAGCGTGATTTCCGCTGACACGGGTCACATCCACGCGCACGAAACGGGCGCTGTGGAGAATACGGGACACAAAATCCACGCCCTGCCTGCCACCGACGGCAAGATTTCTGCAAAGCAGATAAAAGAAGAAGCACAGCTTTTTGCCGACAGCGGAATAAAAGAGCATATAACACAGCCGAAGATGGTCTACTTGTCCTATCCCACCGAGCTTGGAACGGTGTATACACTCCGTGAGCTCGAGGAGATTTCTGCAGTTTGCAGGGAATACTCGATGTACCTCTTCGTCGATGGCGCAAGAATGGGCTACGGCTTGGGCTTTGAGGGATGCGACGTCACCCCGAAGGACCTCGCAAGACTCTGCGACGTGTTCTACTTCGGCGGAACAAAGTGCGGAGCAATGTTCGGCGAGGCAGTCGTCATAACAAACCCCGACCTGCAGACCGATTTCAGAAGCTATATAAAGCAAAACGGCGCAATGCTCGCAAAGGGCTGGCTGTTGGGATTGCAGTTTGCGACACTCTTCGAGGACGGACTGTATTTCGAGATAACGAAAAAAGCCGACGCGCTCGCGCTGAAAATAAAGGACGCCTTCGTCAAAAAGGGTATACCGCTTTTTGTCGACAGCCCCACAAACCAACAGTTTGTCGTGTTGAGCGAGGAGCAGATGCAAACCCTTTCCAAGAAATACGTCTTTGAATATGAGCAACGGGTGGACGACACCCACCATTGTGTCCGCTTCTGCACCGGCTGGAGCACAAAACAAGCCGACGTTGACGAACTGATACGCGATATCGAGGAGCTTTGATATGGAAAAAGGAATAAAAAACACAAAAACAATTTCGGTCACACCCGATAAAACAGCAGAGGCTATGGGAAGCGGAACACTTCCCGTCTTTGCAACGCCTGCAATGGTGGCGCTGATGGAAAACACCGCCGCCGAAAGCGTCGAAGCGCTTTTGCCCGAGGGCTCAACCTCCGTTGGCACACTGATAAACGTAAAACACCTCTCCGCCGACCCCGTGGGAGCAGAGGTAACCTGCGAAAGCGAGCTTGTCGAAATCGACGGCAGAAAGCTCACCTTTGAAATTAAGGTCTCCGACCGCGACGGCGTTGTCGGCGAAGCATACCACGAGCGCTTTGTGATTGACAAACAAAGGTTTATGGACAAGGTGCAGAAAAAGCTGTGAAAGTCTGCTCCCGAGCTCTCGCAAGCGAACGAGTGAAGATACAACCGATAAAAGCGTCCTGCTCTTTGCAGGACGCTTTAAAATTGCAAAAGAAAAAGCCTCCGCTTTTGCGGAGGCTTAAAATCTTTATCAGTTGCAGATTGTTTTCTCTGTGTCCTTGTCGAAGAGGTGAATTCTATTGAGGTCGATACCAACCTTAATAACGTCACCGGGTCTTGCCATAGAACGAGCAGCAACTCTTGCAATGAAGTTGTTCTCTTCGCAGGAGAGGTAGAGATATGTCTCGGAGCCCATCATCTCTGTAACCTCAACGTTACAGTCGATAACGCCTGCAGCAGCGGTGGAGAGGAACATCTCTTCGTCGTGCATATTCTCAGGACGGATACCGAGGATGATGTCCTTGTCAACGTACTCGTCAAAGTTAGGAGCTTTGGTCTTGGACTCAGGAAGCTCGATGGAGTATGTACGGCGATACTCGTCTCCGCCGAACTCTACGAAGTACTTGTCGTCCTTCTTAGCAAGGTGAACTGTGAAGAAGTTCATTTGAGGAGATCCGATAAATCCGGCAACGAAGATGTTGCAGGGCTTATCATAAAGGTGTTGAGGAGTATCAACCTGCTGAATGAAGCCGTCCTTCATAACGACGATTCTGTCAGCCATTGTCATAGCCTCTGTCTGATCGTGTGTAACGTAGATAAAGGTTGTCTGGAGTCTCTGATGGAGCTTGGAAAGCTCGGTACTCATCTGTGCACGGAGCTTAGCGTCCAGGTTGGACAACGGCTCGTCAAGAAGGAATACCTTAGGCTCACGGACGATAGCACGGCCGAGAGCAACACGCTGACGCTGACCACCGGAGAGAGCCTTCGGCTTTCTGTCGAGAAGGTGTTCAATGTCAAGGATACGAGCAGCCTCGTCAACTCTGCGCTTGATTTCCTCTTTAGGAGTCTTGCGGAGCTTAAGACCGAAAGCCATGTTCTCGAATACTGTCATGTGAGGATAAAGAGCGTAGTTCTGGAAAACCATCGCGATATCTCTGTCCTTAGGAGCAACGTCGTTAACAAGACGGTTACCGATGTAGAGCTCACCGTCAGAGATTTCCTCAAGACCTGCGATCATACGAAGTGTGGTGGACTTACCGCATCCGGAAGGACCAACGAGGATGATGAATTCTTTGTCAGCGATTTCCAGGCAAAAATCCGAAACAGCAGTAACGCCGCCGGGATACTTTTTGTAGATGTTTTTGAGTGATAGGCTTGCCATATCTGGACCTCCATATATAATTTGGGATTTTAAACATATTTGTCTACATATTATAATACCAACAAGGGCGCAAAATAGCAAGTATCTATATACCCAAACTTTTCGTCACCCAATTGTGCAATTTAATGAAAATACCAAATCATTTTAAAATTATATGAAAAAAGTTTGAACGTTTTTGTTTATTTTGTCATAGAAATGAGCCCGAGCTCCTCGCTTGACAGCTCGCGGTACTCTCCGCGCTTCAAAGTAGGGTCGAGGGGAAGCGCGCCCATCTTCACCCTTTCGAGCGAAACAACACGTCGTCCGCAGGACGCAAACATCCGCTTTATCTGATGGTACATACCCTCGCATATCACGACCTCGCAGAGAGTTTTTTCTTCGTTTAAGAATTTCAGCTCTGCCTTAAGGCAAACGGTGCCGTCGGCAAGCCTTGCCCCTTCCTCAAACGCCCGAACAACCCCGTCGTCACATGGCTTGTCCGTTTTTGCGATATAGGTTTTCGGGACGTGGTTTTTCGGCGAGAGAATTCTGTGAGCAAAATCGCCGTCGTCGGTGAGAAGCACGAAGCCCACCGTGTCCTTGTCAAGCCGTCCTGCAGGGAAGAGCGCGCGGTGGGAAAGCTCGTCGCCCACAAGGTCGAGCACCGTTTTTTCACTGCGGTCCTCGGTGGCGCTGACGTACCCCTCGGGCTTGTTGAGCATAAGGTATACGAATTTCCTGTATTCTATCTTCTCGCCCAAAACCGAAACGGAGTCATTTTCGGGGTCGATTTTAAGGTCGGATGCGCGTACAGGGACGGAGTTTACACAAACTCCGCCCTTTTGTATCAGCTTTTTGATCTGACTTCGGCTGTAGCCCGAATTGTCACAGATAAACTTGTCAAGTCGCGTCACTTTTCAACATTCCTTATATCTTCAAGTCCCATTATAAAGCCGTCAAGCCTCGGAGAATAGATATCTCCGCCGATGACCCTGCCGTCCAGAACGAGCAGGTCTGCTTTTATTATATCATCTTTTTCGGCAGAAGGGTAGTTCAAAATTTTATAGGTATACTTTTTCACCGTTTTGCCCTTGTAATTTTCAAGGTCGAACCCTGCCTTTTTCTGCAGAGCGTTGTAGCTCTCAAAGATTTCGTCAAAGACCTCGGGGATAATCACGTCCTTTTCGCACTCGCTTTCGGGGTCAATCTCCCAACCGAGCTCCTTGAAAAACTGCACCCTCTGCTCCAAGGTATCAACCGCCACCTCGCCGTCGGAGGAAAAGCCACCGAAAATCCACACAAGCAAAAGCACGACGGCAACCAAAATTCCCACCGCAACCGCAATTTTTTTAGCAGTCCACTTCATCGACATAACAATCACACTTTTTCACCTCAAAAGCCATAGTAATAAATTATATAACGACGGCTTTGAAAATATGATTTACAGATAACCCAAAGCGGTAAAATGTAGTTGAAAAACTCATTTTGATGTGCTAAAATATAATCATATCAAAGGAGGCACAGCTATGAAAAGACTTTCAATCGTTTCAATTTTGCTTGTGGTTGCGCTTTTGTTCTGCTCATGCGGCGGTAACACAAACACCGTCAGCACAGACGGCACGTCATCTGCAAGCGATGCACCGCAAGATGCGTCTTCAGAGGATACGTCATCTGTAAGCGATACGTTGCAAAACACGTCTTCAGAGGACCCCTTTTCCAAACAAAACACGAATCTCACCAAGGAGTACACAGTGGTACAGAAAACAGCAGCCGAAAAGGAAAATATGAAGCGCGTAAAGATTCTCATTATGGGCGACTCCTACACCTCGGGTGACGGAACAGCCAGCGCATACCGTCACGCGCTTTTCAAGACGCTCTATGAAAACGGCGGACATTTTCAGTTTGTCGGCAACACAACTTCTTCAGACGTTAGACTTTCCAAGGCATATCAGGATCACTTGGCAAAGGGCGGAAGAACCGCGCTTCAGCTCCTGTCCCTCTATGAAAACACCATCAAGGGCGGAAGACGTGATTACGATATCGCTCTCATCCTCATAGGCGGAAACGACTACTACGCAGGACTACCTGCTGCAGACCTTTTCACAAGATTTAAGAATCTTGCGGATACTATGATAGCAGACCGTCCCGATGCTTATATCTTCTTCTCGGAGATGTGCGAATACGGCAACGTGGATAAGAAAAAAATCGACGACGTAAACGCAATGCTCAAGACTATGATTGAGCAATACAAAGCCGAAGGCAAGAAGATTGAATACGTCGACCTCGACGAATACGTAACCTTCACCGCAGAAGACGACCTTATGAACGTTCCTCCCAGCGGAGCTCATCCGAACAACACAGGAAACAACAAGCTCGGCTATGCCTACGGTATGGCTATGACCGACACCGTTCTGGAGCTCAATAAGCTTCCTGCAGACGAAGACCAGCTTCCCTTCGTTGACCCCACGGGAGTAAAGGCGTCCAAAACGGAAATGACCCTCAAAATCAAGGAGCAGGGCTCGCTTTACTATACCATTTCTCCAAGCAACTCCGACGTACGCTCTGCAATCTGGAGCTCGTCCGACCCCTCCGTTGCAACGGTTAACGAGTACGGTATAGTCACCGCGCTGAAGGCAGGCGAGGCAGTCCTCACCGCACGCGTTGTCGGTACAAACCTCAAGGCAGAGGTCAAGGTCACCGTTACAGACGAAACCTTCAAGCTCACCAAAGCAGGCGCCGAGAAAATCTACGACGAGAAATTCAACGACGTGAGCAATTGGAGCGGCAGTACCAGCCAGATTAAAAACGGACGCGTAGGAAAATACTACATTGATTCCGTCGACTTAACCTCCAAAGAAAGCTACACCGTATCCAAGGATGCCGGCTCCATCAGCTTTTATATGATAGCGTCGGGACATCTCGGCAAATCGCTCGAAAGCTACAACGCTGTTTCCGTTGGCGCGTATGAGCTGAGAGTTTGTCAGAACATGCAGACAATCCTGCTTCGTTGTGACAAAAAGGTAATCGCTAAATATACCGGCGACCCCTACACCTTCCCCGGAGATAAATACACTATCAACTTCGTTGACGGAAAGGTTTCCGTATACCGCAACAACGAGTGCTTGATGACCGCTGATGCTCCCTGCGATGCATCGGGTACCGTAAACATAAAGAGCACCGCAAACGGAACCTTCCTTTTGGACGACCTTGTGCTCCGCAGCGGAAAATAATGATAACAAAAACCACTTTTCTTCTTGAAAAGTGGTTTTTTCTTGCTTTTGTATTGAAATTATTTTTTGGCTGTGCTACACTAAACATATCTTGAGAAAGGGGTACTTTCTATGCTGCAGATAAAGCTTCTTGAAAACGAATATTGGTGGGGCGCGAATGCCGGCAGAGGCTACAAAATGCCCTTCAGCCAAAAAACAGATATATCCTTCCACATGGGCGACAACCCCGAGGGAAGTGACCAGTACGCACCGCTTCTTCTTTCCTCCAAGGGAAGATACGTTTGGAGCGAAAAGCCCTTTACCACCACCTTTAAGGACGGTGTTCTGACCGTTGGTACAGAATACGAGGCCACCTTGGAGGAGGGCCACGAAACCCTGAAGGGCGCATACCTCGACGCTATGAAAAAGCACTTTCCCTTCTCGGGAAAGACCCCCGATAAGCTGTTCTTCACAGCTCCGCAGTATAACACCTGGATGGAGCTCGGAACCGAGCAGACCACCGAGGGAATTCTCAAATATGCAAAAAGCATCGTTGACAACGGACTCGATGCAGGCGTGCTGATGATAGACGGCGGATGGCAGGAAGACTACGGTATGTATATACAAAACTACCGCAAGATTCCCGATATGAAATACCTGATGGACGAGCTTCATAAGCTCGGCTTTAAGGTTATGGTGTGGGTTTCTCCCATCGTCAGCTCCGCAGGCACACACTATAAGATGCTTCGCGACAGGGGCTTTCTTGTGCGAAATGCAAACGGACAGATTGCCGTCAGAGAGTGGTGGAGCGGATACTCCGCAGTTTTAGACCTCACAAACCCCGAGGCAGTCGATTGGGTAAGAAGCGAATACCAAAAGCTGATGGAACTCGGCGTTGACGGCTTCAAGATTGACGCAGGCGACGCAGGCTTCTACCGCGACGACGACAAGCTCCATAAGCCAATGCTCGCAAGAGAGCACACCATCGCGTTCAACGAGCTTGGCGCACCCTATCCCTTCAACGAATACAGAGCCGCATATAAATTCGGCGGAAGAGAAATCGTTGCCCGCCTTCACGACAAGCACCCCTCCTGGGGCGAGAAGATAGGAATAAACTCCCTCATTCCCAACACCATAGCACAGGGACTTCTCGGCTATGCCTACTGCTGTCCCGATATGGTCGGCGGCGGACAGATAGATGCCAAAAAGGGCGACAGCCTCATCGGCGGAATCGACGAGGAGCTGTTCATCCGCTGGACACAGGCAAATGCGCTGATGGGTATGATGCAGCTTTCCATCGGACCCTGGAGAATTCTTTCCAAGGAAAGCTGGGAGATTGTCAAGAAATATATCAACCTTCATAAAGAGTTCGGCGAACACTTCTGGGCGCTTGCACAAAGCTCTGCAAAGACGGGCGAGCCCATCGTTCGCAGTATGGAGTATCAGTTTGCAGGCAACGGCTATGAGGAGATAGGCGACCAGTTCGTGCTCGGTGACGATATCATCGTCGCTCCCGTGATAAACAAGGGACAGCGCGAGCGGGCAGTACACCTCCCCGAAGGCAGATGGATTTCCGACGAGGGTATCGAATACGACGGCAAAACCGTCATCACCGAAAAGGTCCCGCTCGACAGACTCTGTTGGTACAGAAAGGTTAAATAAACTAAAATCCGCCACGGCAAACGCCGTGGCGGTTATTCTTTGCGGCGTGTTTCATATCTGCTTTCCTTGAAAAACGGTTCCTTTGCTTTAGCGGCTTTCGCAGCGGTTTCGTTCAATCTTTCAAACAGCGTTTCGGTAAATCTCACAGAACGCAAAACGTTAGCGTTTTTGAATTCATTTTCAACCTTGAACATAGCATCAACTCCCACTACAAGTCTACACCCAAAAGTCCTTCGATAATATAACCGTTTTTATACCCGAAGATGTACGCACAAATGATATGATAATTATATCAAAGCTTCCTGAGAAAGATTATCCCAAAGGTGACCAACAGCTCTATTTACATTTTTGGGCGGATGTGTTAAGATAATAGTACTGTAAAGAACATTGTATAGGAGAAAGGCAAATGAAAACAACGTTAGTAGTTTTAGCTGCCGGAATGGGCTCTCGCTACGGGGGACTCAAGCAGATTGAGCCGATGGGACCGGACGGGCAGGCAATACTTGATTATTCGGTATACGATGCCAAAGAGGCAGGCTTTGACAAGGTCGTTTGTATAATAAAAAAGGCGATAGAAAAGGACTTCAAGGAAACCGTCGGCAAGCGCATCGAGAAGATACTTCCCGTCGAGTATGCGTATCAGGAGCTGGATATGCTTCCCGATTTCTACACTCCCGACCCAAACCGCACAAAGCCCTACGGCACAGGCCACGCGCTTTTGTGTGCAAAGCATCTGATTGACGGCCCCTGCTGTATCGTCAACGCCGACGACTACTACGGCAAAAAGGGCTTCAAGCTCATCTACGACCACCTCACAACCGAGAATACTCCCTGTATGGCAGGCTTTATGCTCCACAACACTCTCACCGAAAACGGAACGGTTGCAAGGGGCGTTTGCGATGTTGAAAACGGATATCTCACAAGGGTCACCGAGCACACCGCAATCGCAAAGGACAACGATTTCCCCGAGGATACAATCGTTTCGATGAATATGTGGGGCTTTGACAGAGCTTCGCTTGATATGCTCGAAGAGGGCTTTGAAAGCTTTTTGAAGGGCGACCACGACAAGCTCAAGGGCGAATATTATATACCGATTTTCGTCAACGCGCTCATTGCGGCAGACAAGGCGCCCAAGGTGTTCCTCACCGACGATAAGTGGTACGGAGTGACCTATAAAGAAGACACCGAAGCCGTCAAAGCCGCTATCCAAAGGATGACGGACGAGGGACTGTACAGATGAACCCAAGGGCTGTTTTTGAACGGTTTGGCATAACCGCCGACCTTGAGCCCCACGGCGACGGACATATAAATACGACCTACATCGACAAAAATCGACAGTATATTCTCCAGAGGATAAACACCGACGTTTTCACCGACCCCGACAGGCTGATGAAAAACATCGACGCGGTCACCGCGTTTTTAAGGCAAAAGCTTGAGAAAACAAACGGCGACCCCGAGCGCGAAACCTTGACGGTGGTTCCTGCGACCGACGGAAACCTCTGTTATAAAGCCGAGGACGGTTCGGTGTGGAGGGTGTACCGCTTTGTGCGCGACACCTATTCCGTGACGGTGAGCCGCGACCCGCGCGAGCTTTATGAGGCAGGCAGGGCGTTTGGAAGCTTTCAACGGCTTCTCGCGGATTTTCCTGCAGGTGAGCTGTACGAGTCGATAGCGGATTTTCACAACACGAAAAAACGCGTCGAAAACCTCAAACAAGCGGTACGAAACGACCCTGTCGGCAGAGCAAACGGCGTGAAAAGGGAGATAGACCTCTTTCTCTCGCACGAGGGAAAGGCATCTGTCGTGATAGACGGCATAGAAAGAGGAGAAATTCCGCTTCGCGTCACCCACAACGACACCAAGATAAATAACGTTCTCTTTGACAGACACACGAAAAAGGCAATCTGTGTGGTGGATTTGGATACCGTGATGCCCGGCTCGGCTCTGTATGATTTCGGGGACGCCGTCCGCTCGGGCGCGGCAACCGCAAAAGAGGACGAAACCGACCTTTCTCTCGTCAAAATAGACCTTGAAAGGTTTGAAGGCTTTGCAAAAGGCTTTCTTTCCCAGACGCGCCAAACCCTCACCAAAAGAGAACTTGAGCTGTTGCCCTTTTCGGCGTGGCTTATGACCTACGAGTGCGGATGCAGGTTTCTCACCGACTATATAAACGGCGACACCTACTTCAGAATTCACCGCGAGGGACAAAACCTCGACCGCGCAAGATGTCAGCTGGCACTGGCAGAGGACATAGAAAGAAACCTTGATAAAATGAAAAAACTAATAAAAGCTGATTAGGAAAAACCTAATCAGCTTTTTGCTTTTAGTCGGGTTGTCATTCTCTGCCGAAAACTCGGTTGATGCGCTTGAAATAGTCGCGGTCGATGTTGCCGAGCGCTTCCTTTGACGCCCTGAAGCACCAGTTTTTGTCGGGCACTCCGGGGACGTTCATCCTCGCATCCGCACCAAAGCCGAGTATATCCTGAACGGCAATTATCGCGGTGTTTGCAGGGGATTTCCAGACCGTTTCGATTATGCTTCGGCAGGCGGGCGCATATCTTCCGCCCTCGCCCCAGTTGTCGCCCTTGAATCCGCAGTAGTCAAGCGCAAAACGGCGCTCATAGTCCGAAGCCTCCCACAGCCAGCCTAAAAGGGTGTTGTTGTCGTGGGTTCCGACGTAGGCAAGGCAGTTTTTCGGATAGTTGTGCGGAAGATGGGTGCAGTCGCGGTCGGCCTCGTTGGCAAATGCAAACTGTATAACCCTCATACCCGGAAACTTCGTGTAGTCAAGAAGCTCGATAACGTCCTCGCCAAAGGTGCCGAGGTCCTCGGCGATGATAGACGGCGAGTCGATGACCTTCGAAATCGCGTCAAACAGCTTTTTGCCGGGGCCCTTTTCCCAACGGCCCTCTTTTGCGGATTTAGCGTCTGCAGGAATTGCCCAATAGGACGCCATACCGCGAAAATGGTCGATTCTAACGGTGTCATAGAGCTTGAGCGACGCCTCAATTCGCATTATCCACCACGAAAATCCGTCCGCCTCCATCCTTTCCCAGTTATAGATGGGGTTGCCCCAAAGCTGACCGTCCTCGGAGAAATAATCGGGCGGACAGCCTGCCACCTTGATGGGTGCAAGGGTCTTTTCGTCAATCCAGAACTGCTCTCTTGCCGACCACACGTCACAGCTGTCGGGCGCAACGTAGATGGGCATATCGCCGATAATCTCGATGCCCTTTTCGTTGGCAAAGGTCTTCAGCTTCTTCCATTGGGTGAAGAAGATATACTGACAGAAGCTGTAAAAACGGGTGTTAAAATCCTTTTCGCGCTTTTTGGCGGCGGCAAAGTCGGACAATTCGCCCCATTCCCACCAAGGCGCGCCGTCGTTTTCGTCCTTTATCGCGAGGAAGAGGGCATAGTCGTTCACCCACGGGTTTTCCTCGCAAAAACGGTCAAGCTCTGCGCCTGTGTCAGCGGTAATGCGCGAAAAGGCAAGCTCAAGGGCTTTTAACTTGGTTTCGCGCGCAAAGTCATAGTCGGCAGCCCAGAAGCCCCCCGAATATTCACAGTCCTTGACCTCGTCCTCGGTGAGAAGCCCGTCCTCAAAAAGCTGACGAGGGTCGATGAAAAGAAGGTTGCCTGCAAAAGCGCTGTCAGCGGTGTAGGGAGAGTTTTCACGGTCGATAGGACCTAACGGCAGCACCTGCCACTTTGAAAAACCCATATCCTTAATCAGCTCTGCAAACTCCTCTGCCTCCTTGCCAAACGAGCCCACCGAAAACGGACCCGGCAACGAGGAAATGTTCATTAATACTCCTGAAGAACGACGTTTCATAGTTCTACCCCCATATAACGATTCATTCAAGATATATTCTACACTATTTCGTTTTGAAAAACAACCGAATATTGTCGACGCTTCTGGCAAATAATAACTTAAAAGATTTCAAAAGGAATGATTCTTTGAAAAGGATAAAACTTTCTGTTTTCGCGGCGGCGCTTTTGACGGCGGTATCGGTTTTTATGGGCGCCTTCTTCTCGCAAAAAGCCGACGACACCCCCTCACAGCCACAGTCAAGCGAGGAGATTGCCAAAACCGTCCTCACCGACCGCGTGCGGTACACAATGCGCGAGTTTGAGGGGAAGCTTGCGGTTTTTGAAGAGGACGGGACGATCTATAAAATCTATGAAATAAACGTTTCGCTCCTGCCCGAATACGACCAAAAGCTACTGAAAAACGGGATACGGATTTTCACGGAGGACGAGCTTCGCGCTCGCGTGGAGGACTATACGAGCTGATGAAAAAGAAGATAGCCTTTCTTTCCTGCTTTTTCACGGTGGTGTGCACCGCACTGTTTTTCCGCGTCTTTCTGCTCACCCACGGTGAAGGCACAAGCGCGGTCGATAACCGCCAAAGCGCCTATCTCGTCACCGCCGACACCTCGCGCGGTATGATATACGACGCAAACCTCAACCCCCTTGTAAACGGGGGTACAACCTACAAAATCGCATCAAAGGGAACTCCCGAGGCAAACTCTGCCCTCTTTGGCGCAACGGGAAAAAGCGACCTTTCGGGCACACCGTATATCACCGACGTCGAAACCCCCGTCTATTCGGGAAAGCTCACCCTTCTCGAGTGCGTGAAAAGGTACGAAAACACCCTTGCTACACATATAATCGGTCACCTCGACGGCGACAAAAACGGAGCCTACGGCATCGAAAGGGCATACAACGACTACCTCGAAGGGCTCTCTGGCAAACTCAGGGTGCGCTTTTTTGTGGATGGGCTGATGCGCTCGCTCGACTCGGTACAGCCCGAAATCGTCAGCGACGGCTACAACAAAAAAGAGGGGATAGTCCTCACGATTGACAAACGCATTCAGCAGATAGCCGAGGAAGAGGCACAAAAGCTCATCACAAGCGGTGCGGTGGTGATTTGCGAGGTTGCGACGGGCGCCGTCCGCGCGTCTGTCAGCCTGCCCGACTTCGACCCCGATAACGTCGCCGCTTCTCTCGACGACCCGCTTTCGCCCTTTATAAACCGAGCCTTTGGCGACCACTCGGTCGGCTCAACCTTTAAGCTCGTCGTCGCCGCCCTCGCGCTCGAAAACGGCATAGACGAGAGCTACACCCACGAGTGCAAAGGCTGGGTGAATATTTCGGGACAGGTCTTCACCTGCAAAAACCACTCGCTCCCCAAAACGCTGAATATGACCGAGGCGCTCGAGGTTTCCTGCAACACATATTTTATTAACCTTGCCAACGAGCTCTCGGCAAACCGCCTCGTCGGCTTTGCAAAAAGACTCGGACTTGGGGAATACACCGTCCTTGCCGATAACTACAGCGCGTCCTGCGGATATCTGCCCACCCTCGACGACCTTAAAAACCCTGCCGAGCTTGCAAACTTGGGCTTCGGACAGGGAAAACTGCTTGCCACACCTGTGCAGATAGCGTCGGTTATATCTGCCATCGCAAACGACGGCAGCCTTTGCTATCCGTATCTTGTGGAGGGCTGTACAAACGCGGACGGAACGGCGATACAAAGCCGAACTGCGCACCTTTCGCCGCAAAGGATAATGAGCGTTTCCACCGCGCAAAAGCTGCAAAAGATGATGATTTCCGTCGTGGAAAGGGGAAGCGGAACACGCGCAAAGCCCGATAAAAATTCCGCAGGCGGAAAAACCGCCTCTGCACAAACGGGGCGCTTTGACAGCGAGGGAAACGAGATAGTCGACGCGTGGTTTTCGGGCTTTTACCCTGCCGAAAATCCCAAATATGCCATAGTCATCGTCAACGAGGGCGCGGACAGCGGTTCAAAATATGCCGCACCCGTTTTTAAAAACATGTGCGACCGCCTCTACCTCATGGAAAAATATGACTGACACGAAAAAACAGCCCCCGATTTTTCGGGGGCTGAAATTAAAACATATTTCTTATTTTGTCAACGGCTTCAAAAAGCTCCTTGACCTTTTGGGGAACTTCTTCCGATGAGCAACCGTCGCAATGGGTGCTGGCTTCAAGGGTGAGATAACCCGAATAGCCGATTTTCTTGAGCGCGGAAACGACCTTTTCAAAATCAATCTGCATCGAGAAGGGGATAGCGTGGCTGTCGTGCCGCAGGTCATTGTCGTGGATGTGAAGCGCCTGAAGGTGTTTTCCAAGGGTGAAAATCATATCCTCGGCTGTGGTATCAAGTCCCTTCATCTCGGCGTGGCCGATGTCAAGGCACGCCACAAAATCGGGGTCATCGACCGCCTTAATGTGCGCGAGAAAATCGTCGTGGTGACTGCACGCGGCGGCAGAGGCACAGTCGCTCTCCTTGCTCCAGCTCCACATATTCTCGGTCGCAATCTTCACCCCGTGCTCCTTTGCAAAGGGCAGAAGCTCAAAATACATCTCGGCGTTTTTCTCGACAGGCGCGTGGTTGTCGGGATGAATAACACAGATTTTTCCGCCTGCCTCGGCAGTGCATTCAATCGCGCGTTTTATATAGCTGTAAATCTCGGGACGGTAGACGGGAAAGGGCGCGTGGGATTGGTTGCAGTGGATTCCCAGCTCACCGCCTACGTGCGCAAGCTCCCTCGAAAACTTCAGATATTCACGGCTCCTCAGCGGATGCCCGTTGTCGAGCACGCAACCGCGGCTCCAGTCCCACCTTGCCATATCGAACATAGAAAAATCCCAGGCGTCAAACCCTGCCTTCGCGACAAGCTCAACCGCCCTGCGCTCTCCGACTATCTTGGAAAAGGAACCGATTTCGGTAGAAACTAACATAAAACCACCTCGGGATAAGTGTAACAAAAAAGGATGCCTTTTGCAAGGCATCCTTTGCATTTTATACTCCGAACAAAAGCCAGACGTAGATATACGCAGGAACTATCGCCGCTATGGTGAATGGGATACCGATTTTGAAGAAGTCGCTGTTTTTGACCTCGTAGCCTGCTCTTCTCAGTATTCCGATGCCCGTGATGTTTGCCGAGGCGCCGATAGGCGTGCAGTTTCCGCCGAGTGTCGCGCCCGAAAGAAGACCGAAGTAGAGGGGCGTTGCCACGAGCAAGGGGTCAACCTGAAGCCCTGCGCCGAGCGAAGCGGAGAGGGATGCGATAACGGGAATCATTGTCGCAACGTAGGGAATATTGTCGATAAATGCAGATATAAGCACCGACGCCCAAACGATGACGGTATACAGCAGGAACACGTTTCCGCCGCCAAGCTCTGCCAGCAGGTTTGCAAGCGCGTCGATAACGCCCTCGTGCTTTATCGCACCAATCATCAAAAACAGGCCGACGAGAAGACCCAAGGTTTCAAAGTCAATGTCCTTGAGCGGAGCGACAACCGCCTTGACGGTTTTCTTTTTGATAAGGTTGTAAACAAGACCGATTATAAGCACACAGCAACAGATGATGCCGTTGATTTCTGCAGGAAGGTTCCAGCTGTCAGGAGCAAAGGAAGCACAGGCAAGAAGAACAACTACACCCACAAGAAGTATGGTGGGAACGTAGTCCGTGACAACCGTGCGCTCGCCCGTTTTTTCAATGCGAGCCTTGTCCTTTCTGAAGATAAAAGCAAGGATGAGGGCCGCCAAAACCGCGCCAAGCTCAACCGCAAAGAAGATAGACGGCTTTCCCTGATACCAGAAGAAGTCGAGAAAGCTCATATCCAAAGCCGAGCCGAGCATAATCGCCGTCGTGTCGCCGACAAGCGTCGCCGCGCCCTGAAGGTTCGAGGATACCGCGATTCCTATGATGAACGGAACGGGGTTGGTTTTCAGTTTTTTGCAGATTTCAAGAGCAACGGGAGCGACCATAAGCACAGTAGCGACGTTGTCCACGAAAGCCGAAATGATGCCGGCAAACAGCGAAAGCGCCACAGCCGCCATCTGCACGTTGGGAACCTTTTCCATAACGAGATCGGCAAGAAGAGCTGGCATACGGCTTTCGATGAAGAGGGAAACGAGTCCCATCGTACCTGCTATCATCAACAGAACATTGAAGTCAAGCTCACCCAAAACGTCGCCAATCGGAAGCATCCCAAGCGCGACGAACACCACGCCCGAGGCGAGCGCAATCCACGGTCTGAACTTTCCAAAGGCAAGCATCAAAACGTACGTTACGGCAAAGATAATAATTGCAGGCAGCATTCCCATAGTAACAGTCCTCCCATTTTTCGACATTTGCTGATTATATTATACAAGCGACCCCCGAAAAAAACAAGACGGAAGATATAGGATTATTATGCCCGAAAAAACCCACAAAAAAATACACCCCGTCGAGATACGACGAGGTGATTTTTCCGGCTGTTCCGAAGCATTTAGATGCCAACTTTATTTTTTGAAAAAAGAGCTAAAATTTACGATTTTTATTATTTTTTCAAAAAAGATTATCTATTCGATAAATTGGAATTGGTTTAATCCTTGCTTAACACTTTTTTCTGCCAGGACTTTTTTTCGCATTGAGGGCAACGCATATATCTTGTTTTGCCCATGTGCGGAGCCATAGCAACGGCTCTATATGTCGGTGCATATCGGTGTCCGCATTCTTTGCATGTATAATATCCTGCCACTTGCTCCATCCGCAGTGCATAGAAGCAACCCGCTAAGAACAAAACAAATCCAAATA
>JAZSEP010000078.1:0-15247 GCA_045531755.1 Oscillospiraceae bacterium | reverse complement strand
AAGGCGGACAGAATACAAAATCCGCCTTTTCACTTGGTCCTTCTATGTAAAAACAACATAGGATATCAAAACCTTATAAAGCTCGTTTCCTTGGGCTTTACGGAAGGCTTTTACGGTAAACCGCGCGTTGACAAAGAAACTCTCAAAAGATACTCTGAGGGTCTTATTGCTCTCTCTGCGTGTCTTGCAGGAGAGATTCCGAGAAAGCTTACTGCAGGGGAATACGTTGCCGCAAAGCGCGTTGCGGAAGAATATGCTCAGATATTTGGAAGAGAAAATTTTTATATAGAACTGCAGGATCACGGAATTGCTGCACAAAAAAAGATAATCCCCGACCTTATAAAGCTTGCCCGTGAATGTGATTTGCAATGTGTTGCTACAAACGATGTTCACTATATCGAAAAAGAAGATGCGAGAGTTCAAGAGGTTCTTATTTGTATACAGACAAATAAAACGCTTGACGACGATGATAGATTAGAGTTTGAAACAGACGAGTTTTATCTTAAGTCCAAAGAGGAAATGTCGGAACTTTTCAGCTATGCACGTGATGCTGTGGAAAACACCGCACTGATTGCCGAAAAATGTAATGTGAAATTCGAGTTTGGTGTTACAAAGCTTCCTTTCTTTAAAACACCTGACGGAAGTGATAACAAGGACTATTTTTACAGGCTTTGCCGTGAAGGACTTGAAAAGAGATATGGCGAATTTCCGTCACAGCAAGTGATTGACAGGTTGGAATATGAACTTGACGTTATAACAAGGATGGGGTATGTTGACTACTATCTCATCGTGTGGGATTTTGTCAATTATGCAAAGAGTGTAGGTATACCCGTTGGTCTTGGAAGAGGTTCCGGAGCAGGAAGTATAGCGGCATATTGCATTGGTATTACAGGTGTAGACCCTATAAAGTATGAGCTTCTTTTCGAGCGCTTTTTAAATCCCGAAAGAATAAGTATGCCTGACTTCGACATTGACTTCTGTTACGAAAGACGCCAAGAGGTCATTGATTATGTTGTGCGCAAGTACGGAGGCGACCACGTTGCTCAGATTGTAACCTTTGGAACAATGGCTGCGAGAGCTGCGGTTCGCGATGTCGGAAGGGCTCTTGGAATGGGTTATGCTTCCGTTGATAAAGTGGCAAAGCTCATACCGTCAGGACCTCACGTCACGCTTGAAAGGGCGTTGTCTTCATCTTCCGAGTTGAAGCTTCTCTATGATAACGATTATCAAGTCAAACGCCTTGTAAATATGGCTCTCAAGGTTGAGGGTCTGCCTCGTCACGCCTCGACTCACGCTGCCGGAGTTGTTATTACAAAAGACGAGGTTAATGCTTACGTACCTCTTTCAAAGAACGATGACGTTATTGTTACCCAGTACACAATGACCACGTTGGAAGAATTGGGACTTCTGAAAATGGATTTTTTGGGGCTGAGAAACCTCACAGTAATAAGCGAGACCGAGCGTATGGTGCGGGAAGAGGTAGACCCCAAATTTTCAATAGAAAATATTCCTCTTGACGACAAAGCTGTATACAATATGCTTTCGCAGGGAAGAGGAGAGGGTATATTTCAGTTTGAATCGGGTGGAATGAAGGACGTCCTTTCTAAGCTTAAGCCGGAAAAAATTGAAGACCTTATAGCAGTCATTTCTTTGTACCGTCCGGGACCGATGGATTCAATACCTATGTATATCGAAAACCGACATAATCCTGCGAAGATTACCTATATGCATCCTAAACTGGAACCGATTTTGAGGGTTACCTACGGTTGTATCGTCTATCAGGAACAGGTAATGCAGATATTCAGAGCTTTGGCGGGATATTCCTTTGGCAGAGCTGACCTTGTCAGAAGGGCTATGGCAAAGAAAAAAGCAGACGTTATGCAAAAAGAACGTGAGTATTTTGTCAACGGAAAAACCGACGACAACGGAAACGTCGAGGTTTTGGGTTGTGTCAAGAATGGTATCCCTGCCAGAGTAGCAGACGAGATATTTAATCAGATGAGTTCGTTTGCTTCCTATGCCTTCAACAAATCTCACGCTGCAGCATACGCGTTATTAGCGTATCAAACTGCATATTTAAAGACTCACTATCGTGTGCAGTTTATGGCAGCCCTTATATCAAGTGTTCTTGACAATACTTCCAAGATTGTAGAATATATCGGAGAGTGCTCAAAAAACTCCATTAAGGTTTTACCTCCTGATATAAACGAGAGCTGCGAGAGATTTACAGTAAAAGGTAACGCGATACGTTTTGGACTTCTTGGAATCAAGAATGTCGGCGAAGGTTTTGTGAAAGAACTTGTTCTCGAAAGAGAAAGAAACGGAAAGTTTAAAAGCTTTACAGATTTTTGCTCGAGAATGTCCGATAAGTGTATTAACAAGAAGCTTGTGGAAAATCTTATTAAAGCCGGTGCTTTTGATTCTCTCCCAAATAACAGAAGAGAGCTTCTTCTCGCGTATGAGGAGATTTTGAGAAGAGAATCAGAAAATTCAAAGTCAAAACAAAACGGACAGATGAATCTTTTTGACAGTGTTTCCGACGATGTTTCTGATAATATTGTTAAGTGTAGTGACTTTACACTCGAACAGCGACTCGAAATGGAAAAAGAGGTTGCCGGAGTATACGTTTCCGGTCATCCTGTTGAAAAATATGCGGGTCTTTTCAAATCAGGAACCGCAAGAGAGCTTTCCCAAATAGCTGAGGCGGTAGAAACGGGAAATCTTAAAGAGGGTGATACCGTTAATATCGTCGTTTGCGTTGAAAGTATCTCAGTGAAAAGGACAAAAACAGGTGACTCAATGGCTTTTGCGACCTGTGAGGATACAACAGCGCAGACTGAGGTTGTCGTGTTTCCAAAGGTCTTTTCTCTTGCCAGAAGAAAGCTTGAAAAGAACGCTATTATTTTCGTTAAAGGTAAAATCAGCATCAGGGAAGATGAACCTGTTAAAATAATTGCTGACAGCATAGCAGATCCGGAAGGCGTTAAGGCGCAAACTAATAACACCGGCGTTTACATTCGCTTTCCGTCCAATAGTGACCAAAGACTTAAACAGGTTGAGGATATAATCCGTGTATGCTGTGGCGATACCGACACATATTTCTACTTCGAAGATACAAAGCAGCTTATTCGCTTGCCACAGACAATGCTTTCGAAAAAAGATGACAATTTTTTGCAGAGATTAAGGTATATTTTAGGCGAAAATAATGTTGCAATAAAGAGCTGATTGTGATAAAATAATTTAAGCAGCGTAATGAAAAGGGGATTTCTATGAACAAGCAAATGAAAACAATTGGTATTCTTACCAGTGGCGGCGATGCTCCGGGTATGAATGCTGCAATCAGGGCTGTTGTTAGATATGGTCTTTCAAAAGGCTTGAAGATGGTTGGAATACGCAGAGGATACAGTGGACTCATCAATAAGGAGTTTGTTGACTTGCACGAATCTTCTGTTTCACACATAATTGACAAAGGCGGTACAATGCTCTATTCTGCACGTTGTCCTGAATTCAAAGAGGACGCAGGTGTTGAAAAGGCAAAGCAAAACTGCATTGAATATGGAATTGATGGTTTGATTGTAATCGGCGGTGACGGTTCTTACAGAGGCGCGAGAGACCTTTCTCTTAAGGGACTTCCTTGTGTTGGAATCCCCGGAACAATCGACAACGATATTTCCTCTACTGATTATACGATAGGCTATGACACAGCCATGAATACGGTTGTGGACATGGTAGACAAGCTTCGTGATACTATGGAGTCCCACGAAAGATGCTCCGTTGTTGAGGTTATGGGACGTCATGCAGGACATATCGCATTGAACACCGGTATTGCGTGTGGCGCAAGTGCCATCATAACTCTCGAGGAAGATTTTGATTTTGAAAGAGACGTTGTGGCAAGAATCGAAAAATCCAGAACACTTCCACATCCTAAAACCCACTTTATTATTATGGTTTCCGAAGGCTACGGCCGTTCTAATGAGCTTGCTAAGATGATTGAGGAAAGAACCGGAGTTGAGTCCAGAGCCGCTATTCTCGGACACGTACAGAGAGGCGGAGCTCCTACTCTGCGCGACCGTGTGCTTGCAACAAGACTGGGCTGTCACGCTATAGAGCTTCTTTCTCAGGGTATCGGCAACAGGGTTGTTGGAATCAGAAAAGACGAGATAGTTGACTATGATATACTCGAAGGTCTTAATATGAAAAAAGAGTTCGACCACGAGCTTTATGAGTTGTCAAAAATTATATCACTATAAATTCTGTGGAGGTAGTAAAATGTTAGTATCTGCAAAAGAAATGTTGACAAAGGCAAAGGCTGGTAAATACGCTGTTGCACAGATCAACATCAACAATCTTGAATGGACAAAAGCAGTTCTTCTCACCGCTGAGGAGCTGAAATCTCCTGTAATTCTCGGTGTTTCTGAGGGCGCAGGCAAATATATGTGCGGTTTCAAGACAATCGTTGGAATGGTCAACGGTATGCTTGAAGAGCTTAAAATTACTGTTCCTGTTGCACTCCATCTTGACCACGGTAGTTATGAAGGCGCGAAGGCTGCTATTGAAGCAGGATTTTCTTCTGTAATGTTTGACGGCTCTCACTATCCTATAGCTGAAAACATTGAAAAGACCAAAGAGCTTGTTGAAATCACTTCCGCAAAGGGACTTTCTCTTGAAGCAGAGGTTGGCGCTATCGGTGGTGAGGAAGACGGCGTTGTAGGCGGCGGAGAGGTTGCCGATCCTGCAGAATGCAAACAAATTGCAGACCTCGGCGTTACAATGCTTGCTGCTGGTATTGGAAATATCCACGGTAAGTATCCTGAAAATTGGGGCGGACTCAACTTTGAGGTTCTTGCTGAAATTCAGAAGCTTACAGGCGAGATGCCTTTGGTTCTCCACGGCGGAACAGGCATTCCTGAGTCTATGATAAAAGAGGCTATCTCTCTCGGCGTTTCCAAAATTAACGTTAATACTGAGTGTCAGCTTTCTTTTGCGGCTGCAACTCGTAAGTACATTGAAGAGGGTAAAGACCTTGTTGGAAAGGGATTCGATCCGAGAAAGGTACTTGCTCCCGGCTTTGAGGCTATAAAGGCAACAGTTAGAGAAAAGATGGAGCTTTTCGGTTCCGTTGGAAAAGCGTAAAAAGCAATCAAAAACGTCCTTGGATTTTTCCAAGGACGTTTTTATTTTAAAGACTGCATACAATGCAGGACCAATCGTTGCTCTCCTGTGCGGTTAGAATCTTAAATCCGTTTTTGAGCAGAGCATCTTTTACCTCATCTTTTTGCCTGTTTATTATTCCCGATACAATCAAGGTTGAGTTTTGGTGCATAAACTCCTTGAAAAGAGGGGACATAAGTATTATCACGTCTGCAACTATATTTGCAACTACAACGTCATAGTTGCCACCAATTTTTTCTCTGAGTGAAATATCGTCGATGATGTTGCCGCACATAGCGTTGAATCGAGAATCAATGCCGTTTTGCGCGGCATTTTCTTTTGCAATTCGCACCGAATTCTCGTCTATGTCTATACCGACAGCGCTTTGAGCGCCCAATAAAAGTGCGCCGATTGAGAGAATACCGCTTCCTGCGCCCAGGTCAAGCACCTTTTCTCCGCCTTTCACGATTTCCTCGAGTCTTTCAAGGCAAAGCTTCGTAGTGTGGTGTTGACCTGTTCCGAAGCTTGAGCCGGGGTCGATATTCAGAACTGTTCTGTCCTCAATATCCTCGACAGTCTCCCAAGTGGGCTTGATCAGCAGTTTATCGCCTACGCAGAAGGGCTTGAAATACTGCTTCCAGTTATTTGCCCAGTCTTCTTCACGGATATTTTTGAGCTCGATTTCAAGCGTTCCGAAATCTATTTCGGGCGATGAAATTTTTGCGGTTTCCAATCTGTCTTTTATCTCAAACAACCATTGTTTACCTTGTTCATTTTCGGGTAGATATACGGTTATTGAGGTGGGTGAATTCTGTCGTTGCATCAGTTCCTCGTCTATGTAGTCCCAACGGTATTCTGTGGATGTGAGAAACTCGTTAAAGTCATTCGCATCTTCAATTACAAAACCCGATATTCCGATGGAAAGGAGAATTCCGCTGACGGAATCTATTGCATCGGTTGTGGTAGAAATTTTCACTTCAATCCAATTTATCATTTTTGACCTCGCAAAATATTAATATTTCTTAAATTATATACCATATTTTCACAAAAAACAAATACAAACCTTTAAAAAATCATAATTTTATGATACAATATTTAAAATTGCAATATAATTGCAACAATAATGGCAAATAATAACACAGATTATATAAAACTTGAGGAGAACTGTATGCATTTTTACGATGTTAAGCTTTCGCGAAAAACAGTTACATACGCACTTGTTGCTATAGTGATTTTTTCGCTTTGTATAAGGTTGTTTGCGGGGTATACCTATCTGCATAGATTCGATTTGAATTATTATATTGCATGGTCTACGGGTGTCCACAACGGACTTTTTGACGCGTATGAGCATATTACCTCTCTCGATTATCCGCCGATGTGGCTTTTCCCGATGTATATCGTGGGATTTTTCACCACAAATCCTGAAATTCAGGTCGTGGAACCGTATTATATTCTTGCTTTGAAGATCTTCCAAATTCTTTTCGACGTTGCAATCATACCGATGATTTACGTCGTACTCAGAAAGAAAAATCAAATTATTGCACTTATAATGGCAGCCACTTGGGCTGTGAATCCTGCTGCAATTGTCAACAGCTCCTATTGGGGACAGACCGATTCCGTTATGATTTTCCTGCTTCTCATAAGCTTTTGGCTTTTGGAAGAAAGAAAAATGGTTTCGGCGATGGTCTGGTATTGCATTGCTTGTCTGACGAAGTTTCAATGTCTTTATTTTGCGCCTGTACTGCTCTTGTATCTGTTCTTTTCAAAGTATGATGTTAAAACCGTTATTAAAGCAATATGTGCAGGTATAGTAACAGTTCTCGGAGTATTCCTGCCGTTTATGATAAACAGCGGAATTCTGCTTCCGTTTAAGGTCTATTTCGGAGGTCACGGACAGTACAAGGAAGCAACTCTCAATGCTTTTAACCTCTACGGGTTGTTTGGGCTTAACCGAATAAGCGACGTTGAGCCTTTGTTCGGTTCGGTAACTTTGAATCATATCAGCTGGGGTATAACCCTTGTAATACTTGCTGTAGTGATTTATATGTATTTCAAAGCGCCTAAGAAGAGCGCTTGGCTTTTGTGCTTTGTATTGATGCAGTCGATATTTATGCTGACCTCAAGAATGCACGAGCGCTACCAGATACCTGTTTTGATATTTAGCCTGATTGCTGTAGTTTACCACAGAAGCAGTAAAATGTTTGGAGCTTACATTCTTCAAACCGTTATGGTGTTTATTAACGAGGGTCTTCTTTTCCTTAGAGCAACCCACGGATACAGCGTTCCGTGGCGTGAATACTATCCGCAGATTATGGTTGTTTTGTCTGGGGTGAATCTCGTGGTATACTGCTACACTGTGTGCATTGCAATAAAGGAGATGTATGACGAAAAGGAGATGAACGCCGATGTTCTTGTCTGAAAGCCGACAGGGGACAACCCCTTTGACAAAACCAAAAGAAAAGTATCTTCAGGCGTTTTTATGGGCGTTTGTTTGCGCTGCTCTTCTTTTTCTTCCGTTTGTTATCTACGATAAGGGATACTTCTTGTTTTTTGGCGATTTTAACGTCCAGCAGGTGCCCTTTTATAAATTGGCTCACGAAGCTGTCAGAAGCGGAGATATCTTCTGGAATTGGTATACAGACCTCGGCGTAAATTTCATAGGTTCCTATTCTTTTTATCTTCTCTTCAGCCCGTTCTTTTGGCTGACGCTTCCTTTCCCGACCTCGATCGTTCCGTACTTTATGGCGCCGCTTTTGGCGCTCAAATTTGCAGTAATGTCACTTACGGCATACACCTTCATAACGCGTTTTGTGAAGAATAAAAACGCAGCACTTATCGGTGCGCTCTTATACGCGTTTTCCGGCTTTTCGGTGTATAATATCTTCTTCAACCATTTTCACGATGCGATGGCATTTTTCCCACTTTTGTTGGTCTCGCTTGATGAGCTTGTCGAAAACAATCGCAAGGGCCTTTTTGCGATATGCGTTGCATTGTGCCTGATGGTTAACTACTTTTTCTTTGCAGGACAGGTAGTTTTTGTAATTATCTACTTTGTCATCCGTGTCATATCCGATAGGGAATACCCTATAACCGTTATAAAATTTTTAAGAATTGCTTTTGAGTCTATTCTTGGAGTTTTGCTTGTTGCAGCCGTTGCAGTGCCGTCCTATCTTGCTATTGCAGACAACAGTCGCGTAGGCGGTTTCCTCACAGGCTGGAGTACCGTTTTGTACGCAAACGAGCAGAGATATCTCGATATTTTGCACAACTTCTTGTTCCCGCCTGATCTTCCCTCAAGACCGAATTTCTTCCCCGATTCCAATGCCAAGTGGTCTTCTATGGCAGGTTGGTTCCCGCTATTTAGCCTCTCGGGTGTAATCGCGTTTATGTGGGCAAAGTCTAAGCATTGGATAAAGCGCATAATTGCGGTTTGCATCCTTATGGCTTACATTCCTTTTTTGAACACAGCTTTTTATGCCTTTGACAATTCCTACTATGCACGATGGTACTATATGCCAATACTGATAATGGCACTTGCCACCGCTATTGCAATTGAGGACCCGGAAGTTGATATGAAAAAGGGAATAAGATGGACTATCACGCTCACCGTTCCGTTTATCGTATTGGCTTTTATCCCTACCACCAAGGACGGAGAAACCGTCTTTTCGGGTGTTATTAAGTATCAGGACAGATTCTGGGCGTACGTTGCCATTGCTTTCTTGAGTCTTACTGTGCTTTCGCTGATATTTAATTTCCTGCGCAATCACAGGTTCTTCTATAGGGTTACAACTATCTCTTTGGCCGCACTCTTCCTGATATACGGATGGTTGTTTGTTGGTCTTGGAAAGACGCATTCATACAACGACGAGTGGATTATAAACACGGGCATTGAGGGTAGAGAAAAGCTCTATATTGACGATGACGATTTTTACCGTGTTGACGTGTATGACGGAATGGATAATCAGGCAATGTTCTGGCATCTTCCCACCATACAGGCGTTTCACAGTATCGTTCCACCTTCGGTTATGGAGTATTATCCTACCGTTGGTGTGGAGAGGGGAGTAGGCTCAAGGCCTCAACCCGAGTATTACGGAATACGAGCTCTCACTTCAACCAAATATCTGTTCATTGACCAACAGAAAAAAGAATATGAGATACTTCCCGGATTTGAATTTTATTCAAGCCAAAACGGGTTTGACATCTACGTTAATAATTATTTCATTCCTATCGGCTACACCTATGACAGCATAATCTCAAGGACTCGCTACGACAGCATCAGCAAGGGCTACAGACATCTCGCCCAGCTTAAAGCTCTCGTGCTTGAGGATGAAGCTTTTGTGAAATATAAAGACGTTTTGACAGAGGCTCAGGTTTACGAGTGGTGGTACAGCGAAGATGAGTATTACAAAGATTGTACTGCTCTTGCCGCTAATTCCTGCTATTTCTTTGAGAAGGACAACAACGGATTTACAGCAAAGATTGATTCTGACAAAGAAAATCTTTTGTTCTTCAGCGTTCCGTATGACAAAGGATGGTCCGCTACCGTCAACGGAAAGCCTGTTGAAATTTTGAAAGCTAACGTTGGATTTATGGCTGTAGAAATATCCGAAGGCGAAAATGAAATACGCTTTGACTATACAACGCCGGGGCTTTCTCTCGGCATCAAGATTTCACTCGTTGCGTTGGGTGTTTTGGTTGTATACGTTTTTACCGCTTTTATTCTCGACAGAAAAAAGGCGCGCACACCTGTTGAAATTACAGAAGTAAATGACGAGCAGAAAGGAATATAGAGTATGACACTTTATATTGTTGTCCCGTGCTATAACGAGGAGGAGGTCCTTTTCGAAACGTCCTCAAGGCTCAGAGAAAAGATGCTCTCTCTCAAAGAGAATAATTTAATAGATGACGATAGCCGCGTGATGTTTGTCGATGATGGAAGTCGCGATAAAACGTGGGAGATTATCAGCGGTCTTGTCAAAGAGGACAGTGTTTTTTCAGGAGTTAAGCTCTCGAAAAACCGTGGTCACCAGAATGCGCTTTTGGCAGGTCTTATGACGGCGAAGCAGTATGCAGACTGTGTTATATCTATGGATGCGGATCTGCAGGATGATATTGACGCTGTCGATGCCTTTGTAGAGAAGTACAATCAAGGTAACGACATAGTCTACGGTGTGAGATCCAGCAGAAAAAAGGATACAATGTTCAAGCGTGTTACAGCGCAAGGCTTCTACAAATTTATGAAGCTTTTGGGTGTAGATATAATCTACAATCACGCGGATTACAGGCTTATGAGCAAAAGGGCCTTGGACGCTCTTGAACAGTATGATGAAGTAAATCTCTTTTTGCGTGGTATAGTTCCGCTGATTGGCTTTAAATGGGACGTTGTTGAGTACGAGAGAAATGAAAGATTTGCGGGCGAAAGCAAATATCCTCTCAAAAAAATGCTGTCTTTTGCTTTTGACGGTATCACTTCCTTCTCGGTTCGCCCGATACGCATAATAACATCGTTGGGCTTTTTGATTTTTCTGGCTTCACTTATATCGATAATAGTTTTGTTGATAATGAAGCTTTTTGGTTCTACGGTTCAAGGTTGGACAACTCTTATGGCATCTATTTGGATGATAGGTGGAATACAGCTTCTTTCGCTCGGAGTTATAGGCGAGTATATCGGTAAGATATACAAGGAAGTCAAGCGTCGTCCAAGGTATATCATAGAAACTATTGAGAAGAGATGAGCTTTTGATTGGATTGATTGAGGAACACGAGAAAAAAGCTTTTGTCGGTATATGGTCACAGGCTTTTGGCGACACCCAAGAATACGTTCATCGTTTTTTGACCCTATCGGGTGCCACTAACTACGTCTATCGTGAAGACGGACGGGTTTTGGGAATTGTCAGTGTTTTTGATGTGACAGCAAACGGCAAAAAGGGTGGCTATATCTATGCGCTTGCGGTTGAGAAAAATCACAGGGGACGGGGAATAGCCTCGAGACTTCTTGAATATGTTGATAGAACCCTCGTAAATCAAGGTTTTTCCTTCGCTTTGGTTGTGCCTGAGTCCTATGATGCACTTAAAAGCTTTTATAATTCCCGTGGGTTTGATAATGAAATCCACCTGTCTACTACGGAGCTTGAAAAGACAGAGCAAAACTCAGATTTCGAAATTCAAAAAACCACCTCAAAAGAGATTTTTAATATATGGAAAAGCCGAAAAAGCACGGTTTGTCACGGTGAAAGCTTTTTTAATTACGTGTGCAATGATTTGACAAACGACGGCGCACATCTTGTGAAAATCAGCAATGACAACCAAAGTGCATTTTGTATTTGCCATAATAAAGCTGATTGTGTTATAATTAATGAGATAACAGGCTGTAAGTCTGTCGCCGATATTTCACAAGCTATTATGAAGGCGTTTTGTGCAGATAAAGCTATATACGTTTCTTTAGATGGTACACAAAAACATTCGTATGCGCTTTTGAAAAAATACGATTTAAATTTTTGTAACGAGTTGTATGCGAATTTTCTTTTGGATGGATTTGAAAACAGGTTATAACGGAGGATATTTATGGTATACGTTTTTCTTGCCGATGGCTTTGAAGAGGTAGAAGCGCTCACGCCGATTGATTTTCTTCGCCGTGCGGGTGTTGAGGTTGTAACCGCAGGTGTAGATAAAAAAGAGATAACAGGTTCGCATAATATAACTGTTAAAGCTGATATTCTTGCCTCTGAGGCAAATCCCGAAAATGCCGATATGGTAGTTTTGCCGGGTGGTTGGCCGGGAACTCCGAATCTTCAGGCGGATAGATATGTACAAAACGCAGTTGACGTATTGATGCACAATTCAAAGCCTGTTGCCGCAATCTGTGCAGCACCAATGATTCTTGGTGAAAAAGGTCTTCTCAGAGGTAAAAAAGCTACCTGCTTCGTTGGCTTTGAAGATAAACTTTTAGGGGCTGACGTTACCGGTGCCCCTGTTTGTGTGGATGGCAATATCATCACCGCAAGAAGCGCCGGAGTTGCATCGGATTTTGCTTTTGAGCTTGTCAGAGTACTCAAAGGAGAAGAAGCAGTAGCATCGCTTAAGGAAAAACTTCTATGCAAATAAAAAATATAAGAGAGTATAAAATCAAACTCAGAGAAAAGTTCAAGGCAATTCGTTTTGGATATACGCCTGAGCAGAAAAACAAGCTTGACGGTGACATTGTTTCGCGGCTTATGCGTACCTACCAATACAAAAATGCCGAAACGATACTCTGCTACGTGTCGACGTCAGTTGAGGTAGATACGAGGTTTTTAATAACAAAAGCATTGGAAGATGGAAAAAAGGTGGCCGTTCCCAAGTGCAGACCCGAAACTACAACAATGGATTTCTATTTAATCAACGGCTTTGATGATCTCGAAAAAGGTACGTTTGGCGTATTGGAGCCAATAGAGTCAAAATGCGAAATCTATGAGGGGACGAACAGCATCTGTATCGTTCCGGGTTTGTGCTTTGACCACAGCGGATACAGGCTTGGATACGGAAAAGGGTACTACGATAGATTTTTAACTAATTATTCACAAACTAAAATAGGAATATGTTATAATGATTGTGTGCAACAGCGTCTTTTCCACGGAAGATATGACATCCCTGTGGACTTGTTGATAACCGAGAGATATCTGAGGATTACAAACAGATAGCCTCTTTTACGATGCTAAAAAGGAGTTGCGATATGGATAATTCCAACGGACAGAATAACCGTCCTAACGTTGATTTCGAAGAACTGCTGAAGAAAATCGAGGCAGAGCAAAAGACTCAAAAACCGCAGGAGCCTGTTGAAGAAAAAGAAGAGTCTTCTCCCGTTAAGGAAGAGGAAGAGCTCGTCGTACCCAAACGCCGACAGGATTTTGTTATTAATATCAAGGACGATGATTTTTCCGAACAAACAGATGAAGAATTTGTTCGTGTGGATAGATTTACAGGTCCTAAGGTAACCCCTGTCAAGCCTGATATGGCAACAGACGAGTTCGCTACCAGAAACATTGACCTCGAGAAAGAGCTTCAACAGCAAGGAACACAGAAAAGCGGAACATTGTCTTCTTTTATCTATGTCGCATGTGTTCTGTTAGTGTCTGTTTTCCTTTCGGTGTTTATTATAAATACTGCCCGTGACGTCTTTGGAATTGCAAAGACCGATCAAGAATACGCGATAAACGTTGGAAGCCAGACGACCGTGTCAAAGATTGCAAAATCCTTGGCAAAGGCAGGAATAATAGAACATTCTTCAACCTTTAAGCTGTATGCCGGAATCAGATATGACGATGAAACTGTGCAAGAGGGAAACTACATTCTCAATTCCAAAATGTCTTATGATGAGCTCATACTCACTCTTATAACTACTGATGATGAAGCTGAAACGGTTACAGTGTCTATACCGGAAGGACTCAACATCGTTGAAGTGGCTAATCTTTTACAGGAAAACAAGGTTTGTAAGGCGGCTGATTTTATAGCTGCCGCAAAGGAATCCTACGGATTCGAATTTGAAGATGAGATTCCCGAAAATGAGCTTGTTTTCTGCAGACTTGAGGGATATATTTTCCCGAATACGCATGAGTTTTATGTTGGAGAAGACCCCAAATCTGTTGTGAAGCGTTTCCTCAGAGATTTCCAGCAAAAGGTTATGACCTCTCAGCTCACGGAGCGAATGAAGGAAATGGGAATGACGTTACACGAAACTATGGTTCTTGCTTCTATGATTCAGGAAGAAGCGTCCTACCTTGAGGATATGTACAAGGTTTCGTCGGTCTTCCATAACCGTTTGCGCGATACCTACGACTTCACAAAGCTACAATCTGACGTTACCTATTTCTATGCTTACGATACAATAGCTAACAACCTTGAAAAGAAGAATCAGGCAGTACTTGACGCTTATAACACCTACGAGTGTGAAGGATTGCCGGTTGGATGTATAACGAATCCGGGACTCGAAGCAATAAAGGCTGCTCTTTATCCTGATGAAACGTCTTATTACTACTTTGTAACTGACGTAAACGGAGATTTTTACTATGCATCTACTCTTCGCGGACATCAGAACAACATTGCAAAGGCCGAAAGAGTTGGCGATACTGTTCACGGAACAACAACCAAAGATTAAACTGACTTCACACCGCTTTTGCGGTGTGAAGTTCCTGCTTGAACGGAGGAATGGTTTTGGAAAATAGATTCAAACCTGAAATATTAGCGCCTGCAGGCGATTTTGAAAGGCTTGAAATGGCGGTTCGCTTTGGCGCGGATGCTGTTTACCTTGGCGCTGATAAATTTGGAATGAGGAGTTCTGCGGCGAAATTCGGCGGAGAAGAGCTCAAAAAAGCCGTAGATTTTGCACACGAAAACGGTGTTAAGGTTTATCTTACCTGTAATACAGTCCCTACTAATGCCGAAATTGACAGTCTTGACGACTTTTTGAGGTTTGCGCAGGAATCTAACGTTGATGCTTTGATAGTAGCGGATATAGGAATACTCATGGCGGCAAAACGCGTTGTTCCTGATATGGAAATTCACATCTCTACGCAAGCGGGAGTAATGAACTATCTCACGGCAAATGAACTATATAAGCTTGGAGCCAAAAGGGTGGTTCTTGCACGCGAGCTCAGTTTTGAGGATATAATCACTATTCGCAAAAATACTCCCAAAGACCTCGAAATTGAAGCGTTTGTTCACGGAGCGATGTGTATGTCTTTTTCGGGCAGATGTATGCTTTCGCAGTATCTCGTTGCGCGTGATGCAAACCGCGGTGAGTGCGCACAGCCTTGCCGTTGGGGATATTATCTGATGGAAGAAAAACGAGAAGGCGAATATTTTAAGGTTTTCGAGGACGAAAAAGGTACATATATCCTCAATGCCAAAGATATGTGTATGATAGAGCATATAGACAAGCTTTGCGAGGCGGGAATTACAAGCCTGAAGATAGAGGGCAGAGCAAAGTCTGCGTACTATGTTGCAGTAGTAACTAATGCATACCGCACTGCTGTGGATATGTATTTGGAATCTCCCGAGAATTTTGTTACACCCCAGTGGCTTCTTGACGAGGTGCATAAGGTCAGCCACAGAAAGTACT
>JAZSEP010000072.1:0-13634 GCA_045531755.1 Oscillospiraceae bacterium | reverse complement strand
CGTTTTGTACAGCGTGGTAATAACCCTTCTCTCCACCGCCCTCATACTGCTTTTCTGCTCGATGGCGGCTTGGTTCATCGCGAGAAGAGATTCGATTATCTGCAAGACAGTCTACTTTTTGTGCGTTTTCTCGATGGTAGTGCCCTTCCAGATGGTAATGTATCCGTTGTCGAAAACCGCAAACAAGCTTGCCCTCGACACACCGTGGACGATTCCCGTAATCTACCTCGGCTTTGGCGCAGGACTTGCAATATTTATGTTCGTCGGCTTTGTAAAATCCATACCGCTTTCGATTGAAGAGGCGGCGACGATGGACGGCTGCGGCCCTGTCCGCACCTTCTTCCAGGTTGTCTTCCCGATGCTCTCTCCGACGCTCATTTCGGTGGGTATTCTGGAGATAATGTGGGTCTGGAACGACTACCTTCTCCCCTATCTCGTGCTCGATATCAACGACTACCGCACCATCCCGATACACATTCAGTACCTCAAGGGAAGCTACGGCACAGTTGACCTCGGCGCGACAATGGCGCTGATTCTTCTGAGTATAATCCCCGTCATTATATTCTATCTTTCCTGCCAGAAGCACATCATCAAAGGAGTAGCCGCAGGCGCGGTTAAGGGTTGATTTATGAAGAGGTCAAGCGGCATTCTGATGCCAATCTCTTCTCTGCCGTCACCCTATGGCATAGGAGCTTTGGGTGAAACGGCAAAGGGTTTCGTTGATTTTTTGGCGGACGCGGGTCAATCGTGGTGGCAGATGCTCCCCGTAGGCCCCACAAGCTACGGCGACTCGCCGTATCAAAGTCCGTCAAGCTATGCGGGAAACCCGTATTTCATCGACCTTGACCTTCTTAAAGAGGACGGGCTTTTGGAGCAAAGAGAGCTTGATGAGATTTCCTGGGGCGACGACCCCGAAAGAGTGGACTATGCTCTGCTCTATCAAAACCGCTTCCCTCTTTTGTATAAGGCATACGAAAGAGGCTTTGAACGCGACAGAAAAAAGGTCGGGGAGTTCTGCAGGGAAAACGACTTTTGGATCTTTGACTATGCGCTTTTTATGGCGGTAAAACGCCGATTTGGTATGAAATCTTGGCTGGATTGGGAGGACGAGGAGATACGTCTTCGCAAGCCGGAGGCGGTCGAAAGGTATAAAAAAGAGCTTTCCGACGACATAGACTTCTTCACCTATATCCAGTACCTTTTCTTCAAACAGTGGAACGAGCTGTTGGCTTATGCGCACGAGAAAAACATAGGTATAATCGGCGATATGCCAATCTACGTCGCGCTCGATTCGGTTGACGTTTGGGGCAATCCTGACTGCTTCAAGCTCGACGAAAAGGGCTTTCCGACCGAGGTTTCGGGCGTTCCGCCCGACAACTTCACCGCCGAGGGTCAGCTCTGGGGCAATCCGCTCTACGACTACGAGGCGATGGAAAAGGACGGCTATAGATGGTGGGTAAACCGCGTCAAAGGCGCGTCAAAGCTCTTTGACGTAATCCGAATCGACCATTTCCGAGGTTTTGAGAGCTACTGGGCAGTGCCATCGGGCGAAACCACCGCCATAAACGGCAGATGGATTAAAGGCCCCGGAATGAAGCTTGTGCAGAAGCTCAAGGACAGCTTTCCGAAGATTCAGTTTATCGCCGAGGACCTCGGCTACCCCTCAAAAGAGGTGGTGGAGCTGTTGAGGGACTCGCGCTTTCCGGGCATGAAGGTGCTGCAGTTTGCCTTCGACACCCGTGACGATAACAATAAAAATCACCTGCCGCACACCTACACCGAAAACAGCGTGTGCTATGCAGGCACTCACGATAACGACACCCTTTTGGGCTGGATGTCAAACGCCAACCCCGAGGACATAAAAAGGGCGGTCGATTACCTCGGACTCAACGAGCTCGAGGGGCGCGTCAGAGGGGTACTCAGAAGCGGAATGGCGACTGTGTCAAACCTCTTTGTAGCGCAGATGCAGGATTGGCTTGAATTGGGCACAGAGGCGAGGATGAATACACCGGGGAAGCCAGAGGGGAATTGGCAGTGGCGTATGAAGAAAGACCTCCTCACCTCTGCCCTTTCGGCAGAGATTGCGCGCATGACAATCCGATATAATCGAATAAGCAAGAGCTAAAACGATCTGCTTTTTCTCCTCAAGGCGCCGTGTCACTCGGACACGGCGCCTTGCTTGTATGTAAAAACCGAGAACAACCTCCTTGCTTTTTACGGCGAAAACCGCATAACATTCGACGCACAACAAAAGAGCCGACCATACGGTCGGCTCTTTGCTTTTACAGTTTTGATTTGTAATCAGAAATTACTTGAACTTGCGCTTACGTGCAGCTTCGGACTTCTTCTTACGCTTTACGGAAGGCTTTTCATAGTGCTCTCTTTTACGCACCTCAGCAAGCACGCCGTTGCGGGCGCACTGTCTTTTAAATCTACGAAGAGCGCTGTCCAAAGACTCGTTCTCTTTCAAACGGATTTCTGCCATTACAAATTCCCTCCCTCGCCATGCAGCAGGAGATTTAAACCTAAAATATAACACACCTATTATACAACATAGTTTGGGGGAAGTCAAGGGGGTAAACCACTCGTGAAGTTTCATAAATAAACCGCCCGATTTTACAGCACCTTGCACAATAAGGTAATAGGACAAATTTTGCCCCTCATATAGTGATAACACTACTTGAAGGGGTGCTGTAAAATGTTTCCTGCAATATCTGTAATAATGTCAAACCTGATGTTTCTCGCTCTGCACATTGCAAAGAGCGGCTGCTTCCCAAAGCCTCTCTCCGCAAAGGAGGAGGCGGAGTGCTTCAGAAAGATGCGCGAGGGCGACGGGGAGGCAAAGACAAAGCTTATCGAGCACAATCTCAGGCTTGTCGCCCACATCACCAAAAAATACTATGCCGCAGGCGGTGACCAGGACGATTTGATTTCTATCGGCACAATCGGGCTGATAAAGGCGGTCACGTCGTTTAAAAGCGACAAAGGAAGCCGTTTTGCAACCTACGCTTCGCGGTGTATCGAAAACGAAATTCTGATGTATTTTAGAAACATCAAAAAGTCGGCGCAGGACGTGTCCATCAGCGACACCATCGACACCGACCGCGACGGCAACAGCCTGACCTATATGGACATAATGGCGGACGAGGATACGCTTTTCGAGGACATCGACCTGAAGCTCCGCACCAAAAGGCTCTACGAGGTGCTGGAAAAAAGCCTGTCACAGCGTGAGCGCGAGATAGTGACGCTCCGCTATGGGCTGTACGGCAGAAAACCGCTCACACAGCGCGAAACGGCGCAAAGACTCGGCATCTCGCGCTCCTACGTTTCGCGAATCGAGAAAAAGGCGCTGGAAATATTAAAGCGCGAGCTCGGCGACTAAAAAGGCTTGTAAAAAGGGCGCGATTGTGGTACAATATTTATATGTATAAAAACCACGACAGAAACGAGGAGAAAAATATGATAAAATTTTCCGAAATGCCCTATGAGCGCCCCGACGCCGAGCAGATAAAAAAGGATTTTACTGCTCTCACCGAGCGCTTTGCAAACGCAAAGGACTTTGCCGAGGCAAAAGCGGTATTTCTCGAAAAGGAAAGGTTTGTAAAGCACTTTTCCACCTTGGGAACCCTCTCCCACATTCGTCACGACATAAACACAAAGGACGAATTCTACGACAACGAGCAGAAGTTCTGGAACGCAGTAATGCCCGAGCTTGAGGAATATATGCAGAAATGGTCGCTTGCGATGCTCCAGTCCAAGTTCAGACCCGATTTCGAGGCAGAGTTCGGAAACCTAATGTTTTTGAACACCGAAATTGCACTCAAGACCTTCTCCCCCGAGATTATCCCCGAGCTCCAGAAGGAAAACGACCTCACGCAAGAGTATGAAAAGCTTTTGGCGTCTGCACAGATAGACTTCGACGGCAAAAAATGCACCCTTTCACAGATGACACCCTATAAGACCGCTTCCGACGACGCGGTTCGCCTTGCCGCCTGGAAGGCAGAGGGTCAGTGGTACACCGACAATCAGGATAAGCTCGATGAAATCTACGATAAGCTCACCCACCTCCGCGACGAGATGGGCAAAAAGCTCGGCTACGAGGGCTACACCACCCTCGGCTACTACAGAATGGGCAGAAACTGCTACACCAAAGAGGACGTAGAAAAGTTCAGAAAGGCTGTAGTAAAGTATCTCGTTCCCCTCGCCGACGGCATCTGTCGCCGTCAGGCAGAAAGACTCGGCAAGCAGTATCCTATGAGCTTTGCCGACAACGCCCTTGAGTTCAGAAGCGGAAATCCGCGTCCTCAGGGAACACCCGACGATATTCTGATGCAGGGCAAGAAGTTTTATGACGAGCTCTCTCCCGAAACCTCGCTCTTCTTCAACACTATGCTTGAAGGCGAGCTTCTCGACGTTCTCTCCACAGAGGGCAAGGCAGGCGGCGGCTACTGCACCGACCTTGCCGACTACAGCGTGCCGTTCATCTTCGCAAACTTCAACGGAACACAGGGCGACGTCGAGGTCATCACCCACGAGGCAGGACACGCCTTTGCAGATTGGACAAACCGCGACAGAGTCCCGATGGACTACGTCTGGCCGAGCCTTGAGGCTTGCGAGGTTCACTCGATGTCGATGGAATTCTTCGCTTGGCCTTGGGCAGAGGGCTTCTTCGGCGAAGATACCAAGAAATTTTTGTACAGCCACCTCTCCGGCGCCATCACCTTTATCCCCTACGGAACGATGGTTGACCACTTCCAGCATATCGTCTATGAAAAACCCGATATGACCCCTGCAGAGCGCCACGCGGTCTGGAAGGAGCTTTTAGGCGTCTATATGCCCTGGATGAAGCTCGACGGCGAGATTCCGTTCTACAGCGAGGGCGAGGGCTGGCAAAGACAGCACCATATCTATTCAAGCCCCTTCTACTATATCGACTACTGCCTTGCACAGACCGTTGCGCTGCAGTTCTGGGCAAGAATACAGGCAGACACCAAGGACGCCTGGGAGCACTATATGGCATACACCAGACAGGGCGGAAGCCGTGTGTTCACCGAGCTTCTCAAGAACGCAGACCTCGACTCTCCGTTTGAGGAAACCTGCCTCAAGACCGTCTGTGAAACCGCAAACAAGTGGCTCGAGAACTTCGACCTCGGCGATATAAAATAGTATGGAAAAAAACAAGAAAAAGAAGGGCAGACGCGCCTATCTTGACGACTTCAAGATGACCCTTTCGGGCGAATACGTCTATACGGGCGCCGTTTACCTGCCCGAAGGCGATTATAAAAAGGTAAGAGCACAGATTTTGGCTGTGAGTGCAGCCGCGGCGGCACTCACCCTCATCTGCGGATGTATACCTGCAGAGCCGATGCTCAACACCTTCTACGTCATACTCCCCTTTGTCGTCACCCTTGCGTGTGCGGTAAGAGGCTTGTGGGCGGCGGTTCGCCTTTGTGTAAACAAGCTTCCCCTGCGCGAATACGTTCTAAAGCAGACCTTCGACGTTTTTCGACCCTGCTCGACCCTCATGACAATTTTTTCCGCAGTCACGGCACTTGCAACGCTGATATTCGCCTTTATAAAAGGCTTCTCGGCGCTTTCGCCGTGGACGTGGGCGTTTTTGGCTTCTCACCTATTTGTCATATTTCTAGGCCTGTTTTTGACTAAAATTACCAAAAAACTCACCTGGGTCAAACAATGATTTGACTTTGCGGGCAAAATAGTGTATACTATAATGTGCGACAGCTGTCCTCTATTCGAGGACGGGTCAAAATAAAGGATATTTGGGAAACACCCATATTCAAAACTACAGGAGGAATCCAATCATGAAAAAGATCCTTGCGCTTCTTCTCGTTGTTGCAATGTGTCTTGGTATCGCAGCTTGCGGCAAAGACCCGGCTGAAACTTCCAGCACAGGCAACGTAGAAGAAAACCTCACTCCCCTTGTTGTAGGTTATGCACCCTTCAACAGCAAATTCTCTCCCTTCTTCTCTGAGACAGCATACGACCAGGACGTCGCTGCTATGACTCAGCTCGGTCTTCTCACTACAGACCGTACAGGCGCCATCATCTATAAGGGCATCGAGGGCGAGACAATTCCTTACAACGGAACAGACTATACCTATCATGGTCCTGCTAACCTCGTTGTAACAGAAAACGAAGACGGAACAGTTGACTACGACTTCACAATCAAAGAGGGCATCAAGTTCTCCGACGGTGAAGAGCTCACAGTTGACGACATCATCTTCACAATGTACGTTCTTTCCGACCCCGCTTATGACGGAAGCTCCACACTTTATGCAGTTCCGATCAAGGGTATGGAAGAGTACAGAAGCGGTATGGAAACCCGTCAGAACCTTATCCTCGCTACAGAGCGTAAGGGCTACGAGGCTAACGACTACTTCACAGAAGAGCAGTACAACGACTTCTGGACAGCATTCGACGCAGCAGGCGTTAAGTTTGCACAGGAAATCGTTGACTACTGTGTAGCAGCAGGCTACGGTGCTGACTCCGCTGACGTTAAGACTGCAGCAGGCGCTTGGGGCTATGAGCTCGCAGACGGCGCTACCGCAGCTGACTTCTTTGCAGCAATCGTTGAAAACTGCGGCTATGACCTTTCTGACAACGGTATCAACCATGAGACAGCAGGTACATCTATCTCCAGCTTCATCTCCACAGAGCTCGGCGACAAGGCTAACGCTTACGTTGCAGCTGTACAGACAGGTGAATCCGCAGCTAACATCTCCGGTATCGTTAAGACCGGCGCTAACTCTCTCCGCGTTACAACTACAAAGGTTGACGCTACAGCAATCTATCAACTCGGCGTTTCCATCGCTCCTCTCCACTACTACGGAAGCGACGACCTCTATGACTATGACAACAACAAGTTCGGTTTTGTAAAGGGCGACCTTTCTTCCGTTCGTGCAAAGACCACAGTTCCTATGGGCGCTGGTCCTTACAAGTTCGTTAAGTTCGAGAACGGTACCGTTAACTTCGAGAGAAACGACAACTACTACCTTGGCGCTCCCAAGACAAAGTACGTTAACTTCATCGAAGTAAACGAGGCTGATAAGCTCAACGGTGTTACCACAGGTACCATCGACATCACCGATCCTTCCTTCGATAAGGATACAGTTGCTGCTATCGTTAAGGCTAACGGCAACGACGCTGTAACAGGTCCTAAGGTTACAACAAGCACAGTTGACAACCTCGGCTACGGTTACATCGGTATGTGCGCACAGGTTATGAACGTTGGCGGCGAGGCTGGTTCTGACGCTTCCAAGGCTCTCAGAAAAGCTTTCGGTACAGTATTCTCTGTATACCGTGACGTTGCTATCGACTCCTACTACGGAGAGCGCGCATCTGTTATCAACTATCCTATCTCCAACACATCTTGGGCAGCTCCTCAGCCTGCAGATGACGGCTACAGACTTGCATTCTCTGTTGATGCAGCAGGCAACGACATCTACACAGCTGAAATGACCGCTGATCAGAAGTATGACGCAGCTCTCAAGGCAGCTCTCACATTCTTCGAGGCAGCAGGCTACACTGTTGAAGACGGTAAGGTTACAAAAGCTCCCGAAGGAGCATCTCTCGAGTATGAGCTCTGGATTCCTGCAGACGGCGTAGGAGATCACCCCTCCTTCATGATCTGCACAGAGGCTAAGAAGGCATTCGAGAAGATCGGTATCAACCTCATCGTTAGAGACCTTACAAACTCCTCTGAGCTCTGGACAGCTCTCGAAGCTAACCAGGTAGCAATGTGGGCAGCAGCTTGGGGCGCAACAATCGATCCTGATATGTATCAGATCTACTACGCTGACGTTGCAAACGCAGGCACAGCTAAGGAAGGCCAGAACCCCCTCGGCGGCGCTGCACAGGGCGGCTCCAACTATATGTACTGTATCGCTGATGCAGAGCTCGATAAGATGATCCTCGATGCAAGAGCATCTACAGACCAAGCTTATCGTAAGGCTATGTACAAGGCTTGCCTTGACACAGTTATCGACTGGGCAGTTGAGATTCCTGTATATCAGAGACAGAACGCTATCGTCTTCTCCACAGAGAGAGTTAACATCTCTACTGTAACTCCCGACATCACAACCTTCTACGGCTGGATGGCAGAGATCGAGAAGCTCGAGCTCAACCCCGCAAAATAATTTAATTTAGTGTGTAAGTGGTTGCCCTGCAGACACACTGCAGGGCAACACTTTATGCTAACGATCAATATCGTTGGCTGCATACTGCACGTAATGGAGCGGTTTTGAAAAAGGTCGGAAGATTTTCTTCCAAAAAGACCCAAAACCTCTGCATCATATGCAGTATGTTTTTTGGCGAGTGGACCAAAAAATTTGTATATAGGAATTTTAACTCAAACGGAGGAATTGTTCGTGCGTAAATATATCATTAAAAGAATACTGCTCTCTATAATGATACTGTTCTTCGTGGGCTTTATCATATATGTGCTGATGCGTTGTCTGCCGACTTCATACATAGAGTCGATTGCAAGACAAAAGAGTATGCAGCCCGGTTCAAAATCCTTCTCGGAATGGATGGAACAGCTCACGGCGATGTACGGAATGGACAAGGGTCCTGTTATGGGTTATTTCAACTGGCTCGGCAAGATGCTCACAGGTAACTTCGGCGACTCCTGGTTCTACACCGTTCCCGTAATCGAGAAGTTCAACGACACCGTTTGGCTCTCCTTCGTAATGGGTGCGATTTCCTTGGTGCTCGAGCTTATAATCGCTATTCCTCTCGGCGTTATCGCCGCTGTAAAGCAGTACTCCAAGACCGACTACACCATCACGGTCGTCGCGCTTGCAGGTATCTCTCTGCCAACCTTCTTCTTTGCGTCACTCTTAAAGCTCGTCTTCTCGGTAAGACTCGGCTGGTTTGACCTCTTCGGTCTTGTAGGCAGAAACTACGAGTACCTCGACGCTTGGGGCAAGTTCCTCGATAAAGCACACCACCTCGTCCTCCCGATAGTAACCCTCGTCGTTATCTCCATCGGCGGACTTATGCGTTATACGAGAACCAATATGCTCGAGGTTCTCAATGCGGACTACATCCGTACCGCAAGAGCAAAGGGACTTTCCGAGCGCAAGGTTATCTACCACCACGCGTTCAGAAACACCCTCATTCCTCTCGTCACCATCGTCGGCGGTTCGCTCCCCGGACTCTTCTCGGGCGCGCTCATCACCGAAACTCTCTACAGTATCCCCGGTATCGGTCAGACCTCCTACAACGCGATGGTAGCAGGCGACATACCCTTCTCGATGTTCTATCTGATGTTTATTGCGGTGCTCACGCTCGCAGGAAACCTCATTTCCGATATTTTGTATGCAGTCGTTGACCCGAGAGTCCGTATAGCATAAGAAAGGAGAACGCAAAATGCGCGATAATATGGAAGATATCAAGAACAAAAGCGTTCTCGAATCAAACGGTGCTCTTCGTCCGCAGGACGTGCCTGCGGCGGCAAACAAGCTCCACAACGAGAAGCTTTTGAAGGACGTTAATAAGGACAATAAATCCGATAAAAAAGAACCCGAATATTCCCTCAACGACGACAGACGCGTTAAGGTGCTTTCTCCCGGAACCCTCGTTGCAAAGCGCTTTTTCAGAAACCGCGTTGCCGTTGTAGGACTTACAATACTCATCTTTATGTTCATCTTCTCCTTCATCGGCGGTATGGTCAACCCCTACGCAGAGGACGACCTCTTCTACCGCGTGGAGATACAGAACAAGGACTACGCAGGCGTCGTTAAGAACGACAAGCTCAGATACGCCGCCGCACCTGAGCAGAAATTTGAGAGCATCGTTCAGGCACAGCTCGTGCTTGCGCTTCAACAGAATAAGAGCGAATTTACCTATCGCGACGTGACCTATACCGTAACCGAAGAGGGCAAGGACTTTTATAGCGTTGCCATCAAGGACGGCGCGATGATTGGTATTGCATATAAGGACATCGTTTCGTCCTCCGTACAGGGACAGACTGTTGACTTCGACCTTCAGTTTGCAGCCCTCAAGGCATACACAAACTCCCTTTCTTCCTTTGAGGTAGGGGATAAGACCTACACCCTTGACACTGACGGCGTAATCTTCGCTGACGGCGCTGAGCTTTGCTACGTCAGCCGTAATATCGTAAACCCCATCAGCCCCGATATCTTCATCTCAAGAGCCTTCAAGGCAGAGCTCTTTGAGGTTATCGAGGCAGGCGAAAAGGAAAACGCCTTCAAGGATAAGGAACAGACAAAAGAGTTTATCTTCACGGAAAATGGGCAAGAATATAAATACACCGTGGCTTACGACCCCGCTTCCATGACCTACACCATCAAACAGGGCGTTGAAACAAGAGTCTACGACACCTATTCCTCGCCTTCTGCAAAGCACCCCCTCGGTACCGACAGAAACGGTATGGATATGCTCGCCCGTCTTATGTACGGCGGACGCATCTCGCTTGTTATCGGCTTCGTCGTTGAGGCAATCGCAACCGTACTCGGCGTTATCCTCGGCGGTCTTGCAGGCTACTTCGGCAAGTGGGTCGATAACCTCATAATGAGAATAGTAGATATCTTCTACTGCATCCCCTCGATGCCCGTTATCATCATTCTCGGTGCGGCTATGGACGCAATGCGAGTCGACCCGATGCTGAGAATGCTCTATCTGATGCTCATCCTCGGATTCCTGGGCTGGCCCGGAATTGCGAGAATGGTAAGAGGTCAGATTCTCTCGCTTCGCGAGCAGGAGTTTATGACCGCTACAGAGGCTTGCGGAATTTCTGTCAGCAGACGAATCTTCCGTCACCTCGTCCCCAACGTTATTCCCCAGCTCATCGTTTCCTGCACAATGGGACTCGGCTCCACCATCATCACCGAGGCAACCCTCTCGTTCCTCGGTCTCGGCGTTAAGTTCCCGTTTGCTTCCTGGGGTAACATCATCAACGACGTTTCCAACACCTATGTTCTCACTGAATACTGGTTCATCTGGATCCCTGCAGGCATCTGCTTGCTTCTGACGGTTGTTGCATTCAACCTCGTAGGCGACGGCTTGAGAGATGCGTTTGACCCGAAGATGAAGCGCTAAAGGAGGAGAGAATATGGCAAAGAAAAAACAGGAGGGCTATCTCTCCGCCAAGGAATCCCGAAAGATTTCAAGGGAAAACCGCAAAATCACAAACGAGCTTGAAAAACAGCGCAAGAGAAAGAACGTTCCCGAAAGCGAATATCTCACTAAGATGCGCGATGAGAACAACGCTGTCGAGTTTGACAACCTCCACACCTACTTCTTCACCGACGCGGGAACCGTTAAGGCGGTTGACGGCGTAAGCTTTGAAGTACCGCTTGGAAAGTGCGTCGGCGTCGTCGGCGAGTCGGGCTGCGGCAAATCGGTAACAAGCCTTTCTCTCATGCAGCTTCTCCAAAGACCGCAGGGTCAGGTCGTTGAGGGCGCAATCCGCCTCAACGCAGGGGATAAAGCATACGATATAACAAAATGTCCCAACACCGTAATGCAGACCCTTCGCGGAAACTTCGTTTCGATGATTTTCCAGGAGCCTATGACCGCACTCAATCCCGTTTTCAGAATCGGCGATCAGGTCAACGAGGTAATCGAGCTTCACGACAGCGAAGGAAAAACCAAGGAACAGATAAAAGCGCGCACAATCGAGCTTTTGGAGATGGTTGGTATCGCAAACAGCGAGGGCGTTTATAAGATGTTCCCGCACGAGCTTTCCGGCGGTATGCGCCAGCGTGTAATGATAGCTATGGCGCTTGCCTGCAACCCCAAGCTCATCATCGCGGACGAGCCCACCACCGCGCTCGACGTTACCATTCAGGCGCAGATTCTCGACCTGCTCCGTCAGCTCAAGGACCGCATCAATTCTTCGATAATGTTCATCACCCACGACCTCGGCGTTATCGCCGAGATGGCTGATTACGTCGTCGTTATGTATGCAGGCAAGGTCGTAGAGAAGGGAACGGCAATGGAGATTTTCAAAAATCCTGCCCACCCCTACACCATCGGCCTTATGGCTTCCAAGCCCGTTGTCGGCAAGAAGGTTGACGCACTCTATTCCATTCCCGGAAAGGTGCCGAACCCCATCAATATGCCCGACTACTGCTACTTCAAGGACCGTTGCGAGATGTGTGTTGAAAAATGTACGGGCGAGTATCCCTGCGAGGTACAGCTCTCTCCCACACATTTTGTAAGCTGCTACAGATACTACGATAAGGAGGGTGAAAACTAATGGCAAAGAACGATAAGCTCAAGATAGATAACACCTTCACCCCCGTAGAATATGACCCACAGTATATTTTGATGGTCAACAACCTCAAAAAATACTTCCCCATAAAAGACGGCCTCATCGCAAAAACCGTCGGCTACGTAAAGGCTGTTGACGGCATCACCTTCAACCTCAAGAGAGGCACGACGATGGGTCTTGTAGGTGAGTCGGGCTGCGGAAAAACCACAGCCGGCAGAACCATCCTCCGCCTTTCAGGCGAAAAAACAGGCGGACAGGTGCTCTTCAACGGCAAGGAAGTTTACGACCTGTCACCCAAAGAGATGCGCGAGATGCGCACAAAAATGCAGATAATCTTCCAGGACCCCTTCTCCTCACTTTCTCCCCGCCTTCCCGTCGGAGAGATAATCGGCGAGGCGGTAAGAGAGCACAACCTCGTTCCCAAGGAAGAGTTTGACGACTATATCGACACTATTATGGACAACTGCGGTCTGCAGTCCTTCCATAAGGATAGATATCCCCACGAGTTCTCGGGCGGTCAAAGACAGAGAATTTGTATCGCAAGAGCGCTTGCGCTAAACCCCGAGTTCATCGTCTGCGACGAGCCTGTTTCCGCGCTCGACGTGTCCATTCAGGCGCAGATTATAAACCTTCTCAAAGACCTTCAGCAGAAATATAACCTCACCTATCTGTTTATCTCCCACGACCTCTCCGTCGTAGAGCATATTTCGGATACCGTCGGCGTTATGTATCTCGGAAACCTCGTTGAGTACGGCTCCACAGAGGATATCTTCAAAAATCCTCTCCACCCCTACACAAAGGCGCTGTTCTCGGCAATTCCCGTTCCCGACCCGACAGCAGAGAGAAACAGAATCGTCCTCGGCGGTTCCATTCCTTCACCTGCAAATCCGCCCTCAGGATGTAAATTCCACACCCGTTGTGAGCATTGCACACAGCGTTGCAAAGAGGAGGCACCTGTACAGCGTGAGATCGAGCCCGGACATTTCGTGGTTTGCCACCTGTACGATAAATAATGGGAAGAAAAATATACGATGACGACGATGGCAGAACCATCGCCGATATGTCGGGAATAGACGGCGGTTTTTCAAACCCGTTTGGGAAGAAGAAAAAGTCAGCCGAGCAGCCCGACCAAAAAGAAAGCCCCAAAAGCGAGCCGATAATGACCAAAAAGGAAACGATGTGGTACGTCTTTGGCGCACTGAAAGCCGCCCTCTTGATAGGCGGAGCCTTCATTGCAGGCCTCGGACTCCTCATCTGGCTGATGCTCGCCGTATGGAACTGAAAGAACAAACCGGCGGCCCCCTTTTTGGGGGGGGGGGTTTGGGGGTTTTTTTGAGAAAAAAAAAAAATCCCGGAAAATAATATTAAAAAAAAA
>JAZSEP010000101.1:0-3428 GCA_045531755.1 Oscillospiraceae bacterium | reverse complement strand
TTTCCTTTTCCTCGCGTCCTTTGCGCTCGGACTTCTGATTGAATTCGTGGGCGAAGAAAATCTTTCCAGGTTCCTTTTGACCGACAGCTTTCTGCAGCCCTTTTTGACGGGTATCGTGGGACTTATCCCAAACTGTGCCGCGTCGGCGATTATCGCGCAGATGTACATCGAGGGCGCGCTCAGCATCGGGTCGGTTATTTCGGGGCTTTGCTCCTCGGCAGGACTCGGGCTTCTGGTGCTTTTTAGGTCAAATAAAAATATGAAAGAAAATCTCATCGTGCTCGCGCTTTTATACCTTATCGGCGTTTTGTGCGGAACGGTGGCAAACATCGTAATATGACTAAACGGAGAACCTGTTTCGGTTCTCCGTTCTTTTTTGACTCACTCCCTGCATATACAGAGTGATATTCCGACTAAAGTCGGAGTGATATTTTTGCTCTGCAAAAGTGATATTGAAGCCTTCGTCTTCAGTGATATTTTATTCGTGCCGTTTGCACGAATAAAGTTGTTTTTTCTTTGCATATAGATTTACAAAGAAAAAATTAGGGAGTGTTTCAAATGTCGGTGCAGACCGTATACAGACCCGAGGGTATGCTGTCGGAGTCTTTTCAAAACAAGGTGTGTTTTAAAAATTTTCAGTCCTTGCAGGAGGCGTTTAGCTCAGGGAAAATCCTCGAGGCGAGGGCTATTGCCTGTGATTGTGACCATAATCTGATTGTGGATATGGGGTGTTGCCGCGGTATCATTCCGCGGAAGGAATGTGCGATGGGAATAGAGGACAGCTCGACCCGTGACATTGCGATTATCTCGCGCGTCAACAAGCCCGTCGTCTTTCGCATTAAGGGCTTTGAGCCCGACGGCACGGCGCTTCTCTCTCGGCGCGAGGTGCAGGAGGAGTGTAGCGAAAGGTTTATAAAGGCTCTGTCTGCAGGTGACGTGCTCGACTGCAGGGTTACCCATCTTGAACAGTTTGGCGCTTTCGTTGACATTGGGTGCGGAATCGCGTCGCTTATGCCGATTGATATGATTTCTGTTTCGCGCATTTCCCATCCGTCCGACCGATTCCGCGTGGGCGACTATATAAAGGCGGTGGTGTCGTCTATCGACCCCGACACCCTTCGCGTGACCCTTTCGCACAAGGAGCTTCTCGGCACCTGGGAGGAAAACGCGTCCATCTTCCGCGCAGGAGAAACGGTTGCGGGCATCATTCGTTCCGTCGAGCCGTACGGTGTTTTCGTGGAGCTGACTCCAAATCTCGCAGGCCTTGCCGAGCCGAGAGAGGACGTCTTCCCCGGCCAGCACGCGAGCGTTTACATAAAAAGTCTTATCCCCGAAAAAATGAAGGTCAAACTTATTATTGTTGACGCTTTTGATGCAGATTATTCATCGGGACTGCCGAGCTATTTCACGGACGCGTCCCACATCGACCGTTTCCGTTATTCCCCCGACTGCTGTGACAAGGTGATTGAAACCGTGTTTTAAAACAAAGATGGCGTTTCGCTTTCGCGAAACGCCATTACGTTTATATCTTGCAGGTCCAACCGAATGTGTCGGGCTTGTTGCCCCACTGAAGTCCCGTGAGCTCGTCGTAGAGCTTCTGTGCGGTTTCTCCGATTTCAAAGTTATTGACCACAACGCTCTTGCCGTTGTAGTTGAGCTCGCCGATAGGAGAAACAACGGCCGCAGTACCTGTTCCCCACGCTTCCTCGAGGGTGCCGTTATCTGCAGCTTCCATAAGCTCGTCGATGCTGATGAGTCTTTCCTCGACGGGAACACCCCAGCTTCTGAGCATTGTGAGGCAGGAATCACGGGTGATACCGGGGAGAATCGAACCTGTGAGTGCAGGGGTGACGACTGTGCCGTTAATCTTGAACATTACGTTCATCGCACCGACTTCCTCGATGTACTTTCTCTCGACACCGTCAAGCCAAAGAACCTGTGTATAGCCCTTTTGCATTGCTCTGTCGCCTGCGCGGTTGCTTGCCGCATAGTTACCGCCGCATTTTGCATAGCCTGTACCGCCTCTTACTGCGCGGACGTCCTCGGTCTCGAGCATAATCTTAACGGGGTTGATACCCTCTTTATAGTAGCTTCCGACAGGCGAAAGGATGATGACGAACATCGCCTCGTGCACGCCGTGAAGTCCGAGCTTGGGGTCGGTTGCGATTACAAACGGACGGATATAGAGGGACGTGCCCTTTGCAGAGGGAACCCAGTCCTTGTCGATTTCAACGAGCGTTTTAATAGCCTGAAGAGCGTCGTTTTCATCAAGCTGAGGAAGACCCATTCTCTCGCAGGAGCGGTTGAGTCTTTTTACGTTTTCCCAAGGTCTGAAAAGCTGTACCTCGCCGTCTTCTCTGCGGTATGCCTTCATGCCCTCAAAAACCTCTGCGCCGTAGTGGAAAACGTTTGCCGCAGGGGAAAAGCTCAAATTGCCGTAGGGCACTATTCTCGCATCGTGCCAGCCGTCCTCACGGTTGTATTCCATAACAAACATATGGTCGGTGAAGTATGCGCCAAAGCCGAGCTGGTCGGCAGGGGGCATCTGTCCGTGGGTTGTATTCTTCGTGATTTTGATTTCCATTGAAATCCCTCCGTAAAGTCAAACAGCCTCGCTTTCGGCAAGGCTGAGATTGTCGAATATTTTATTTTAGTTTACTGCGATTTTACCGCTGTGTCAAGGGCTAATCTTCCAAGTTTTCGCGAGAAAATAACGGCGAGTTGAAAAACTCCTCAAGACTTATCTCAAACCCCTCGCAAATCTCATAGATTATCCTGAGCTTCATGCTTTCAAAGGTGCAGTTTGTTATAGTGCTGAGTGTGGATTGCGGAACTCCACTTTTCATATATAATCCGTATTGAGTTATCTTTCTCTCGTTGCAAAGCTCTTTTATCCTCTCGGAAACAGCCTGATTAAGTTTCATAAAATCTCCCCATACTTCATTTTCTCGATAAAAGTATAGGTTAATCTGCCTTCAAAATACTTCGAGTACTTGATATTTGGAGAATTTTAAGTTATATTATTATAAAGGGGTGATTTTTTGAAGTGTGAGAACGTCTTTTGTATATATTGGAAGAATGATGCTTGCCGTTTAAAAAGAGTTTCTTTGGATATTCAGGGAATGTGCAAGGAATGTGAGTATGTTTCGGTGGATGAAAAAGCCTTGTCTGTCTGCCGCAAAAACGGATTAAAAAAGTACAATCTAATAAAAGAAAACCCCGTCAAATGACGGGGTTTGGTTTTCGGGATTTACTTACTGTTGTGTCCATTCTATCCAATCGAGCTCGGCTTTTTTCTCTGCGGCGGCAAATATGTCCTTTGTAAGCTTGTCGAATTCTTCTTTAGTTACCTTTTTATCATATTCTCCGAACCAATACTCGTTTTGTGTTTCGTCTTCGGGGTTTTCAAGCAAACCAAACTCGGTTTT
>JAZSEP010000106.1:0-4949 GCA_045531755.1 Oscillospiraceae bacterium | reverse complement strand
GTATCTGTTTTGGTTGCGGGAGCCGGATTTGAACCAACGACCTTCGGGTTATGAGCCCGACGAGCTACCAGACTGCTCCATCCCGCGATATTTTCGAGTGCCTTATTATTATATACGAATAAATTCGCATTGTCAACCCATAATTTTGAAAAATCGTTCGACAAGTTTTTTGCGATATTGTTTTCGTTGACAAGTTGTCGGGTCTACTCTATACTATAATTATAAAGGAGAGTGTCCGATGAACTCTGTAAAATACATAAACCGTATTTCGTTTGACAACAAGCTGGATGAAAATTCGTATCTCAACAATCTGCCTGTTATAAAACACCTTGCCCGTGAAGAAGAGCTCACCTTTGATTCGAACGTCACCTTTTTTGTCGGTGAAAACGGAACGGGGAAATCCACCTTGCTTGAGGCGATAGCGGTAGCATACGGATTTAATGCCGAGGGCGGCTCGAAGAACTTCAGATTTTCGACCAATGCCACCCACTCGGAGCTTTTTGAGCATATAAGAGTTTCAAGATGCGGACGCGCGAAGGACGGCTTTTTTCTCCGTGCGGAAAGCCTGTATAACGTTGCCACTAACATTGATGAGCTGGACAAAGCTCCGTCCATTGGCGCGCCGATTATCGAGGGCTACGGCGGAATATCTTTGCACGAGCAGTCCCACGGTGAGAGCTTCTTGGCAATAGTTCAAAACCGTTTTTTCGGCAACGGACTTTACATACTCGACGAGCCCGAGGCAGCTTTGTCGCCAATGCGACTTTTAACACTTATGGTTGAAATCAACGAGCTTGTAAACAAGAACTCCCAGTTTATAATTGCGACCCATTCTCCGATTTTAATGGCACTGCTTGATGCTCATATTTTAGAGTTTTCCAAAGACGGCATCAAAAAGGTGCGTTATCAGGATACAGAGCATTTTCAGGTCACGAAAATGTTCCTCAACAACCCCGAAAAGATGATGCACTATCTGCTGAACAACACCGAGAAATAAAAAAGCACCCAAGGGGAGCCCTCCATAAAGCAGGCTTTGCTTGCCGCAAAATGAAAAGGAGTACGGACAATTTGTTCGTACTCCTTTTCACACGTCTTGCTCTGCAAGGTAAGTGTGTTACACCTTCCGGTGTACTGTCGGGCGGTAATGAGCCTCTCTTTACATAAGAGAGCCTTTGGCTTGTGCACCCCGAAAGTCCGTCTGCTTTTCCTGACAAGCACTGCTTTTGAGAACACAAAAGGGAAATATTTACAAATCAATTTGCAAATTTATGATATAATAATAAAAATTTTATTTCAAGTTCGAACCGAAATCAAACCTTTACGACTATATAGGTGAACGTTCAAAAGCATTCCGGAAAGCAGGGCGAAATATGACAAACGATGAAATTATTCAATATTATGATTATCTGATGCGACTTGCGGCATCAAAATGCAATTCGCAACTTGATGCTGAAGACCTTGTGGGTGACACTATGCTTGCAGCTTTTGCCTATATACACAGCGGTGGAACAATACAGCATCCCAAAACCTGGCTTGTTAACACACTTTACCATAAGCATAATGATAATCTCCGTAAGAAATACCGTTCTCCAATCACAGTGTGTTTAGATGAAGGATTCGATATTTCGGAAGAAGAAACCGAGGAATATCTTTCTTCGGAAGAAGCGGCAAAAATCCGAAAGGAGCTAAATCATCTTGCGTATATTACGCGTGAAGTTATGATCCGCTTTTATTATGGAAGTCAAAGTATTGCGGACATTGCCGAGGGGCTTAATATCCCTGAAGGCACCGTGAAAAGCCGTTTGTCCACCGGTCGTAGTCAGATAAAGAAAGGACTTGAAACTATGGAAACAAGAGAAAACTATTTGCCCGGAAGATTAAATCTTTCTTTTGGTGGCTCGGATGGACTCAAGGGAGAGCCTATATCCCTTGTAGAAGGGGATTTGATTGCACAGAATCTTTTGATTCTTGCATATGATAAGCCCATAACAATCAGTGACCTTTCCAAAGCTATCGGTATCCCTGCTGCTTACATTGAGCCGATCGTCAAAAAGCTCATAGACGGCGAGCTGATGGTACAGATGGATAGCGGCAAGGTGTATTCCGATTTCATTATCAGTAAGGCGCAGGATATTCTAAAAAATTTCGAATCACAGAAAAATTTTGCACACAAGCAGTTTGATACTGTATGGAGCATTGTCGAAAAAATGTCCGCTAAGATTTCCAAAATGGATTTCGTAAAAAGTATGGATGGCGAGGAAAGGACAAAGCTTGACAGATATGCCGTTTTGAAGGCGTTACAAGATTTCCAGCATTTTGGAACCGGCAAGATTGAGTCTCCTAAGTTTCCGAAGCGAAAAGACGGCGGTTGGTGGTTTGCTCAAGCAATAGCCTTTGATGCCGGATATAATACAAAGGAGTACATGGATGCGTCTGAGTACTGCATACATGGAGGTCATCGCACATCGGAAGCAGTATCCGTCGGACGAACAAAGCGTATCCGCCTTTATGAATTTGACACCACGCTATGGGATAGCCCTCATCGTTTCGGTGGCGCATATGAACTGTATTTTAAGCATATTATTCCGCTATTGTGGAGTATCTACGACGGCATTTCACTTGAAACATCGGATATCCCGAACGATTTTATTTCTTACATCCCCACCCTTGAACAGTTTGGGGTAATAGGACGCACAGAGGATAAGTTATGCGTCAAGATCCCCGTATTGAAGAAAACCGATTATGATGAAATGTGTGCGTTGATTAAAAATGCGACCGAAGAAATAAAAGTGGTAATAGGAGAAGAATTTACTACTTTTATTACTTCTTTGAAAACCCCTATTCCAAAACACCTAACATCTGTTCCCGAACTTTTTAGATACATGGAAGCAACCGCTTATTTTGTTATGTCCATTGTACGTGAAGCGTATGATAACGGATTGCATCTAAAGGATGTAGATTACTGTTGTCCTCCCGTAGTATTGGTGTACGAAGAATAAACTTCAAACGACACACCGCCGAGAGTAACCATTTGAGTCGCTCTCGGCGGTATTTTTGTTTGGCCTATAAACCTGCTTTATGGCAGGTACTCCAATCGGGAGCTTTTTTATTTTCCAAAAACTGCGGTTGCCTTTTTGAGCATCTCGCGGATTGGAAGATTATACGGGCAACGGGTTTCGCAGATGCCGCAGTCTATACAATCCGAAGCAGTTTTGCTCATACCAAGATAGCGGTCGGTCGCCCACTCCTGCAAGCCGTAGCGGCTGTAATATCCCTCGAACAGAAACACTGCCGAGATGCTGATTCCTGCAGAGCAGGGAGCGCAGTAGTTACAACGACGGCAGAAATTAGTGCCCAAAAATCTGCGAATGTCATCGACCTTTTCCTTTTCGCTGTCGGTAAGAGCCGAGGCGCTTGACGCTATCGCCACGTTCTGCGCGATTTCGTCCTCGCTTGCCATACCGGGAATTGCCACCGTCACGCTTGGATTACTCAGCACGAAGCGCAAAGCGGTCTTTGCGTCCTCGATAGCGCCGCCTGCCAAAGGCTTCATACAGATGAAACCGATATTCTTTTCGGCACACAGAGCTATCAAATCCTCGCCCTGCGTTTCCACAATATTATACGGAAACATAATAGTTTCCACCCAATCAAGCTCCACAGCCCGACGAAACAGCTCTGCGCTGTGAAGGGTGATGCCGATGTGGCCGATTTTGCCCTGCGCCTTTGCTTCCTGCAGAGCCTCAAGCGCTCCGTCGGGAGCCATAACCTGCTCCAAATCCTTTGCATTCGGGTTGTGAACCTGATACAAATCTATATAATCGGTGCGAAGATTTTCAAGACTTATATCGATGTCCCTTGCCATAGCTTCCTTGGTGCGCGCCATACTTTTTGTCGCGATAACGAAGCGGTCGCGGATACCCTCGAGCGCAAAGCCCAGATACTCCTCGCTTACTGTATATCCGCGTGCGGTGTCGACGTAGTTTACACCCTCTTCGACAAGGCGCAGCATAAGCGAGCGCGTTTTCTCTGCATCTGTCTTCTGAATCGGGATACCGCCAAAGCCCAAACGGGAAATTTCAAGTCCGGTTTCCCCCAAAACCCTGTATTCCATCTCTTCACCTCTCGTCATTTATGATATAATTATGCCATAAAGTAGAGCTGATTTCAATCATTTGTATAAATTTGCAATATCCCCTTGAAATATGCAAAAATATGTAGTACAATAAAGAACGTAAAATTCAATAATTCTGTATGAAGTGTTCGGGAAAGTGCGAAAGCAGCCGAAGGAGTAACGCTCTCAGGTTTCCGAAGGGATGAGGACCGAACGCGGACAGAGCTTTGGAGACACCCGTTAAATCGGGGGCCGAAGGTGCAAGTGTGAAAACACCAAACTCTCAGGCAAAAGGACAAAGTAGATGCTTTTGGCATACTTGTTTTTTTGGCGGAGTGCACTCGCACGTCGTCAATTTTTTTATTTTCGGGAGGAGAATATGGAAGCATTTCTCGCAAAGGTTGCCGAAATCAACGGCAGCGTCAACGGAGTGGTATGGGGCATTTTCGGCCTCGCACTTCTCATCGGTACGGGCGTTATCGTAACACTCAGTACAAAGGTATTTCAGATTACACATTTAAAGCTCTGGTGGAAGAATACCATCGGAAGTCTGTTCACCAAAAACGTTATGAAGCACCGCAAGGAAAAGGGCGTTATCTCTCCCTTCCAGGCGCTTTGTACGGCGCTCGCCGCAACAGTTGGTACAGGTAACATCGCAGGTGTTGCCGCAGCTATCGCAATCGGCGGTGCAGGTGCAGTTTTCTGGATGTGGGTTGCTGCATTTTTCGGTATGATGACCAACTTTGCAGAAAATACTTTAGGTATTTACTTCCGCAGAAAAAATTCAGAAGATGAATGGTCAGGCGGCGCAATGTATTACTTGCGTGACGGTCTT
>JAZSEP010000046.1:0-43691 GCA_045531755.1 Oscillospiraceae bacterium | reverse complement strand
CCGCCGGCGTACATCTCACAGAAAAGAAGTTCCCAGTTATATCTTTCTTCATTTCGGTTATAGTCAACGGGCATACCGCGTCCAAAGTCCTCAACGGAAACAGAGTGGTCGGAATATCTTGTTATGATTATCTTATTGCCGTATCCCTCGCGCGCCTCGTCGATGGAGTTTGAAAGTATCTCAAAAACCGCATGTTCGCAGCCTTCGATACCGTCAGAGCCAAATATAACCGCAGGGCGTTTTCTAACCCTGTCAGCGCCTTTTAAGGAGGCTATACTCTCGTTGGAATACTCGTTTACCTTCTTTGCCATCAGACTTCCTCGTCTTTCGTGTCGTTTTATTGGATTGTACCAAAAGTACATAATACTCCTATCATATTATTGTACCCCATTTTCCGCCCAAGGTCAAGTGAAAACAAACAATCCGCCCACCTTTTTCTTGCGGTGGACGGATTGGGTTTTATTCCTCTGTTTTAAAGAGATTTTACCATATACTCTTCATTATAGCTTCGAACTCTTTTGCATCGAGTTTTTCCTTTTCGATGAGCTCTTTTGCTACTGAGTGGAGCTTATCCATATTGTCGGTCAAAATCTTCTCACATCTTGCATAGGCAGTATCGATTATAGTGCGAACCTCTTGGTCGATTGTTGCAGCTACGTCCTCGGAATAGTTTCTGGAGTTGCTGATCTCACGGCCGAGGAAGACTTCATCGTGGTCGGAGCCGTAAACTATCGGACCGAGCTTTTCGCTGAAGCCGTATCTTGTAACCATGCTTCGAGCTATTGCAGAAGCTCTTTCAATATCGTTTGAAGCTCCTGTTGAAATATCACCGAGAACAAGCTTTTCTGCCACACGGCCTCCGAGGAGGACAACAAGATTTTCTTCCATCTCGCTCTTTGAACGGTAGTTCTTCTCATCGGTAGGAAGGCTCATTGTATAACCGCCTGCCATTCCGCGAGGTATGATGGAAATCTGATGCACGGGATCCTGTGTAGGTGAACAGAAGGTGCATATTGCGTGGCCTGCTTCGTGATATGCGGTGAGCTTTTTGTCCTTTTCGGTTACTACGTGGGATTTCTTTTCAGGACCTGCAACAACCTTAATAGTTGCTTCTTCAATATCCTGCATAGTTATTGCTTTGAGTTTTTTCCTTGCTGCAAGCAGAGCCGCTTCATTGAGAAGATTTTCAAGCTCTGCACCTGTGAAGCCTGCGGTGGATTTCGCAATTACCGACAGGTCAACGTCGGGAGCAAGGGGCTTATTTCGGGAATGTACGCGGAGCACCGCTTCTCTTCCCTTTACGTCGGGATATCCGACTACGATCTGGCGGTCAAAGCGTCCCGGTCTTAAAAGTGCAGGGTCGAGAATATCGCGGCGGTTTGTAGCCGCCATAACGATTACGCCTTGGTTTGTTCCAAAGCCGTCCATCTCGACGAGCAACTGGTTGAGGGTCTGCTCTCGCTCATCGTGTCCGCCGCCAAGGCCTGCGCCTCTATGGCGTCCGACTGCGTCTATCTCATCTATAAATATTATACTCGGAGCTTCTTTTTTTGCCTGTTCGAACAGGTCGCGCACTCTCGATGCACCGACACCGACGAACATTTCGACGAAGTCCGAACCCGATATTGAGAAGAAGGGAGCGTTTGCTTCACCTGCTACTGCACGGGCAAGAAGTGTTTTACCGGTACCGGGAGGGCCTACGAGAAGGACACCCTTGGGTATCCTTGCGCCGAGGTCGTTGTATCTTGCAGGATTTTTCAAAAATTCAACGATTTCGTGGAGTTCTTCCTTTTCCTCGTCAGCACCTGCAACATCGGCAAACGTCGTTTTGTTCTTTTGGTCGCTGCTGACCTTTGCCTTGGCTTTTCCGAAACTGAAGCTCTTGCCTATTCCGTTGTCGTCGCGGCGCATCATAAAGAACCAGAAGACTATGAAAACTCCTACCAACAAAAGTGAAGGTATGAAGCTGAGCCACCAGGAATTATCGGTTGCGCGCTCATATTCAAAGAGGATTGGGGTTTTGGTTTCGTCAAGGTTATTGTTTCTGACGTATTCGCGTGTGTCGTCAAGAAAAATCGAAACGTTTGGCACGGTATACGAAATGGTTGCCTTGGTTTCGTCGTCCTTGAACTTCCTGGCAATCTTCTTTTCGAAGTATTCCTCAGGTATCTCGTCGGATTTGACAATCATCGTCATCTTTCCGTTACCCAAATTGAGCTTATACTCCGTTACCGTATCGTTATAGAAAAGGTCAAGAATCTGCGAATACTTCGGCGGTGTTGCGGCAGGGATCTTGAACAGATAGGATGTAGCAAGTATCACACCTACTGCGACAAGTATATACAAGATCACGCCTTTTAGTTTGCTCTGTTTTTTCTGCAATGGGTCCACCTACACTTTCTTTGGTTGCCGTTGTGTTATGAATAAACCTTTGGGTCAAGAATTCCCACGAAGGGCAGGTTGCGGTACTTTTCGGCATAGTCAAGCCCGTATCCGACAACAAATTCATCGGGTATTGTAAAGCCCTTATATTTAAGTTCAATCTCAACCTTATGTCTTTCGGGCTTATCAAGAAGCGAGCAGATTGCAACACTTGCAGGATTTCTTGATTTCAAAAGCTCGACAAGGTATGAGAGTGTCATTCCGCTGTCAAGAATGTCTTCGACTATCAAGACGTCATATCCGTTTAGGTCTTGGTCCAAATCTTTTAATATTTTAACCACACCGGAGGTTTTTACTCCGCTTCCGTAGCTTGATACCGACATAAAATCAATGCTTGCAGGAATGGTGATAGCACGCATAAGGTCAGCCATAAACACAACCGAGCCCTTGAGTATGCTGACAAGAAGAAGCTTTTTACCGTTATAATCCTTGCTTATCTGCGCACCGAGTTCGGTCACCTTTTCCTTTAACTGTTCTTCGCTGATAAGTACTCTACAAATGTCCTGTTTCATTATTCTGTCCTGCCTTTGACTTCAATAGTTACTTTATTTTTTGTTTTTTCATCAACAGCACAACGCTCCGCCACTCCAAAGCCTTCCACCCAAACAATTCCGGTTTCGTCGGAAATTATAAGCAGCTTATCTCTCTGATGAGGAGGAATTTTGCGTTCGTTGAAAAGTTTCTTCAGTGTTTTGGTCATCCTGTTTGAAGCAAGGCGCACAGAATCGCCGTCTTTTCTCTGTCGTACCACAACAGTATGACCTATTTTATCACAATCAATGTACTTTTTTAGTAAATTTTGGTTAACATTTTTTGAACATGTGTCTTTCTCGCTGTTCAAGGCTATGCTTTTATTATTAAAAACCTGAATCTCTTTGCCGATTTCGAGGGGAAATTCAAAGTATTCTTGGGTTTCTTCCTCTTGAATTGTCAGAACCGAGTTTTTAACACAAGCGTATACCGAGGGTTTGAGGTTAACCTTTCCGCTTCCGTTTTTAACTGCCGAAAAGACAAGGTCGAGCTTTACCGTATCAACGGGCACCGAATATTCGCTAAAGAGCTTTGCTATACAGCGATAGATAACGCTATCGTGCTCGGCCACAAGCTTTTGTGCATCAACGCCTGCTTCAAGTCTTATTTTTTCGAGAATTCTATCCGTATATTCATCCAAAAAATCCTCGTCACGCGAGAGGGCGTTATGCATCGACAGATACGATGTGTAAAGTGATTTACTTTCCACCTGCATTTGCGGTATTATATGGTGTCGTATCCTGTTTCGCGAGTATTCATCAGCATTGTTTGTAGAATCGGTCACGAAGTAAAGGCTGTTTCCTTTACAGTATTCCTCTATATCCTGACGTGTACATTCTATGAGAGGACGGACTATATTACCACGTTTTTCGGGAATTGAGCATATACCCTTAAGCGCACTTCCGCGCATCATATTGAAAAGCATCGTTTCCATACTGTCGCTTAGTGTATGGGCAGTGGCGATTTTGCCGTTTTTCCCCGAACAGCTTTCGAAAAACTCATAGCGAATCTTTCGGGCGCACAGCTCTACGGATTCCTTGTTTTTTGCCGCTATATCCGCAACGTCAACACGCAGAACCCGAAGCTTTATGCCGTGGTTTTCGCAGAATTCTCTGCAAAACTGTTCGTCTCTTTCCGCCTCGTCGCCGCGAAGAAGATGGTTCACGTGACAGGCGGTTATATCAAGCTCGTATCTTTCCTTTAACATATACAACGTATGCAAAAGGCACACCGAATCGGCGCCGCCGGAAAAACCGACCGCTACACTATCGCCTTTTTCAAGCATTCGGTATTTTTCAATAGTGGATACGACTTTGTCAATTTTCACTTCTGAATTTCTCCAAGCCCGAGAATTTTGTAAACTTACCATCCCATGCCATCTGTACTGTTGCGGTTTCACCGTGACGGTTTTTCGCGACGATACATTCGGCAACGTGGGGGTCGGATTCCTTGTTATAATACTCGTCTCTGTACAAGAACAAAACGAGGTCTGCATCCTGCTCGATAGAACCGGATTCTCTCAAATCCGAGAGCATCGGGCGCTTGTCGGTTCTCGCCTCAGGTCCGCGGGCAAGCTGTGACAAGGTTATTACGGGAACATTGAGCTCCTTTGCCATTATCTTGAGTGAACGGGTGATTTCGGATACCTCCTGCACACGATTGTCCGTTCTGCGCATCGAGGACATAAGCTGCAGGTAGTCGATTACTATAAGGCCGAGGTTTTTGAGTCTTCTGCATTTCGCTTTTATCTCCGCAACGGTGATACCCGGAGTGTCGTCAATATAGAGCGGTGCTTTGGAAAGAGCCTCGGCATTTACAGCTATTCTCTCCCAATCGTCCGAGCTCAGATTACCTGTACGCAGGGAATTACTGACAACCCTTGCTTCCGAGGACAAAAGTCTTAAAGCAAGCTGTTCCTTGGACATTTCGAGTGAGAACACAGCCGTATCTTTGCCCGATTTCTTTGCCACGTTGGTTGCTATATTGAGCGCAAAGCTCGTTTTACCCATGCCGGGACGGGCAGCCAAAATCAAAAGGTCGGAAGCGTTGAGGCCTGTCGTGATATTATCAAGTTCTTTGAACCCTGTTGAAAGGCCTTTGTATTTCTCGCTGTCCTCCGAGCTGAGCTTCTGAAGCTTGTCGTATGCCTGTATAAGTATCTCGTCAATTCTTGTGAGACCGCCTGCTTCTCTTCCCTGTCGGATTTCAAAAATTCTCTGTTCAACGCTGTCGAGAAGCTTTTTGGGGTCGTCTTGTTTCTGAGAAACGTTTGACATTATATCCTGCGAGATTTTCAGCAGGTTTCTGAGATATGCTTTTTCCTGCACGATGAGCGCGTAGGACACGACATTTGCTATTGATGGTACAGTCTGAGCCAAGGACGTCAGATATACCTTTGCGTCCTCATCGCTTTCAAATATTTCGGCATTTCTTACAGCCTCGAGAATCGTCAGGTAGTCTGCGGCAGAGCCTGCAGAGAACATAGAGAGCATCAGGGAATATATTTCCTGATGGCTCTTTCTGTAGAAGCTGTCAGCAGATACGTACTGCATTACGTCGGAAATACAGGAAAAATCAAGAAGTATACAGCCGAGCACCGACTGCTCAGCTTCAAGCGAATATGGCATCTGAGCCGATACGGGAGAGGTTTCGTAATTTTCCACGGCAACCACCATTTCCTTAAAATTATTTTTCTTTAACGCTTACGCTGCATTTTGCGATAACGCCGTTATACAGCTTAATCTCGGCATTATAAGTACCAAAGGCTTTTATATCGCTGTCGAGTGTTACCTTTTTCTTATCAATGGACGTGCCAAACTTTGCATTTACAGCCTCGGTAACTTCCTTTGAGGTTATTGAACCGAAGAGTCTGCCTGCGGTGCCGCCCTTTGCAAAAAGCTCAACTGTTTTGCCGTCGATTTTCTTTGCAATTTCCTTTGCAGCGGCAAGCTCGGTCTCCTCGCGGTGTTTCTTTGCCTGTTCTTTGTTTTTCATATCGTTAACTGCGGTGGAAGTAGCTTCGACAGCGAGTCCTTTTGTCAAAAGGAAGTTACGGGCGTATCCGTCCGAAACGTCAACAAGCTGTCCTGCCTTTCCTGTGCCTTTTACGTCAGCTTTTAAAATTACCTTCATATTTCTGCCTCCTATTATGCAGGTTTTGTATCTTCGTAGTATTTATCAATAGCTTCAAGAAGCTGTTGCTTTACGTCGTCAATAGATTCGCTTTCAACCTGTGCTCCTGCCATCGTCAGATGTCCGCCGCCGCCCATCTGTTCAAGTATTACCTGAACGTTGACAGCGCCCATCGACCTTCCCGACACCGATATTTTCTCCCCTGTTATGAACAGTACGAAGGATGCATCAACGTCGTTTATTCCAAGCAGTTCGTCTGCCGCCTGTGCCGCTACGATACGAAGCTCGTCATCAACTCCGACTTCTTCATTTACAGCAACTGCGCATCTACGGTAGACCTCTGCAGAAGAAACAAGTCTTGTCTTCTTTTGGTAGGATTCCATTGAATTAGAGAAAAGTCTTCTTGCTTCAACGGTATCTGCACCGAGTCTGCGCAGGTATGCCGCCGCCTCGAAGGTTCTTACGCCCGTTTTGAGAACGAAGTTTTTGGTATCAAGCATTATACCGGCAAGCAGGCTTTCCGCCTCGTTTTTGCCTATGGTTTTGCGGTCGTGCATATACTGCACCAATTCCGACACCATCTCTGACGCGGAAGAGGCATAGGGCTCGTGGTAGAAAATCACGGCGTTATCTATGTGGTCCACGCTCTTTCTATGGTGGTCGATAACAACGACAGTGCGACAGTCGTTATATATATCGGTGGATTCAACAAAGTGCTTTATATGCGTATCCACGATGATGAGCAAGGTTTTTTTGGTTATAACCTGAAGAACCTCTGCAGGTGTATAGAAAAGGTCGTTCACTCCTCTTTCGCGGAGCATATTTATGAGCGGAAGCGCGAGGCATCTTGATTCATTTACTGCAACGTAGGACATCTTACCGAGATGTCGGGTTGCCTGCGCAATACCCACGGCTGATCCGATAGAGTCGAGGTCACCGAAGCTATGTCCCATAACCACAACGTTATCTGCGGCATTTATGAGCTCTGTGAGCGCGGATGCAATTATTCTCGCTTTTACCTTGGTTCGTTTTTCCACAGCCTTTGAAACTCCGCCGTAGAACTCAAAGCCCGACGCGGTTTTTACTGCCGCCTGGTCGCCGCCTCTGCCCAGACACATATCAAGCGCCTGTCTTGCAAAGTTTTCAGATTCCTCGAGATTTGACGCTCCTCTGCCTACGCCTATAGACAGGGTTGCCTGTATTCTGTCGCCCGACACAATCGAGCGAACCTTATCAAGTATATCAAATTTATTGTCTATAATCTTCTTTATATAACGCTCTTCGATGACCGCAACCATTCTGTCGCGCTCAAATTTTTTGACAAAACCGTTTGTCTGGTTGACAAACTTCTCTACCAAATATTCAATTTCGCCGATAATCTGTGATTTCTCGCTGTCGGTAGCGTTCTGCAGGAGCTCTTCATAGTTATCTATTACGAAGATAACGATAGACGGTCTTGTTTCAAAATATTCGTTATAGTATTTTTTCAGTTCGGTGTTTTCTGCAAGATAGAATATGTACTTTGTTTCGTTATTGGATTTTGTCTTTACTCCGTAGACGGTATACTTTTTGCCGTTGTATTCGGTTTCTGCAGTTCCTGAAGTGAACTCCTCTGCCAGAAACTTGAGCGTCGGGAAGATATCCTTTGCGCTTGTACCGTATATATCGTTATTCTCAATAACTTTATTGCGGAAGCAGTCGTCATACCAAACCACCTCTCCCTTGTCGTTTGCAACGACAACGGGCAAGGGGTAGTCTTTGATAAGGTCGGTATCAACCGCCTTCAGAGTTTGGGTAACCGACTGCACGAGCCTGTGTATTCGTCTGTTGGCAAACACGTTGCTCAGAATCATTGCCACAACACAAGCAAGCGTTATTGCAAGCTGTATCCAAAACAAGACGCTGTTATTAAAATACATCGCTACCGTAAAAACTACAAGCACTGCAAGCAGAGTTATCTGAAGCGGTCTTTGAAACAAGGTTCTTTTATTCAAAACAAAAACCTCCGAACTATGTATCGGCAAGGAGCTCCTTGCCTTAAATTTATATTTCCATTATTACGGGAAGTATCATCGGGCTTCTCTTGGTTTGCTGATAGACGTAGGAAGAAAGCGCATCCTTGACGCAATTTTTGATGTTGCCCCATTCGCGCACGTTTCGCTGCATACATTTTTCCAAAGCTTCGCAGACGACCTTTTTGGCGTCTTCCATAAGTTTTTCGGATTCTCTTACGTATACAAAGCCTCTTGAAACGATATCGGGACCTGCCAAAACCTCTCCCGTCTGAGAATCAATGGTCGTGACGATAACGATAAGTCCGTCCTGCGCAAGATGTTTTCTGTCGCGGAGAACTATGCTTCCGACGTCGCCTACTCCGAGTCCGTCCACAAGCACCCTTCCCGCAGGAACGGTTCCCGTTATCTTCATCTCAACCGAGTCTGTTTCAATAACGTTGCCGATATCACCTATTATTACGTTTTCGGGTTTTACGCCCATAGACACTGCAAGCTGTGCATGCTTTTTGAGGTGTTTATATTCACCGTGGACGGGAACGAAAAACTTTGGCTTTGTCAATCCGAGCATCATCTTGAGTTCGTCCTGACAAGCGTGTCCCGAAGCGTGCACCTCATACATCTTCTCGTACACTACCTCTGCGCCAAGCTTGAGGAGCTCGTTTACAACCCTGCCGACAAGCTTTTCATTGCCCGGTATGGGTGTTGCGGAGATTATTATGAAATCCTGTGACGTAACCTCAACCTTTCGGTGCTCGCCCATTGCCATTCTTGAAAGAGCGCTCATAGGCTCGCCCTGGCTTCCGGTAGTGATGATAACCGTTTTCTCGGAGGGATATCTCTGAAGCTGGTCGATGTCAACCAAAACTCCCTGCGGAATTTTGAGATATCCGAGCTCTATCGCAATTGATACGACGTTAATCATACTTCTTCCCGAAAGAGCTATCTTTCTGCCGTATCTGACAGCGCAGTCGACGATTTGCTGTATTCTCTGGATATTTGTGGAGAAGGATGCAATTATCATTCTCCTGTCAATAGCCCTTTGGAAGAGTGTTTCAAAGGATTCGCCAACCTTGCGCTCACTCATACTCGCTCCCGGGCGCTCTGCGTTTGTTGAGTCTGACAAAAGCGCCAAAACGCCTTTACTTCCGAGCTCTCCGAATCTTGCAAGGTCGATTATCTCTCCTTCGATAGGGGTATAGTCGATTTTGAAATCTCCCGTCTGCACGATAACGCCTGCAGGCGTTGTTATCGCAAGCGCAAAGGAATCGGGAATCGAATGGTTTACGGTAATAGGCTCTACCGACATACAACCCATTTTAATCGTTGATTTCGGTTGTACGACGTTGAGCTTTGCGGTATCAAGTATTCCGTGTTCCTTGAGCTTGCCTTGAATAAGTCCTATTGTGAGGCGCGAAGCATACACGGGAATATTGACCTTTTTGAGCAGATATGCAAGTCCGCCGATGTGGTCCTCGTGACCATGGGTTATGATAATTCCGCGGACACGATCAGCGTTACTTTCGATATAGCTGAAGTCGGGAATTACGATATCTACTCCGAGCATATCGTCATCGGGAAATGCAAGTCCGCAGTCAACGATAAAGATATCGTTTTGGCACTCGTAGGCGGTCATATTCTTACCTATTTCGTTAAGTCCTCCGAGTGGAATTATCTTCACCGGTGTTTTTTTAACGGGCTTTTGCTTTCTGTGGCTGTTATTTCTGCGAGAGGATTCGCCTTTTGCCGTTTTTGCTTTCTCGGCTGACGGCTTGCTTTTTTTAGGCTGTCTTTTGCCCTGAGAATATCTTTTTTTCTTGTTTGAGTCTGTAGTTTTTTCGTCCTTTTGCTTTACGGGACGTTCGTTTTTCTCTTTTGTCACTAAATTCTTTTTCCTTTCAAAAAATTGAATATATATCCGTTCGGTGTTATTTTTTAACAATCAGGCAGGGTAAAAAATGGCATACATACCTAATATAAGATTATAAACCCAAATAGCCTTGATGTCAAGTTGAGCTATATCAAGTATGTGCTCATTTTCGCTGTTATAACGCTTTATTTATAAAACTGTAGAATTTTGATTTTATTTATGATATACTTTTTACATCGTAATTTTGATTTCGGAGTGCACGAATGATTGTTTCTGTTGAAAATATAACTAAATATTTCGGCGCAAAGCTGGTGTTGAAGGACATTTCCCTTTCCGTTGAGGACGGAGCCCGTATAGGTCTTATCGGCGCCAACGGTTGCGGAAAATCCACCCTGCTCAAGCTCATCTGCGGTCAGGAAGATGCAGACGACGGTGTTATCAACATTCAAAACGGTGCAGTTATAGGATTTCTTGCGCAGGACGCAGGACTTGAACGCGAGAATTCGATAATCGACGAGCTTCGCGGGGTTTTTGCCGACGTTCTTGAGTATGAAGCGCAGATGCGTGAGGTTGAGGCTGAGATGTCGGTACTATCCGACCACAATAGTGAGCAGTACCGCAGGCTTGAGGAAAGATACACCAAGCTTGGCGACAGCTTTTCGGCGCGCGACGGATATTCGATTGACGTCAAAATTCAAACGGTCGTAAACGGAATGGGCTTTGGAAACAGAAATCTGAACGACTGCATAAATGATATGAGCGGCGGCGAGAAAACCCGTCTTGCACTTGCAAAGCTCCTTTTGGAAGAGCCTGCTCTTCTCATTCTGGACGAGCCTACAAACCATCTCGATTTCAAAACGCTCATGTGGCTTGAAGACTATCTGCAGAGCTACAAGGGTGCGGTTTTGATAGTTTCACACGACAGATATTTTCTTGACAGAACCGTCACAGAGATATTTGAGATTGAAAACCACAAGCTTACCGCATACAAGGGCAACTATTCGAAATATCTCGTTTTGCGCGAAGAGCGTTTGAAGCGTTTGATGAAGGAGTATCAGGCACAGCAGAACGAAATCGCGTCCCTGCAGGACTATGCGGACAGAAACATCGCCCGTGCTTCCACCTCACAAAGCGCAAAAAGCAGATTGAAGGCAATTGAAAGAATGGAAATTATGGAAAAGCCGATAACCGAGCTTCCCTCTGCTAATTTCCGTTTTGAATACGACAGAACACCTCACAAAGAGGTTTTGGCTTGCGAAGGCTTCGGTGTCAGCGTCGGAGAGGAAAACCGCGTGTTGTTTTCTGATCAGGACGTTGTTGTCACCCGCGGTGAAAAGGTTGCGTTTATAGGCGCAAACGGCATCGGAAAATCCTCATTTTTAAAGGCAATCGTAGGAAAAATCCAAAGTCTTGGCAGTTTTCGTTGGTCGCCTAACACGGATATCGGATTTTTTGACCAGGAGGCCGCGGAGCTTGACCCCGAGAACACCGTTTTGGAGGAGCTTTGGAAAAGGCATCCGAGGTGGCCGGAATTTCAGGTGCGTTCTATGCTTGGCAGGGTGCTTTTGAGAGGCGAGGACGTTTACAAAAAGGTCGGAGTTATAAGCGGTGGAGAGCGCGCAAAGCTTGTTTTCGCGATACTTATGGCTGAGCGTCCAAACGTCTTGTTATTAGACGAGCCCACCAACCACATAGACCTTGACACAAAGGAGCAACTCGAAAAAGCTTTACTTGAATACGACGGAACTATTATACTCGTTTCGCACGACCGCTATCTCTTGAACAAAATACCCCAGAGGATTTTTGAACTGAAGAACGGCAAGATGGTTGAATATAAAGGCAACTTTGACCGTTATACAGAGCTTTTGGCGCAGGAAGAAAAGGTCGTTTCCGAGCCTGCTGCCAAAATTCAAAGCAAACAAAGCGAGACCTACCACCGTTCCAAAAAGCAGAGAGCCGAGTCGGTTCAACGAAAAAAACGGATTGAGGCTCTGGAAAAGGCTATTGAGGAATGTGAAAACAGCATTTCCGTTTTGGAAGGCGAACTTGCATCTCCCGATATTTCAGCCGATTATCAGCTTTTGTCGGAAAAATGCGAGGAGCTTGAGACAACCAAAAACCGCCTTTTGAAGATGATGGACGAATGGGCAGAGCTTTGTGAGGAATAGGTGGCGTTTTCAGAGCATATATTTAGTAAACTATATACTTTGAACGGAGTGCTTTGATGTGTGCATTACGCTATGTGAGCTAAAAAGCAAGGAGATTGTAAACATCAAGGACGGCGCTTGTCTTGGCTGTGTAAACGACCTTGACATCGACACCGATTGCGCCAGCATCTGCGCTATTGTAATCCGAGGACGGCCGCGTTGCTTCGGGCTTTTGGGATATGAAGACAACATACGCATCCCTTGGAACTGTATCAGAATAATCGGGCAGGATACGATTCTGGTCGAATGCGATTTCTGCTGTAAAAAAAGGGTAAAGAAAAACAACATCTTAGAGTTTCTGTCTAAGATTTAAGGAGGACAAAAATGACTTGGGAAATTGAATTCTTGAAATCGTTACAAACGGTTGCAAATCCCGTTCTTAACGTCTTTTTCGAGCTTGTGACTATGCTTGCAGAGGACCTGTTTTTGATTGCGGTGATAACCTTTATCGCTTGGAACGTTGACAAAAACGCCGGAAAAAAGATAGTTTACACCCTATTCGTTTCCATATCCTTAAACGGCGGCATAAAGGACTTAATAAAGCGAACAAGACCTTTTGATATTGCTCCTGAGCTTGCCTCGGAGCGCATTGAAACCGCCACCGGATATTCCTTCCCGAGCGGACATTCGCAAAGCTTTTCCACCACCGTTTTTGCCATAGCGCAGTGGCTCAAAAAAAGATGGTTCTACATCTTTGCGGCAGTTTCCGTGCTCTTTGTCGGTTTCTCCCGTCTTTATCTGAGGGTTCACTTTCCCACCGACGTTATAGCAGGGCTTATCCTTGGCATCGGGATTTCCTTTTTATGCTCCTGGATTCACGACAAAGTTAAAAACCACAGCATACTCTACCTTGTAACGTTTTTGATTATGTCGCTTTTTCTCTTCGGTGAACCGACGAAGAACTATCTTGAGGCTTTGGGCTTATTCGGCGGTTTCGTGCTGGCAAATCCCATTGAAGAAGCATTTATTAAATTCGATTCTAAAGGTCACACCAAATTAGAAGGGATTGTCCGCTGGCTTATCGGTCTTGGCGTTGTTTTAGGCGTGAAAACCTTGGGGCGCGTTATTTTCGGCAGAGAAACAGTTTTCTCACACTTTATCGTCTACTTCTTCGTTTCCTTTGTGGCAATCGCAGTTTATCCTCTTATCTTCCCGCTTATAAATAAACTGTTCAAAAAGAATAGCAAGTGAAATTAAGGTAATACTATTAGCGAATACGACATTAAGGAGAGATTCGCATGAAGATTACCGAAATCAAAATCAGAAGAATTTATCAGGACAATCGCTTGAGAGCGCTTGTTTCAGTCACACTCGACAACGACTTTGCCGTACACGACATCAAGGTTATCGAGGGTCCGGAAAGGCTGTTCGTGGCTATGCCGAGCAGGCGCGAGGAGAGCGGTGTGTTCCGTGATATAGTACATCCTATCACACCGGACGCAAGGCGGTATATGGAGGAAATGATTCTTGATGAATACCGCAGGCGCAAGGACGAGGCTACTATTCAAAACGAATTGCCAAGCTAAATTTTACAAAAAGGTCTGAATTTTTGTTCAGACCTTTATTTTTTGCCGTTTCGCTATTGAAAAGAGAAAAAAATGATAGTATAATATATTTAATTATGTATTATTTTAGGAGTTACATACTATGGCAGAACAGAAAAAGAAGGTTGAGGCTATCACCTCTATGGAGGTTGATTTTGCTCAATGGTACACAGACATCTGTAAAAAAGCTGAGCTTGTTGAATATACAAGCGTTAAAGGCTGTATGGTAATCCGCCCGTACGGCTACGCTATCTGGGAAAATATTCAGCGTATTCTTGACTCTATGTTTAAGGCTACGGGTCACGAAAACGTTTGTATGCCTATGTTCATTCCCGAAAGTCTTCTTCAAAAGGAAAAGGATCACGTTGAGGGCTTTGCTCCCGAGGTTGCGTGGGTTACCCACGGCGGAAGCGAAAAGCTTGAGGACAGGCTGTGCGTCCGTCCTACCTCTGAGACACTTTTCTGCGAGCATTACGCAAATATCATTCACTCATACAGAGATCTTCCCAAGCTCTATAATCAGTGGGTCAGCGTTGTGAGATGGGAAAAAACCACCCGTCCTTTCCTCCGTTCAAGAGAGTTCCTTTGGCAAGAAGGTCACACTATCCACGCGACCGCTGAGGAGGCTGTTGAAGAAACCGAGCGTATGCTCAACGTCTACGCACAGTTCTGTGAAGAGTCGCTCGCTATGCCCGTTGTAAAGGGAAAGAAGACCGAAAGCGACAAGTTTGCAGGTGCGGTTTCCACCTATGCTATCGAGGCACTTATGCACGACGGCAAGGCACTTCAGGCAGGAACCTCTCACTATTTTGGTGACGGCTTTGCCAAGGCGTTTGGCATTGAATACACCGACAAGGACAACAAGAGGGTAAATCCTCATCAGACAAGCTGGGGCGTTACAACCCGTCTTATCGGTGCGGTTATTATGACTCACGGCGATGATAACGGTCTTGTTCTTCCCCCTGCAGTTGCTCCCATTCAAGCGGTTATCATTCCTATAGCACAGCACAAGGAAGGCGTTCTTGACAAAGCAAACGAGCTCAAGGAGCGTCTTGCAAAGGCGGGCGTCAGAGTTAAGCTTGACGACAGCGAAAACTCTCCCGGCTGGAAGTTTGCCGAATATGAAATGAAGGGTGTTCCTGTCAGAGTTGAGATAGGTCCCAAGGACATCGAGGCAGGCCAGTGCGTGATTGCTACACGTCACAACGGTGAAAAGACCTTTGTTTCCCTCGACAATCTCGAACAAGCCGTTACAGAAAAGCTCAAAGAGGTTCACGACGGTCTTTATAAAAAGGCGCTCGAAAACCGTGAGAAGAAAACCTATGCTTGTAAGACAATCGACGAGATAATCTCCACACTTGAAGCAAACGGCGACGGCTTTGTCAAGGCTATGTGGTGCGGTGACGAGGCTTGCGAGGATGCTGTCAAGGAGAAGGCAGGCGTAGGCTCCAGATGTATTCCCTTTGAGCAGGAAGAGCTTTCTGACGTTTGCGTTTGCTGCGGAAAGCCTGCAAAGCACATGGTTTATTGGGGCAAAGCATATTAATTTTTAAAAACTGTTGCAATATTCAAACTTTTGTGTTATCATATTTTGAGAAATTGATTTCGGAGGATATATAAAATGACTGTTTTAGAGATAATCGGAGGCATCCTGCTTATAGCTGCAAGCGTAATCCTTATAGTTTCCATCGTTCTGCAGGAAGGCGGAAAAGGCGGACTTGGTGCTCTCTCGGGCGACACAGAATCCTACGTTGGCAAAAACGGTGACAGATCAAAAAGCGCTCTGCTTTTGAAGATTACAAAAATCTGCTCTGTTGTCTTCGTTTTGGCTTCTTTGGTTCTTTACATCATCACAGCCGTTGCTGACTGATTAAAACAAAAATCAAGCGATTTAAAGCACTCGTTTTTCGGGTGCTTTATTTATTGATTTGAGGACATAATATTACAAAAAACCGAAAGGACTTTTATGGCTGATTTTACCGATAGAATTTACCGCGTTTTGAAAAACGCCAAGCGCACCCCTCTTTCCGCAAAGAAGATTTTCTTTGATGCCAGGATAGGAAGGGATTTTCAAAAAAAGGCCGAAGAGCATCTTCTGTCTTTGAAAAGACGCGGTATTGTTTTTGAACAAAACAAAAAGTACATCCTTTCCCAAAACCTCGGCTTGATTCCTGCCGTGGTTGATTCGGTCCGCGGCGCCTTTGGTTTTGCCAAGGAAACAGACGGAGAGCGCCGCTTCTTCATACCCGGAAAAATGATGCTTGGCGCCATGCCCGGCGACGTTGTACTCGTGAAGCCTATGGTTTCCGATGGTGATTCTCCGGAAGGAAAAATCCTTGCAATTGCCGACAAATCCGACAATCCTTTTTCCGCAACCGCAAAGGTTAAAGGAAAATCCATCGAGGTAATTCCTGACAGCTTGCCTCGGTTTTCTTTTCCTGCCTGCAACAAGAGCGGTTTTGTTGTGAATGACGGTGACAAGGTGCTTGCAAGAATTTCCGTGCGCTCAAACAGTCATTTTGACCACAAGGCAGAGATAGTAAAGGTTTTCGGAAGCTCTGAAAGCGCCGAAATATGCGCTCTGGCAATACTGGAAGAGAATAGAGTTGACACAGAATTCACCTCCGACGTCACCGCCGAAGCCAAAGCTCTTTGCAAAGAGATACACCCAAAGGAAATTGCCGCAAGACTCGATTTGAGAAAAGAAAAGATTTTCACCATAGATTCCGCAGACAGCAAAGACCTTGACGATGCGGTATCCGTAAAGAAAACTATTGACGGATGGGTTTTGGGTGTCCACATCGCTGACGTCAGCTTCTACGTCCGTCCAAAGTCACTCGTTGACAACGCCGCTTTTGAGCGCGGTACGTCGATATATTATGCAGACAAGGTTGTGCCTATGCTGCCAAAAGAGCTTTCAAACGGCATCTGTTCGCTCAATCCAAACGAAGACCGACTGACGCTTTCGGCAATAATAAACCTTGACCGCGGCGGAAATATTAAGGGCTACCGCTTCACAAAATCCGTTATACGCTCTTCCGTAAAAGGTGTTTACAGTGAGATAAACAGCATTCTTGATTCTACTGCAGATGCAAAAATAAAGGCAAAGTACAAGTCCGTTTTGCATCAGGTAAAGCTGATGAACGAGCTGTGTGACGTGCTCATAAAGCGCAGAAATGAGCGCGGTTGTCCGGAAATTTCTTCTACAGAAAGCAAGTTTGTTATTAAAGGCGGAATTATTGAAGACGTTTTGCCTCGGGTTCAAGGTAAAAGCGAGCGCATTATTGAGGAATTTATGCTTCTTGCAAACCAAGCCGCCGCAAGCTTTGCTTCAAAAAACGGCTATCCTTTTATCTACCGCATACACGAGCATCCTGTAGCTGAAAAAATCAGCACGTTTGCAGAGGTGGTCAGAAAGCTCGGCTTTGATTCAAAAGGAATACTTGAAAACGCCACACCGAAAAAGTTTTCCGACATTCTTGGAGCAGTAAAAGATACAAGATATGAGAAAATTATCAACAATCTGATGCTTCGCTCGATGGCAAAAGCGAAATACAGCGAGAAAAACAAGGGGCATTTCGGTCTTGCACTGAAGGATTATGCTCACTTTACTTCCCCAATCCGCCGTTATCCCGACCTTGCGATACACCGAATTATCACAAGTATTCTCGACGGTGCTACCGACAAAAACCTTGCAAAGCGATATGAGCCGTTTGTTAAAAACGCGGCGGCACAATCGAGCTTTACCGAAGAAAGAGCGGTGAGAATTGAGCGTGACTGCGAAGACAGATACAAGGCAGAGTTTATCGCATCGCATATTGGAGAGAGATTTTTGGGTATTATCAGCTCTGTGAGCGCGCACGGAATATACGTTGAGCTTCCAAACACCGTTGAAGGCTTGATAAAGGTCGAAGACCTTCCTGTAGGCGAGTATGTTCTCGAGGATTTTGTCGCGCTGAAAGACGTTTATTCCTCGAAATCCTTCCGCATAGGTGACGAAATTGAGGTCGAAGTTGCAGGAGCAAACGTCGCTCAAGGAACGGTTGATTTTATTCCTGTTTAATTTTTTGAAATTACTCTTTTTTTCTGTCGGGTTTTGTGATATACTGTAAATATATAGGTATTTTTCGGGGCGGTGAGGTTATGGCAATAGAAAAAAAGAGGATAAGCGCGGTTGTTGCAGCGGCAGGAAGCTCTTCAAGAATGGGCTTTAACAAGCTGTTTGCAAAGATTGGCGCATGCGACGTTATCTCGCTCTCTATAAGAAAGCTTTGCGGCAATGAAAACATCTCCGAAATTATCGTCGTAACTCAACCCGACTATTACGAGCACATCAAAGAGGTGTGCGAAAAGGAATGCGCAAAAAAGCCTTTCAAAATTGTTTTTGGCGCTGACACAAGACAAAAATCCGTTTTCAACGGAATACGCGCTTGTGACGAAAAAGCAGAGCTTTTTGTGATACATGACGGCGCTCGTCCTTTCGTTACAAACGAAGAAATCGATGCTGTAATTGCCGATGCAATTGAATTTGGGGCAGCTACGCTTGCTGTTCCTGTAAAAGATACTGTAAAGGTCATAGACGATACAGGCGTTATAATAAACACACCAAACCGCAGCACCCTATATTCCGCGCAAACACCGCAGGTTTTCAAGGCGGACGTCTATAAAACCGCTATGAATAAGTGCGAAAACCTTTACACCGATGACTGTGCTTTAGTCGAAAGCATTGGACAGAAAATCAAGATTACGGTTGGAAAATACTCCAACATCAAGATAACAACGATTGAGGATTTACGACCTGCGGAGGCTGTTATGAAATTAGGTCACGGATACGATGTGCACCGCCTTGTTGAAGGCAGAAAGCTGATACTCGGCGGAGTTTGCATACCCTACGAAAAGGGGCTTTTGGGTCATTCTGATGCAGATGTCCTTGTGCACAGCGTTATGGATTCTATATTAGGTGCTCTCGCTTTAGGCGACATTGGAAAGCTCTTTCCAGACAACGACCCGACCTTCAAGGACATCGACAGTATGGTTTTGCTTGCAAGGGTTTATGAGAAGATGCGCGAGATGGGATATTCTATCGGCAATCTTGACTGCACGGTTGTCGCACAAGCACCAAAGCTCTCACCTTTTATTCTCAAGATGCGCGAGAACGTTTCGCGTGCTTTACATTGTGATATCAGTGCCGTGAATATAAAAGCTACTACAGAGGAAAAGCTTGGTTTTACCGGCAGTGGCGAAGGCATTTGCGCCCACGCGGTAGTTCTTCTCACCAAGGAGGAAAATATATGACGAACAATTCTCCTGCTCCAAGGCGCAAAAGACGTTCAAGAGCTCCGTTTGGAGCTATAATTCTTCTGCTTGTAGTGGCACTTATAATCTGCATTGCGGTCATAATCAAACAATCGAGTGACAAGTCCGACAGCGGTTCTTCCTTGACGGAAAGCGTCGTTTCGGGCGAGTATTCAGAGCCCGACCGTTCTGATATTACGCTTGACAACTCAATTCCCGATATGGAGCTTCAGTCTCCCGAGCCTAATTCAAAAAAATCTAAGGTTATGATTATCGCAACAGGCGGAACGATTGCGGGAGTTGCGGCAAATAATACTGATTTCACCCTCTATACCCCCGGTGTTAAAAACATCGACGATATGGTAAACGAGGTTTCGGCAATAAAAAGGCTTGCCGACATCAGCACACAGCAATTTGCCAACCAAAGCTCCTCCTCCACCACAACGAAAAATCTTTACGACCTTTCTGTAGCGGTGGACAAAGCGCTTGAAACCCACGACAGCGTGGTAGTTACCTGTGGTACCGACATTATGGAAGAAATTGCATACTTCCTTGATTTGACCGTTCAAAGCCCAAAGCCCGTTGTTGTTACGGGTTCTATGAAACCATGGAACGTCATCGGCACAGATGCAAAGCTCAATCTTTACAACGCAGTTAAAGTTGCGGCAAGCAACAAGACCTATAAATTCGGCACAGTTGTTGTACTTAACGAGGAAATTCACGCGGCACGCGAGGTCACCAAAGCGAACTCTGTGCGCGAGGACACCTTCCAGACGCCGATGCTTGGTATGCTCGGATACGTTGACGACAACGACGTGAGCATCTATCGTATCCCCACAAGAGCGGCAAAATCCGACAGCGAATGGGCAACCCCGTTTGACCTGTCGAAGATATCTGCATCTGACCTTCCCCGTGTTGACATTGTTGTGGCGTATCAGGGAGCAGGCGGTGACCAGATAACTGCGGCGGTGAATGCCGGCGCAAAGGGCATTGTAACTATGGGAACCGGAAACGGCGGCATAACAACCGATATGATTACGGCTCGGAACGCCGCTATGAACAAGGGCATTATTATTGCTGCTGTTACCCGAACGGGTTCGGGAACTATGTACTCCGAGGACCGCGACGGATACGGTCTTGTCAGCGCGGACAACCTTAACGCGTACCACGCAAGAATCGCTCTTCAGCTTTGCCTTGCGTATTCAAAAAACTACAATACCATCCAAGGATGGTTTGACGACTACGTAAGAGTCGGATTTTAAATTTCGGAGGTTTCGATTATGGCAAACAGAGTAAGAATCAACATTGCAGGCAGCGACTACTATGTAATGACAGACGAAAATCCGAGCTATACCACGAAACTCGGCTACCGTCTGGACGCACAGATGAGGGAAATGATGGAGTCTAACAGCACCATCACCATGACAACTGCACTCATCCTTTGCGCACTCAGCTATCTCGACGACGCTAACAAGGCCAACGCTATTGCAGACAACTTCAGAGGTCAGATAAAGAGCTATCTTGAGGAGTCTACACAGCTTACCATTAAGCTTGACGAGGCAAACCGAGAGATAGAACGCTTGAGAAAACAGCTTCAGGACAGATAGTATGCCTAAAACAAGAGGAGAAATTCTGGCTCCTGCAGGAAGCATTGAATCGGTTTATGCGGCGGTAGGCTGCGGTGCCGATGCGGTGTATTTTGGGAGCCGTGATTTCAATGCGCGCAAAAATGCAACCAACTTTTCCGAGGAAGAGTTTATAAACGCGGTAAAATACTGTCATCTTCACGACGTCAAGGTGTATCAAACCGTTAACACCATCGTCTATGACAATGAAATTGACGAACTGAAAATCGCCTTAAGGCACGCTTGTGAAGCCGGTGTTGATGCGCTTATAATTCAGGACTTGGCGGTTTATGAAATAGTTAAAGCCTGTTGCCCCGATATGCCTCTCCACGCGTCCACTCAGATGTCCGTACATACCCTTTCGGGAGCATTACAGCTGAAGGAAATGGGCTTTGAGCGTGTCGTTCTTTCGAGAGAGCTCAGTCGTGAACAGATTTTGAATATCACAAAAAATGCCGACATAGAAACAGAGGTTTTTGTGCACGGTGCTTTGTGTATGTGTGTTTCGGGTCAATGCTATATGAGCGCTATGATAGGACAGCGAAGCGGAAACAGAGGTCTGTGCGCACAGCCGTGCCGACTCCCCCACTCTGCCGGCAATTCGCGTGACAGGTATGACCTTTCGCTGAAAGACCTTTCCATTGCTGACAGATTGCGCGAGCTTGAAAATATCGGCGTTTCGTCCTTCAAGATTGAAGGCAGAATGAAGCGCCCCGAATACGTTGCGGCGGCTGTTACTGCCTGCAGAGAATCGCTTGACAACGGAAAAATCTCTGCCGATATTTCCGAAAAGCTTTCAAGCATATTTTCACGAAGCGGATTTACCGACGGATACTACGTCGGTAAAAAAGGCAGGGATATGTTTGGCATCCGTCAAAAGCAGGACGTTGTTGCTGCCGACGGCAAGGTGCTTTCTTCCCTTTCAAATCTATACAAAAACGGGCGTCGTTGTGTTGCTGTTGATATGGTGTTTTCCCTTTCAGCAGGTAAAGCACAGCTTACCGTCACCGACGGAGTCAACGCTGTAGGCTGTGAAAGCTGTCAGGCAGAGCCTGCAAAGAATCTGCCGACCGACAGGGACGGTGCCTTGAAAAACCTCTCCAAAACAGGCGGAACGCCGTTTTTTGTGAATGAATTTACCTTTGAAAATCCTGACGGAATGTTTATTCCTGTTTCTGCTATAAACGAACTGCGCAGGGAGGCTCTGCAAAGGCTCTCTGATAAGCGTTCTGATATTATTCCCATAAAGTTTGCCGACAACGTTTCTACGCAGATTTCTGCTCGTAAAGCAGTTTCAAACCAAAAGCTGTATATGCGTTTTCGTAAAGCATCTGACATTCCCGACAGCGCTTTGCATATTGCAGAACTGATAATCCTGCCTATCAGCGAAATTTCCGAAAAGGAGATTGAACAGTACGGTGACAGGCTTGCTTGTGAGCTTCCGAGAGGAAAGTTTTCAAACGAAGACGCTATCTTCAAAAGGCTCTGTACTGTCAAAAAGATGGGATGTACAAAGGCTGTTATCTCAAACATCGGCGACCTTTTGCTGTGCAAAAAAGCAGATATTTCTGCTATAGGCGGTTTTGGACTTAACGTTTCAAACTCCCTTTCACTTGAAAGCTATGCAAAGCTTGGCTTGAAAGAGGCTGTCGTTTCCTTTGAGCTCACCTTGAAAAAGATTGCCGCACTTTCCCCTGTCATCCCCATGGGAATTATCGCATACGGACGTCTTCCGCTTATGCTCACCGTAAACTGCCCTGCTGCAAACACCATGGGCTGCTCGAAGTGTGACAAAAACCGTTTTATTACCGACAGAATGGGAAAGAAATTTCCGGTTGTGTGTTCAAACGGTTGCTCCGAAATCTTAAACTGTCAGCCTTTGTATCTCGCAGACAGGCTCGGTGATATTTCGGGCTGTGATTTTATAGTGCTGTATTTTACTGTAGAAGGTCGAAAGGAAATTGAAAGCGTTATAGAGGACTATTCGCAAAAGTTTTCTGTGCGCGATGACATAACGCGCGGTCTTTACTACAGAGGCAGTATATGAAAGGATGTTACAAATGAAGTTTAAAAGAAATCTTGTCTTTGCTCTGCTTGTTATTGCTGCAATCGTACTCGGCTCTGTCGTTGGCGATTTGTTTAGCGGTGTTTCGGGCCTTTCGTGGCTTTCTTACGGCATTTCCTTTGGAATAAGCCCTGATAATCCTCTGGTTCTCAACCTGTACGTTATAACCCTGACCTTTGGACTTGGTATTTCTATAAACATCGCACAAATATTGTTTATTGCCATCGCTTTGCTTATTTACAAGCCAATAGCAAGAGGTCTTTGATTTTTGGAGGAAATATGCGCATTGTACTTGCATCAAAATCACCAAGGCGACAGGAGCTTCTCAAAAAAATCCTTCCCGATTTCGAGATACACCCTGCTGATATAAGCGAGTTTCTGCCTGCGCAGATAAGCTACGTTAAAGCGGCGGAGTTTCTTGCCTCGCAAAAGGCTTGCGCCACTGCGCAGGAAACGGGCGCCGACATCACTATAGGCTGTGACACCATCGTAGTGTGTGACGGTGAAATAATGGGAAAGCCAAAGGATTATCTTGATGCTTTTCGTATGCTCAAAAAGCTTTCGGGGACCGTTCACACCGTTTATACGGGAGTCTGCATTATTGCTCCCGACACCACGGTCGCCTTCACCGAAGCTACGAAGGTATATTTTTCCGAGCTTTCAAACGACGAAATTCGCGGGTACGTTCAGTCCGGTGAACCTTATGACAAAGCAGGCGCTTACGGAATTCAGGGCGGTGCCGCAAAATTCGTCGAAAAAATCGACGGAGACTACTTTAATGTAGTAGGTTTGCCTCTTAACAGGTTATATAGAGAATTAAAGAAGATTTTGGCAGATAAAATTTAGAAAAAAGTATTGAATTTTTTCTCAATTAATATACAATTATAGTATATGCATTTTACATTTGAAGGAGAGATTACTATGTCGCGTGACATTGGAATAGATCTTGGCACTGCCAACACACTCATTTATATGAAGGGAAAGGGCATCATTCTCAGAGAGCCATCTGTTGTCGCTGTTGACACCCGTACCGATACCGTTAAGTACGTCGGCAACGAGGCTAAAGAGGTTGTGGGAAGAACTCCCGGTTCTATCGTTGCGGTTAGACCTCTTAAGGACGGCGTTATCGCTGACTTTGACGTTACTGCAAGCATGCTCTCCATCTTCATAAAGAAAATCTTCAACAAACGCTTTTTCACAAAGCCGAGAGTTGTTATCTGCATTCCCTCGGGAGTTACTGCGGTTGAAAGACGAGCTGTTAAGGCGGCGGCTATCAAAGCAGGTGCCAAGCAGGTTGCTATCATCGAAGAGCCTATGGCGGCGGCTATCGGCGCAGGACTTCCCGTTGCTGAGCCTACGGGAAATATGGTTGTTGACATCGGCGGCGGAACAAGCGAGGTCGCGGTTATCTCTCTTGGAGGAATCGTTGCGGCAAAGAGCGTGCGAATCGGCGGCGACCAGTTTGACGCTTCCATCATCGCTTACATAAAGAAAAAGTACAATCTTCTCATCGGCGAGAGAACCGCCGAGGACATAAAGATTACCATCGGTTCTGCATACGAATATGAAGGTGAAGAGCCTATGAATATCAGCGGCAGAAACCTCGTTGACAGTCTTCCTCAGAACATTACGGTTACACCTACCGAAATACGCGAAGCTCTTTGGGAGCCTGTTTGCAGTGTGCTCGATGCCATCAAAACGACTCTTGAAAAGATTCCGCCCGAGCTGTCTGCCGACATCATCGACCACGGAATCACACTCACAGGCGGCGGCGCACTTTTGAAGGGGCTCGATACACTCATTTCAAAAGAGACCGGTATGACCGTTTATATTGCCGAAAATCCCCTCGACTGTGTTGCTGAGGGAACAGGAAAAACCCTTGACGATGCGGTTGCTCTGCGCAATCTGCTCGTTGAAACTGAAAGAGATTAAGCTTCGGGCAGGCATATAACTATGCCCGCCCGATTTTTTGAGGAATTGGTATGAAGGATTTCTTTTCAAGTGTGAGATTTAAGGTTTTAGTCTGCGTATGCGCTGTGCTGGCAGGCTTCATCCTTTATGCCATCACCAACGAAAACGCTTCTAATTTTATCGAAACAAGCCTTGATTTTATCGTAACCCCTATTCGTTCGGCCTCCGCATATATTTCCGAATCTGTGGGCAGCTTTTTCAAAAAATACGTACAGATAAACAAGGTCTATGCCGAAAACGAGGAGCTTCGCGAGCAGATAGCAGCTCTTAAACAACAGCTTGTTGATATGGACTCCTACAGGCTTGAAAACGAACAGCTCAAGGACTATCTGCAGATTAAAGGAGTTAATCCCGAATTTGAGCTTGAAGCAGCATCGGTCATCGGCAACGACCCTCTTGACAGCTTTGGAACCTTTACGATAGACAAAGGCTCTATTCACGGCATTGAAGCAGATGACGTAGTTATTTCAAAAGACGGTCTTGTGGGCATCGTTTCACAGGTTAACGCCATCTCCGCAAAGGTATCCACAATTCTCGACCCCTCCATTCAGGTTGGTGCTGTCGTTTCCGAAACGGGCGACGTTGGAATAATTAAAAACACCGTTGCAAACGCCGAGGACGGATGCACGCTGCTGACTATGCTCAGCCGTGACACCGACGCGAAGGCGGACGGATTTGTCGTGACCTCGGGAAACGGCGGTGTTTTCCCAAAGGGAATTATAATAGGAACCATTGATTCTTTGGTTCTTGATTCCAACGGTCTTTCTATGAATGCCATTGTCAAGCCGTGCGCTGACATCAGGCATATCAAAAACGTGGTTGTAATAAAATCCTTCCTCGGTCAAGGAGAGCTTCCCTCTCAGAGCGGAGGTAAGTGATATGGACCAAACGACGAGAAACAAACGAATTCTTAAGTGGGTTGTTCTGAGCCTTTTTATGCTCCTTCTTTTCACTCTGCAATCCACCCCATCATTTCTTGAAATATTGGGTGTTAAGCCCGTGTTACTTCTTCCTCTCGCCATCAGCATTGCAATGTTTGAGGGCGAATGGGCAGGCGGATTTGCGGCTATGGCTTGCGGTCTTTTGTGGGATATGTCAGGAGAATCGCCCTTTGGCGCATACGGTATTCTCTGCCTCGCTTTAGGTGTTGCTACGGGGCTTCTGTTGAGATTCCTTCTGAGAAACGAGTGGTTCAACTGCTTGGCATTGGTCTTTGTATCTTCGTTTGTCGTGCTCTCTATGGAATTCCTCTTTGCCTATGCGATACAGGGTTATGAAGAATACGGTCGGGTGTTTTTGACAAAGCACCTTCCGATGATAGCCTATACAACCGCGATTTCACCCGCAGTTTACTACATAGTTAAAACGATAGAAAGAATTAAACCCGAAGAAATTTGAAAGGGGTGATCTGTTGAACAAAAAGCTCAATTCCCGTACTGCTGTTATTATCACGATATTTTCGCTGATTTTCTGTATATGCGGAGTACGACTTTTTCAGATACAGATTACCGACAGCGAAAACTATAGAAGCCTTGCAGGAGCCTCTTACGTAAGAACGGTTTCCGTCGCTCCGACACGGGGAGAAATATATGACAGAAACGGTGTTAAGCTTGTTTCAAACAGGACAAGCTATAACGTCATATTTGACAAGGCATATATCGACAATTCCGAGCTCAATGAAGTTATCCTGAACATGACCAATCTCCTTGCGCAAACCGGTGAAGAGTGGATTGACGGGCTTGAAATCACAAAAGCTCAGCCCTTTGAATTTACCTCTGACGGTTCTTCTGTGGCTTATCTGAAGACCTTTTTGGAGCTTCAGCCTCACGCCACAGCACAAAACTGTATGGATTGGCTTATTGACCTATACAATCTCGAGGAGTACACTCCCGAGCAAGCGAGAACCATTGCTGGTGTCAGATACAAGATGTCCTATGAGGGCTATTCCCTCACCTCCCCATATACGTTTGCAAAGGACATTTCCTACAGCACCGCTCTCGTTATTGAGGAAAACAACGCATTATACGGTAACGTTTATATAGAAGAGGCGCCTGTTCGCGAGTATATCGCAGGCGACCTTGCCTCGAGTATCATTGGAATAACAGGTGCCATGAGCTCCGAAAAGTATCTTGAATACAAGGAACTTGGATACAAGATGAACGATTATATCGGACAGTTCGGCATCGAAGCTCTGCTCGAAGCCGAGCTCCGCGGAACCGCAGGAACACGAGAGATAACCCTCGACAGTGCCGGCAACATTTTGGGTGTTGAGGACGTTGTTGAGCCTATCGCCGGAAATTCCGTTTTCCTGACAATTGATTCCAAGCTGCAACGCGTTATGCAGAATTCGCTTGCAGACACCGTTGAAGAGGTCAGAAGAAAGGCGAAAACCTATGGATACGAGGCGGAGGGTGCTACTGCCGTAGCCGTGAAGGTGAAGACAGGAGAGCTTCTCGCTGCTGCAAACTATCCCACCTATGACCTTTCACAGTATTATTCAAACTACTCAAGCTATGCAAACGACCCTCTCCATCCTTTATACAACAGAGCCTTCAGCGGTTTATACGCCCCCGGCTCCTGCTTCAAGCCTGTCACAGCGGTGGCAGCTTTGACTGCAGATTTGGTTGAAAGCAAGGACTATATCTACTGTGGCCACGTGTATACACATTTTTCCGATTATCAGCCAACCTGTATGTACCATCACGGCAACATAAATCTTTCGCGCGCTTTGTCGGTTTCCTGCAACGTTTATTTCTTTGAAACGGGACTTCGCGCAGGAATTGACAGGCTTGCCGATTTCGCTTTACAATTCGGACTCGGCAAAGCAACAGGGCTTGAGCTTTCCGAGAATACGGGCAGAATGGCGTCACCCGAAACCCGTGAGGCACTCGGAGGAAAGTGGCAGGCAGGCGACATTCTTCAGGCGGCTATCGGTCAATCCGACAGCCAGTTTTCTCCCCTTCAGCTTGCTATGTACACGGCAACGCTTGCAAACAACGGAGAGCGAATGTCCGCACACATTATACAAAAGCTCACAAGCTATGACACCACCGCCGTCGAATTCGAAACACCTTTGAAGGTTGCTTCAAGGGTTGATGCAGACGAGTCGGTCTTCGACGCGATAAAGGCAGGTATGGTGGAGGCTTCTGCTACGGGTACGGGACGCGCGCAGTTTGCATATTATCCCGTGAAGGTGGCTTGTAAAACAGGTACGCCCGAGAACGGCGACGGAACCTGCGACGCTGTATTTATTGCCTATGCACCTGCAGACGACCCGGAAATTGCAGTTGCGGTAATTATAGAAAACGGATATCAGGGATACACGGCAGCTCCCGTGGCTAAAGCTGTTTTTGATCAGTACTTTGGTTTTAACGCAGCCGATGACGTTGTTATCGACGATTCACAGATGGCAGGACTTATGGAATGAGGTGAGGTTATGAGCAGGATTACTATGGTAGCTTCAGGCAAGGGCGGAGTCGGAAAATCAACCGTCTGTGCAATGCTCGGCACCGCGCTTGCAAAAAGCGGTAAAAAGGTTCTTATCGTTGAGCTTGATATGGGGCTCAGATGTCTTGACATTATTCTCGGAGTTTCAAACCGCACGGTCTATGACCTCTCTGACGTTATCTGCGGAAGATGCGCTCCGAAGGATGCGGTTGTGCGCTGCGATGTCTGCGAAAACCTCTACGTAACCGTTTCTCCAAACGACCCTTCCTTTGATTTTGACAATCAACAGTTTTCCGATTTTTTGAAAAAGCTATACGGCGTTTTCGATTACGTTTTTATCGACACCCCTGCAGGAATGGGACGACAGATGGAAGCTGCCGCAGCACATTGTGACAGCGCGCTTATTGTGGCTACTCCCGACCCTGTGTGTGTCCGCGACGGAAGCAAAACCGCCGACAAGCTTTCACAGCTTGGTGTGAAGGATATGCGCCTTATTATCAACCGTGTGAACACTAAAGAGCCCAAGAGCAATTCTATCTGCAACTTCGATGAGATTATAGACACCGTCGCAGTACAGCTTATCGGTGTTGTTCCCGACGACTGCGATGCTGCGCTTGCGCTCTCCCAGGGAGAAACGGTTTCGGCAAAAACTGCTTTTTCGTCGGCGTTCGACAATATAGCAAAAAGATTTTCAGGAATTGAAACTTCGTTATTGATTATCTGAAAAATTTGTGATATAATATTTCAAAATTGATTTTTTACTTTGAAACAAGGAGGCACGTTATTATGAATATTGCTTTGATTGCACACGACAGTAAAAAGGAATTGATGGTACAGTTTTGTATCGCATATTGTGGAATTCTCAGCCGTCATAATATCTGTGCTACAGGAACAACCGGAAAGCTCGTTTCCGAAGCAACAGGACTTAAAATAACGAGATTTCTGAGCGGTTTTCAAGGCGGAGATCAACAGATTTCCTCGAGAATTTCCTGCAATGAAATCGACGTTTTGTTCTTTTTCCGCGACCCGATAACTAAGAGAGATACCGAACCTGCGGATGCTGATATGTTCCGTCTTTGCGACGTGCATAACATCCCCTATGCTACAAATATTGCTACGGGCGAGGTTCTTATCCACGGTCTTGAGCGCGGAGATCTCGACTGGAGAAACATTGTAAATCCCAAATAATTAAAACGGCGTTGAACGGGAAAGTAGCTTTTTTCACTTCACACAGAGAGGGTCGGTTGCTGAAAAGACCTTGACGTATTAAAGCGAAGGACACCCGTGAGCTCGCAAGGTGAATTCAGTAGCCTTGTGCGTATTCCTGCGTTAAAGGTCAAGAGATGAGTCCGTTTGGACTTAAATCAAGGTGGCACCGCGTAAGCTTTAGCTTTCGTCCTTGTATCTGGACGAAAGCTTTTTCTATTTTTCACACAAAGGAGTTTTATTATGGCTGTTATAACTAACGCCCCGAGAGGAACTCAGGATGTTCTTCCTTCCCAAAGCTATAAATGGAAGCACATTGAAAACGTTGCGAGAAAGATTTCCTCGCTCTATGGATTCAAAGAAATCCGCTTTCCTACGTTTGAACACACGGAGTTGTTTCAGCGCTCTGTAGGTGATACAACCGACGTTGTACAAAAAGAAATGTATACCTTCAACGACAAGGGCGACCGTTCAATCACACTTCGTCCCGAGGGTACTGCAGGAACAGTCAGAGCGGTTATCGAAAACGGACTTTTAAACGAAGCTCTTCCGCTCAAGGTTTCCTATCTTGTTTCCTGCTTCCGCTATGAAAAGCCTCAAGCAGGCAGGCTCAGAGAGTTTCACCAGTTTGGTGCAGAGATGTTCGGAAGCGCTTCCCCCTCTGCAGATGCACAGCTTATTGCTATGGTAAAGGACATCTTTGATTTCTTGGGAATCTCAAACATCTCGCTTGAGATAAATTCCATCGGTTGTCCCGAATGCCGTAAGAACTATCACGAAGCGTTGATGAAATACTTTGAGGGACACACCGACAGACTTTGCGAAACCTGCAAGGGCAGACTCGAGAAAAACCCGATGAGAATTCTCGATTGCAAGAGCCCTATCTGCTCCGAGATTGCAAAGGACGCGCCGAAAATTATTGATTTCCTCTGTGACGAATGCAGCGAGCATTTTGACGGGGTTAAAAAGCGTCTTGATATGTTGGAAATCGATTACACAGTCAACCCGTCGATAGTGCGCGGACTTGACTACTATACAAAAACGGTGTTTGAGTTTGTTTCTTCAAACATCGGTGCGCAGGGTACGGTTTGTGGCGGCGGACGCTATGACGGTCTTGTTTCGCAGATGGGCGGTCAGGCTACTCCGGCGCTTGGATTTGCGATGGGTCTTGAAAGACTCATTCTTCTGATGGATGCCTGCGGTTGTGAGTATGAAAAGGAAAACACCTGCGACGTCTACATTGCCTCTATCGGTGATGCTGCGGCTATGAAGGCTTTTGAGCTTTCTGCCTCGCTTCGCAAGGAAGGCTTTTTTGCCGAGAGTGACGTTATGGGCAGAAGCGTTAAGGCACAGATGAAATACGCTGACAAAATCGGCGCAAAATATTCTATGGTGCTCGGCGATTCCGAGATTGAAACAGGAAAAGCGGTTCTCAAGAATATGGCTGACGGTTCTTCCTGTGAAATTTCTCTTGATGAAATAGCACAAAAGCTATATGATTCGCAGATAGATTCTACAATGGGTTCAATTATTGATCTTTTGGGCGGAGAATTCCCAAATCTTTCGCTTTGATACAGGAGGTAGTTTTATGGCTGACACAATGAAAGGACTTAAGCGTTCACATTATTGTACCGAGGTTTCCGATTCTGATATCGGTGCCGAGGTTGTTGTTTGCGGTTTCGTTCAGAAAACGAGGGACCTTGGAAACCTTCTCTTCATCGACCTTCGCGACCGCAGCGGTATTATTCAGCTTGCTTTCGGCGATGCAACCGACAAGGCTGTATTTGAAAAGGCACAGACCGTCAGAAGCGAATTTGTGCTTATGGCAAAGGGTACTGTCCGTCAGAGAGAGTCTGTAAACCGAGAGATAAAAACCGGAAACATCGAGGTTTTTGTCACAGATTTGAGAATTCTTTCAAAGGCACAGACTCCTCCCTTTGAGATAACAGACAAGACAAACGTCAAGGATGAGTTAAGGCTCAAATACCGCTACCTCGATTTGAGAAGAAGCGAGCTTCAGAGAAACATCATTATGCGTCACGAGATTGCAAAAGTGACACGTGAATACTTCTATGAAAACGGATTCCTCGAAATCGAAACTCCTATGATGATTCGCTCTACTCCCGAGGGTGCGCGCGACTATCTCGTACCTTCAAGAGTTCATCCCGGAAGCTTCTATGCGCTTCCTCAATCTCCCCAAATCTACAAACAGCTTCTTATGATTTCGGGTTATGACCGTTACATTCAGCTTGCACGTTGCTTCCGTGACGAAGACCTGCGCGCTGACCGTCAGCCCGAGTTCACACAGATCGACCTTGAGATGAGCTTTGTTGACGTGGACGACATTATGTCTATGATTGAGGGCTTTGTAAATCGTCTGTTCAAGAAGGTTTTGGACGTAAATCTTCCCGAAACTCTTCCCCGTCTTACCTACACGGAAGCTATGGAAAGATACGGTTCGGACAAGCCCGACACCCGTTTTGGTATGGAAATCGTAAATCTTTCCGATATCGTAAAGGATTGCGGATTCTCCGTTTTCTCCTCTGCTGTGGCAGACGGCGGCAGTGTTCGCGGCATCACCGTTAAGGGCGGTGCTGAAAAGCTCACCCGAAAAGAGATTGACAAGCTCACCGAGTTTGTCCGCGGCATTGGTGCAAAGGGTCTCGCCTTCATTCGTTGGGTTGAGGATACACCTGCTTGCTCGTTTGCTAAGTTTATGACCGAGGATGAGCTTTCGGCAATTATGGAAAGACTTGATTGCAGCAAAGGCGACGTTGCCCTCATCGTTGCAGATAAGGACAGAGTCACTCTTCCCACACTGGGCGCTCTCAGGCTCAAGGTCGGAAAACAGCTTGACCTTATCCCCGACGGATTCAATCTTTTGTGGATTACCGAATTCCCCTTCTTCGAATGGGACGAAGAGTCTCAGACTTGGCTTGCAATGCACCATCCTTTCACTATGCCTTTGGACGAGTGCCTTGAATATCTTGACACCGACCCCGGAAAAGTCAGAGCAAAGGCTTATGACCTTGTTGCAAACGGAATTGAGCTTTGCAGCGGTTCGATAAGAATCACCGACGCTGAGCTTCAGAAGAAGATGTTTGAGTCCTTGGGTCTTACCGACGAAGAAATCCAAACAAAATTCGGATTCCTCGTTGACGCCTACAAGTATGCCGCTCCGCCTCACGGTGGTGCCGGTATCGGTCTTGACCGTCTTGCAATGCTTATGTGCGGCGCGGAAAGCCTCAGAGACGTTGTCGCATTCCCGAAGGTGCAAAATGCAAGCGAGCTTATGTCTGCTTGTCCTGCCCCCGTTGACCAAAAAAGTCTTGATGACCTGTGCATTGCAGTCACAAAGATTGAGGAATAAGACGGTTTTGTGTAATAAACATAAGTTTTTAAGTTATGCGACTTAATTCAGTAGGCAAAACAGCTATAATTATATTTAAAAACTTCGCAAAAGTGTGTGATTTTTTCGCACACTTTTGTTTTTATATTTACATTTTTTACTAACATTGTTATAATGATACTGAACAATTTTTCACCCAAAAGGAGAAAGCATTATGAAAACATTTACAAGACTTCTTTCTGTTCTCCTTGCAGTTGTTATGTTGTTTGCTCTCGCTGCTTGCGGCGGAACAGGTAACAACAACAGTAAGGGTTCAGACGCTACATCAGGCGTTCGTTATGATGACAACGGCGACCTTTTGTACAAACCCGAAGACGTTGGAGAACTCTCTAACCCAATCGTAAAGGGTCTTATCTCTCCTGCTCCCGATGACGCGTGGTATGCACAGGAAATCGGCTGGAAAGAAGAGGCTTACGGCATCGAGTATGATATGGATACTTGTGCTTGGGCTGAGCGTGATATGAAGTGGGTTGCTGCTTACGTTGGCGGTACTGCTTATGACACTCTCACAAGAGTTAACTTCCCTACAACCGCAGTTAAGGGTCTTCTCGAGCCTATGGACGAGCATCTTCCTGTTGAAGACGACAGATACTTTAACAGAATTTACATGTGGAACGGACTCACCTACGGTGTACAGGTAAGGGCTAAAAACTACACCTATCGTGACTGTGGTGAGCTTTACGGCGTTTGGTACAACAACGACCTTTTCGAAGATAACGGTCTTACAACTCCTCTCGAAATGTGGGAAAACGGCGAATGGACTATTCCTAACATGATCGAGTTGGCTAAAGAACTTACCATAGACGTCGATTCCGACGGTGTAAACGATACTTTTGGTTATGGTTCTACTGCAAGACAGCTCTTCACTATCGGTAACGGAGCAAAGACTGTCGAGTTTACAAACACCGGTATTGACCTCGTTTGGGACAGACCCGAGTACATCAGAGGTCTTGAGTATGCTAACGAAATTTCCGCATACTCCACCAACGGCACACCTGACAGAGATTTCCCTGCAGGAAAGATCGCAATGTATGGTGAGCGTATTCAGTGTTCGAGATACTACTCCAAGAGCTCTCCCGACTGCAACGTAAACTTTGACGCTGTTTGGGTTCCCTTCCCCAAGGGAGAAGATGGCGAAGGCTACATGGGCTCCATCAGCACAGGTTCTGAGGCTATCTGTATCGGTAAGGGCTCCAAGAACATAGAAGGCGCAAAGGTATTCATCTGCGCTGATATCGGCAAGTTCGACTACGTTGAGGCTACAAACGCTACAATGATGATGGGCGTTGACGAAGATACACTTGCACGTGCTCTTTCTTGTGAAGAAAAGCTCATCAAGGACTATTACAACAAGATCGGTACTCTCGGCGATATGATGTACCAGGTATGGACAGCATCCAGAACTATGGGCGTTACCGCTGCTATCGAGAAGTTCACTCCTTCCTTCCAGAACCAGATCAACATCCTCGTTTCTGAGAAGCAGTATGAGGAGCAGGAACCCTACAAGGCTCCCGAGAACGTAGACTTTGAAAATGATGCTCTCGTACTTAAAGAAGTTTACGAGAACACTCTCAGCATTACAACAGACGCAAGCGAAGTTATCAGCGGTTCTAAATCTCTGAAGATTCAGCTCGCTCCCGGCAATGAATATGGTCCTGTTGCTTATACAACAAAAGACGATTATTCTATGCCTTTCGGCGGAACCTACAAGATCAGCTTCAAGGCTAAGGCTGTTGGCGGCGAAGGCACAAAGGAGAACACACTCCTCGTTGAGTTCAGACCTTCTGCTGAAGCTGCTGAAAAGAGCAGTCTTAACAAAGTCAGCGGATACAGACCTGTAGATCTTTCCACCGGTGACGTTGTAGACGTTTCCTTCGAGCTCAACATTACTAATATGTATGATGATCTCCAGGTAGTTCTCATCGGTAACACCGACGAGAAGGCTCCTAACCTTGCTATTATCATCGATGACTTCAAGGTTGAAAAGATTGGCTAATCTCAATATTAAAAGCGCCGTGTATTAACACGGCGCTTTTCTTTATTATGGAATAACTTTCTCTTTTTAAAATGCCCCGACAGCGCGTTTCAAACGTGCTGTCGGGGCATTTGTTATTCGTTTTTTTGTTTCATATACGCCTCGTACATATCGGGGCGTTTTTGTTTTGTGCGTTCTATTGCCTTTTCAAGCCGCCACTGCGCAATCTTTCCGTGATGACCCGATTTCAGAATTTCAGGCACTTCCCTTCCGTTCCACACGGGAGGTCTTGTGTATTGAGGATACTCCAAAAGTCCGGAAAAGTGGCTTTCTTCTGTAAAGCACTCCTCGCTGTCCAGAACGCCTTCGCAAAGTCGCAGTACAGTATCCGCAAACACCATTGCAGGAAGCTCTCCGCCTGTCATTACATAGTCGCCTATGGAAATCTCGGAATCTACTATTTCCTCAAGAAGTCGTTCATCGACACCTTCGTAGTGACCGCAGAGAATCATAATATTATCCATCTTCGAGTATTCAAGAGCTATCTTTTGGTTGAGTACTCTGCCTTGCGGGGACATATACACCACGTGAGGTTTTGTTCCGATTTTTCCACAAACCGCTTTGTAGCATTGGTAGATGGGTTCTGCTTGCAGAAGCATTCCCTTTCCTCCGCCGTACGTAGCATCATCCACCCTTTTTTGATTATTGAATGCATAGTCGCGGAAGTTGTGGCACTCCACCTCGATAAATCCTGCTTTTCTCGCTCTGCCGATTATGCTCTCGCCCATTACAGCTTCGCACATATCGGGGAAAAGCGTCAGTATATCAATTCTCATATTCCAACAATCCTTCTAACGGACGGATTGTGATTTTTCCGCCCTCTACATCTATATCTATTACAACAGATTTGATATTTGGTATCAAATAGGTCTTGTTTTCAAGTGTTATATGGAACACGTCGTTTGCTCCTGTTGAAGTGACGTCGGTGACCTTTCCATAGTGTTTGCCGTTGTCAACATCCACAACCTCAAGTCCGATGATGTCCTGTATAAAATACGCGCCTTCTTCAAGCTTGATATCGCTTCGGTCAATATAAAGTATTGTATTAACCATCTTCTGTGCGGCCTCGACGGTATCGGTTCCTTTAAGCTTTATGATGAGCATATTCTTGTGTTCTCTCGCGTTTTCAACATCAATTACTGTCGCGCCTTTATTTATATATACCTTTTTCAAATCACAAAAAACATCGGGGGTGTCGGTCCAGGGCTGTACCTTTACCTCACCGCGTATACCGTGTGTTGTGACTATCTTTCCGCCTTTTAAATACTTTTCCATATTCTCACCTTTTGTGTAACAAAAAAGATTAAACAACGCATATCAAATATCCGCAGTTTAATCTTTTTCTACACATGAATCTTTTGGCAATCAGTCTATTTCTACAGAAATCTTCTGATTGTTTTTAGTAGCAGCGGCACGCATTACCATACGAATGGATTTTGCAATTCTTCCCTGCTTACCGATAACTCTTCCCATATCCTGCTGTGCAACGCTGAGGTGGTAGACAACTACTCCCTCTTCGTTTGGCTCATCAACAGTTACGGTTACAGCATCCTTCTCTTCAACCAGTCCCTGTGCTATTACCTTAAGAAGATTCTCCATTTAGTTTTCCTCCTTCGGTATTACTTACAGAACCTTGTTAGCTTTGAGAATGGATTTTACTGTATCGGTGGGCTGAGCGCCGTTTGCAATCCAGGACTTAGCCTTATCTGCATCTACCTTTACAACGATAGGATCCTTTGTGGGATCGTAGTATCCGATCTCCTCAATGAATCTTCCGTCAGCGGGATATCTTGAGTCTGCAACAACGATACGATAGAAAGGAGCTTTCTTGGCACCCATTCTGCGAAGTCTTATTTTTACAGCCATTACACTGTCACCTCCTGTTTGTGTTTATATATTTCGCCGCTTTCGCGGTCAATACCAATTACATCGGGAAATTCATCCCGCCGGGAAATCCGCGCATTCTTTTGCCTTTCTTTCCCTTTGATGAAATTTGTTTCATCATTTTGCGCATCTGTTCATACTGTTTTAAAAGGCGATTTACGTCTTCAACCTTCGTTCCGCTTCCTGCTGCTATTCTGCGCTTTCTCTGCGGAGTTACGATGTCCGGCTTTGCTCTCTCGGCAGGTGTCATAGAATTTATGATAGCCTCGGTATGCACAAGCTGTTTTTCACCTTTTTCAGCATCCTCGTCGCTTATCTTTCCCTGTGTACCTGGTATCATTGACATTACCTGCTGCAAGGGACCAAGCTTTTTAATCTGTTTCATCTGGTCGAGGAGGTCGTTGAGGTCAAACTTGTTTTCCTGCATCCTCTGTACCAGTTTTTCTGCTTCTTTTTCATCGTATTCGGTCTGTGCCTTTTCGATGAGGGAGAGCACGTCGCCCATTCCCAGAATTCTTGATGCCATTCTGTCGGGATAGAAGGGTTCCAAATCTTCAAGCTTTTCGCCGACACCTGCAAATTTTATGGGCTTTCCTGTGACAGCTCTGACAGAAAGAGCTGCACCGCCTCGGGTATCACCGTCAAGCTTTGTGAGAATCACGCCGTCTATTCCAAGTGCCTCATCAAAGGATTTCGCAACGTTTACAGAATCCTGTCCGGTCATCGCATCGATGACGAGCATAATCTCGCTTGGGTTTATCTTTTCCTTGATTTCCTTGAGCTCGCCCATAAGCTGTTCGTCGATATGCAAACGGCCTGCGGTATCAAGGATAACGATATCGTTACCATAGTCCTTTGCGTGAGATATAGCCTTTTGAGCAATCTTTACGGGGTTTTCAGTACCCATTTCAAACACGGGCACTCCAACTTTATTTCCAACAACCTTCAGCTGTTCAATAGCTGCAGGTCGATAGATATCACAGGCAACAAGCAAGGGTCTTCTTCCCTGCTGTTTCTTGAGATACAACGCGAGCTTTGCCGCGTGCGTGGTTTTACCTGCGCCCTGAAGTCCGCACAAAAGCACGACTGTGGGCGGATGCGGTGCCAAATTGAGCTTTGTATGCTCGGCACCCATAAGTTTGGTTAGTTCTTCGTTTACTACCTTTATGACCTGCTGTGCAGGAGTGAGGCTTTTCATTATCTCCTCGCCCACACATCTTTCGCTGACCGATGCTACAAAGTCCTTTGCGACCTTATAGTTTACATCGGCTTCCAAAAGCGCAAGTCGTATTTCTCGCATTACTTCTTTGACGTCCGCTTCGTTGAGCTTACCTCTCGAGCGAAGCTTTTTAAAGGTCAAAGACAGCTTCTCGGTTAATCCTTCGAATGCCAGAAATCATCACTCCTGTTCTTCCAACCTTGACATACACGAAATAATGTTCATGGCATATTTCTCGATAATCTTTGAGCCCTGACTGTTTTCCATAATCGCATTCGCGCTCTTTACGACGCTTTCTCTTATCTTCTCGGCCTCGAGCTGTTTCTCATAGAATTTGAGCTTATCCTCAGCCTCCAGAAGCGCTATTTCACCGCGTTTTATGCTGTCGCGGACTCCCTGTCTGGTAATGTTTTCCTGTTGCGCGATCTCCGAGAGTGACAGATCGGCATTGTAGTAGAGGTCTACCACCTTATACTGTTTGTCTGTCAAAAAGAGCTTACCGTACAGGTCCAATAAAACGGAAATTTTCCAATCCTTTTTCATCTCTTATCACCGCCCTCATTGTCTAATCTTTTACCTCAATCATTATACCAAAAGTATATTCGTCTGTCAAGTGTTTTTTCTTTACACCCTTAAACTTTTTTGACATATATAGACTTTTTTCTGTTTCAATGGATTTATCGCTCATTCTATTGACTTTCTACTGCTGATTTAATATAATTTTCTTGTAAACAATATGGATTTTTGTAATAGGGAGGAAACTTATTATGGCAGTTTTGGTTACCGGCGGCGCAGGTTACATCGGTTCTCACACCTGTGTTGAGCTTCTTGAAAGCGGAAAAGATATCGTTGTTGTGGATAATTTCTGCAACTCAAAGCCTGAAGCACTCAACCGCATCAAAAAAATCACAGGCAAGGATTTCAAGTTCTATGAGGCTGACCTTCTTGACCGTGAGGCTGTTAAGAAAATTTTTGATGAAAACGAGATTGAAAGCGTTATTCATTTCGCAGGTCTGAAGGCTGTTGGCGAATCGGTTTCCATTCCTTTGAGATACTATCACAACAACATCACAAGCACCCTTATTCTCTGTGAAGAGATGGCAGCTCACGGTGTTAAGAAGATTGTTTTCAGCTCTTCTGCTACAGTTTACGGTTCCCCGAAAACCGTTCCGATAAAGGAAGATTTTGAGCTTCACACAACAAACCCCTACGGAAGCACGAAGCTGATGATTGAGGATATTCTCCGCGACCTCTACGTTTCCGACAAGGAGTGGAGTGTGGCTCTTCTCAGATACTTTAACCCCATCGGTGCTCACAAGAGCGGACTTATCGGAGAGGACCCCAACGGAATTCCTAACAATCTTCTCCCCTACGTTGCGCAGGTTGCCGTCGGCAAGCTTCCTTGTCTGAGTGTTTACGGTAATGACTATCCTACCCACGACGGAACAGGCGTCAGAGATTACATACACGTTGTTGACCTTGCAATCGGACATCTCAGAGCCGTTGAAAAGGTTGAAAAGGACACAGGTGTTCACACCTACAACCTCGGCACAGGAAACGGCTACAGCGTTCTTGACGTTGTTTCTGCTTTCGAAAAGGCAAGCGGAAGAAAGGTGAACTACAAGATTGTTGACCGCCGCCCCGGTGACATCGCCGTTTGCTTTGCAGACGCGAGCCGCGCAAAAGACGAGCTTGGCTGGGTTGCAGAGAGAGGCATCGAAGAGATGTGTGCAGACTCCTGGAACTTTACAAAGAACAATCCTAACGGTCTTTAATTTTGAAAGCATCGGTCAAAGCCGATGCTTTTGAATTTTCAGGCGATTGTTTGTTACATACTCCATATTTTATTTTCGCCCGTCTTATTGAAAAACAACTATTATTGTGGTATAATCTTATCAATAATGTAGTAGTGAGGTATTTGCTATGATAAAACTTGACAAAAAAATGGACAAAAAGATTTTTCTCCCCTGCCTCAGCTGTGTTTCTGTCGGCAGAGGTTACGACCTTCTCCGTGCAGATATTCAAGAGCATCTGACCCTTGCGCAGAAGGAAATCGGTTTTAAATACTGCCGTTTCCACGCGGTTTTCCACGACGATATGGACGTTGTGTATAAAAAGCCCGACGGAACCTTTGGCTATCATTGGCATCACATTGACAAGATATACGATTTTCTGCTTTCCATCGGCATGAAGCCGTTTGTTGAGCTTAATCCTATGCCCACGTTCTTTGCAAGCGGCGAGCAGACGATGTTCTGGTACAAGATGAACATCACTCCCCCCTCTAAGATGGAACTGTGGTATGACCTCATAAGAAGCTTCACGCTCCACGTCACAGAGAGATACGGCTATGACGAGGTTTCCACCTGGTTCTTTGAGGTTTGGAACGAGCCTAACCTGAAGTGCTTCTGGACAGGCACACAGCAGGATTACTTTGACCTTTACGAAGCATCTGCAAAGGCTGTAAAATCCGTCAGCGAAAGCTACAGAGTCGGCGGCCCTGCTACCGCAGTCTGTGCTTGGGTTACCGATTTGATTGAATACTGCACAGAGAAAAATATACCCCTTGATTTTGTAACGACACACCTCTATCCGCAGGACGAGTATTGCATTTACAAGACACGCGAAAACTCTCCTTACAAGGAAATCGGCGATTACTTTGTTCAGGAGGTCAAAAAGGTCAAAGAGGCTGTTGAAAAATCCAGTCGTCCCGACATCGACATCTATTGGACAGAGTTCAACACCCTCACCGCTGACGGTGACGGAAAGATTACCTTCCTCAACAACCCTGCACTCGACCTTTTGTACGGTGCAAGCTGTGTTGCGCGTTGTATGGTTGAAACTATGGACTACAGCAAGGGCGTTTCCTACTGGACGGTCAGCGACATCTTTGAAGAATCACAGATGCGCCACACCCCCTTCTCCGGCACATACGGACTTCTCACAATCAACGGCACAAAGAAGGCTACCTACAACGTATTTACCCTGCTCAAAAAGCTCCGCGGTGACAGATTTGAAACCAACGTTTCTGCTCCGAAGGGCTGCGGAATGCTCGCTTGCGAAGAGTTTGGTACAACGAGAGTCTTCCTTTACAACTGCAACTTCCCCGAAATCAAAGACCAGCCGACATGGACAGATACTATTGTTATCGACAGTACAAATCCCGACGAATACATCTGTGAGCAGGCAAAAATCAAGGCAGGTCAAGGCAGTCCCTACGAAGAGTGGATCAAGATGGGAAGACCTGCAAACCTCACTCCGTTTGAGGAAGAATACCTCAAGGGCTGTTCTGCAATGGAATACACTCTTCTCCCGATAGGCAAAAACGGAGAGGTGGAATTCTCCCTTGCTCCCGACGAGGTTTGCTACATCGAGCTTCACAAAAAGCCTTCCGAGGTTGCACTCAAAACCGCAAACGAAATCCTCGAAAGCCAGCTCAACACAAGCAACAAAAGATAACTTAAAAAGCTCCGTCAATGACGGAGCTTTTTATATATCTCTTCTGCAATTTTTCCTATCTGTTCGCTTTCCCTTATAGAGCAGGTTTTCAGCTTTTTCTTTTTCGGGAGCCCCCAAACGTCAAAGAGGCGCGGACCTATCCACTCGTGATATCCGCAAGAGTCAAACACGCCCTTCAGCACCGAAAGAACTGCCTTTTTAGGCTTCATGAAGATAACCTTCATCGGATGCTTTATGATGGCGAAAATCAGCTTGGGATAGTGGTTTGTTATATTCGTGAAGGTGATTCCCGGATGGGTGATGCTCAAACGTTCTTTGTTTTTGAAGAGCTCATAAAGCGCGAACATCAGAAAGCGCTTTGAGTTGCCGTATACCTTCGAAGATGCTTTTCTCGTTGAAAAATCGATATCGTCGGGGTCGACGTGCGAGTAGTTATGTGCTATGCTTCCTACCACCACAGTCTTTTCCACTTCAAGCTCGCGAATCATATAGTACGGCGACACGAAATTTATCTGAAAAACGTTATCATACCCCGTGTCACAGGTGTGTCTTGGTATGCTGTATGCCCCTGCGTTGTGGATGAAAACGTCTATCTTTTCGGTTTTCAGCGTCTCACAGACAGATTTCACCGTTTCAAAGCGTTCCATATCAACGTTCAGACACTGAATGTATATTTGGAAAAGCGGTCAGAAGCTCGTTTTTGAGCCTCTCGGAACGTTCTTTGTTTCTGTCAAGAAGTATAAGCGATGCACCGAGCCCAGCAAGATAAAAGCAAAGCTCTCTGCCTATTCCGCCTGTACTGCCCGTCACCGCTATCGTTTTACCTACAAGCGACTCGGTGTTTTTGTCAAGCCATTTATTTGTGTTCATATTGTACGTATTCCTAAACAACTATATCAATTTTGTTTTAGTTTTTCAAGCCATTTTTCAGGTAAAACGTAGTCTTTTTCTCCAATGCTAATAGAATATGCTAAATCGTTGTATGACCATACTTCCATAATCTTTGCTAAATACGGTTCTTCATCGAAAAAGGCATATACGCTTGCACAGGTGTAACAATTTTCCAGACTTCCGTTTTCTTTTTTAATCAAGCCGTACAAACCCGCTTCTTCCGGAGTTGGTTGTGTTCTTATTTCGGCTAAAAACTCTTGGATTTCCGCCTTATCAGTAATACCATCGCCGCAAGTAACGTGGGCCTCGTCTCTTGGCCAATCAGGGCCTGAAATGAACTCTAATCTGTCACAATTATCAACAGAAAAATCAAACTCCGGCAGATCTGCCTTTCTGTATATAGCGTACCATTCGTTGTCAGGTAAGCGCCTAATTAAAATATTTTTCGTTTTATTGCCTTGTATAGCATACAGCCCATTCTGATAGGATGGTCCTAAGGGATTTTCTTTCTTAATCTCATCTTCTACGCCACCCAAGAATTCCAATTCGCCAAAATAATGCAAAATCCCTTCGTTAGCAAGGAAGGCGTATTCATTTCCGGAAGAAGACAACAGTGTTTCTTGTTCGGTTTCAGTAAAAGTTTCATTTGATTTTTCACAAGATGAAATGCTGAAAATAATCAAAGCCAGAGAAACAATCCCCAAAAAAGCTGTAATGGATTTTTTGCTTTTCATCTCATCACCTCTCGATTTAAGTATATCATACTAATGATAATAGACTATATATGTTATTGACTTCTTTTTTCATCCGACCATATCCTTATATATTGTAAAAGATTGTCTTGCTAATTTCAGTATACAAAACCGAATAAAAGAAGTCAATGAAACACATTTCTATAAACGGTCATTTTATTCTGTCCATATCGTAAATCGATGCATCATAGGTCTTATAGACGCCAGATCGGAAATCTTGCCTAATGAAGTTGTTTGAGAAAAACGGCAGATATTCATTTAAAATCAGGACAAATTTGTCGTTCTCTTTTTTATACCCCAAATCCAAAATCCCATCATTCAAATAGACAGCCGCAGAGTAAGTCCCTTCCCTTAGCTGTATTATTTTGGAATTTGAATTATACAAATTTTCAAATATCTGTAGAGTATCGTCAATCTTTTTCAAATCTTCCAGGGTGCTATTCTCCCGCAAAGCATAGGACAAATCTGCATACGAAAGATCGTTTCTAACGTAAAACCATTGCAGCATCATGCCATATTTGTTGTAAAAAACATACAACAATCCGCCTTGTTTAACCCTATAAACACAATACAGCGTTCCCCCGGCATTTTCCCTTAAACACTCGACCCCAATATCATTAATCAGGTCTTCCAAAGTACCATAACAATGTATTCCCTTACTAAAATACTTTTGGGCCATATAGTGTATATCTATTTCC
>JAZSEP010000066.1:0-3930 GCA_045531755.1 Oscillospiraceae bacterium | reverse complement strand
TTGTCCTCGACCTCACTCGCGAGGAAGTTCGTGATTACATAGTGGATTCTGTCAACAAAATCCTTTCTGAAAACAAGATAGAATACGTCAAGTGGGATTTCAACAGAAACGTTACCGACAGCTATTCTATCGGCCGCGACTCCGAAAGGCAGAGTGAATTTGCTCACCGCTACGCATTGGGTTTGTATGACCTTTGCGAGAGGATTGTCAGTGCAAATCCCGACGTCTTCTTTGAAGGTTGTTCGGCGGGTGGAGCGAGATTTGACCCTGCGATATTACACTATTTCCCACAGATTTGGACCTCGGACGACACAGATGCTGAGGAACGCACCTTTATTCAGTATGGAACGTCCCTTGTTTATCCCTTGTCAAGCATGAGTTGTCACGTTTCTATCTGTCCTAATCATCAGACAGGGCGCACAGCGCCGTTTTCCACACGCGCAAACATTGCACAGCTCGGCGCTACGGGATATGAGCTTGACACCACCACGTTCACAGAAAAGGACCGAGAGGACGTTATCAAGCAAACTACGGAGTACCGCAAAACCCAGCATCTTATTCTCGAAGGAGATTTGTACAGAATTGAAGACCCACACAAATCCAACTTCTTCTCGGAGGCCGTTGTTTCCAAGGATAAGAGCGAGGCGATTTTGGTTTGCTATCGCAGACTTGGAAGTGTGAACAACGAGATTTACAGAGTTCGTGTTGCGGGGCTTGACCCAAAGCGCAGATATAACGTTCCCGAATTAAATCTCACTCTTTCCGGAGAGGTTTTGACGTCTATCGGCGTTGTTCCGCACTTTGCAAACGGTGACTTTACAACGGTTAAATATCATTTCATTGCAGAATAAATTGAAAGCCGTCCGATTATTTCGGACGGCTTTATTTTTAACCCACAAAAGCTGCGAGGACTGCTTTTATGGTGTGCATACGGTTTTCTGCCTCATCAAAGACTATAGAACGTTCACTTTCAAAGACTTCGTCGGTGACTTCCATCGAATCTCTGCCGAATTTTTCGCCCATTTCCTTGCCTACGGCGGTATTTAGGTCGTGGTATGAGGGCAGGCAGTGCATAAACACGGCGTTCTCCCCTGCCATATTCATAACATCCATATTGACTTGATAGGGGCCGAGGTCGTTGATGCGCTTTTCCCAAACCTCAACGGGTTCGCCCATAGAAACCCAGATATCAGTGTAGATAACGTCCGCATTTTTACAAGCGGTTTTGACGTCACTTTCAAACGAAAGGGTCGCGCCCGTTTCTTTGGCTATCTTTTCGCACTCAGCAATCAGTTTGGGGTCGGGGAAATATTCCTTCGGGGCGCAAGCGACAAACTGAAGTCCCATCTTTGCACAGCCCACCATAAGCGAGTTGCCCATATTAAAACGCGCATCACCCATGTAGACAAGCTTTATGCCCTTGAGCTTACCGAAGTGTTCCTTGATTGTGAGAAAGTCTGCAAGAATCTGTGTGGGGTGAAATTCGTCGGTGAGTCCGTTCAGAACGGGAACTCCCGAGTATTTTGCAAGGTCCTCTACCGTAGTCTGTGCATAGCCGCGGTATTCAATAGCATCGTATATTCTGCCAAGCACCCTTGCGGTGTCCGCAGTGCTTTCTTTTTTGCCGATCTGAGAGCCTGATGGGTCGAGATAGGTGACGCCCATTCCCAAATCCCGTGCGGCAACCTCAAAGCTGCAGCGTGTTCTCGTGCTTGTTTTCTCGAAGATTAGCGCAAGGTTTTTACCTTCACATATTTTGTGCGGTATTCCTGCCTTCTTCTGTTTTTTAAACTGCTCTGCAAGCTCTATCAAGCCGCCTATTTCATCAGGTGTAAAGTCCAAAAGCTTTAAGAAACTTTTTCCTTTTAAGTCCATTTTTCTTCTCCTTATTCGCAAGCTGATTTGATTACTTCAACTGCTTTTTTCAAAAGCTCCATCGGGATATTCAGTGCAGGAAGAATCCTCACCTTGTTTTTTGCTTTTATCACGAGCACTCCGTTTTTAGCACACTCATTGATAACGTCGGACGCAGGTTTTTCGGTTTCTATACCGAGCATAAGTCCCATTCCGCTGACGTTTTTCACGCCTTTTGCTTTTGAAAGCTCGGAAACTACGTACCCACTTCTCTCCTCTACCCCTTTGAGCAGGTTTTCGTCAATTCGGGAGAGTATATTATAAGCACCTGCACAGCAAACGGGATTTCCGCCAAAGGTCGAGCCGTGGTCACCTGCAACAAGAACGTCTGCTGTTTTTTCGCCAAGCAGGGTTGCGCCTATAGGAAGTCCTCCGCCCAGTCCCTTTGCCGTTGTCACGACGTCGGGGGTCAAGCCCCTTTTCATATATCCGTACAACGCTCCGCTTCTACCGTTTCCGCACTGCACCTCATCGGTTATCATAATTATATCGTTTTCTGTGCAGAGCTTTTTGATACAGTCGCAAAAGCTCTGTTCGAGGGGCATTACTCCTCCCTCTCCCTGCACAATTTCAAACATTATTGCGGCGATTTTGTTTTGCTCCACTGCCTTTTCAAGCGCCTCGTTATCGTTTGCAGGAACGTATACAAATCCGTCCGTTAGCGGCAAGAAATCTTTATGAAAAACCTCTTGACCTGTGGCAGCGAGAGTGGTTATCGTTCTGCCGTGAAAGCTGTTCACCAAAGTGATTATCTTGTAGTACTCTTCGCCTTTTTTCTGTGCGGCATATTTCCTTGCCACCTTTATCGCGCACTCATTTGCCTCGGCTCCCGAGTTTGAAAAGAACACCTTTTTCATACCCGTTTTTTCGCAAAGAAGCTTTGCGAGCTTTGTGCATGGCTCGGTGTAGTACAGGTTTGATGCGTGTTGAAGCTTGAAAAGCTGTTCGCTTGTCGCTTTTGTCCACTCCTCGTCGCAGTAGCCAAAGGTGTTCACCGCAATTCCAGTCGCCATATCTATATATTCTTTGCCGTTTTCGTCGACGACAAGCGAGCCCTTTCCGCTTACAAGAGTTATGGGAAAGCGGGCATAGGTGTGGGCGATATAGTTTTCGTCGTTTGGTTTAACGCTCATCTTCGTCCTCCGTAACCATTGTTCCTGCGCCCTCGTCGGTAAGAAGCTCTATCAACAAGGAGTGCGGAACGCGTCCGTCCATTATGATTACCTTTTCAACGCCCTTATGTATTGCGTCAATACAGCACTGAACCTTGGGAATCATACCGCCCGAAACGGTGCCGTCCTCGAAGAGCTTATACGCTTCGTTTATAGTGATGTTTGGAATGAGCGAATCGGGGTCGTCCTTATCCTTGAGGATTCCAGCGATATCGGTCATCGAGATGAGTCTTTCAGCCTTCATTCCGCCTGCTATATATGCTGCCGCGGTATCTGCGTTAATGTTATAGATATTGCCGTCCTTATCGCAACCGACGGTTGAAACAACGGGGATATATCCGTGTTCAAGCATATCTATTATCGGCTGTACGTTAACAGAGGTTATCTCTCCTACAAAGCCGAGTCTTTCGTCCTTTACGCAAGCCTCGATTATATGCGCGTCAACACCGGAAACACCTATCGCCTTACCGCCTTTTGAACCGAGAAGATTTACAAGGTTCTTATTTATCTTGCCGGAAAGCACCATCTGTACTATTTCGGCAGTTTCTCTGTCGGTGACTCTGAGTCCGTCGACAAACTCGGTTTTCTTGCCGTTTTTGCTGAGCGCTTCTGTGATTTCGGGTCCGCCGCCGTGTATCAAAACAACCTTAACCCCAACGAGAGAAAGGAGAATTACGTCCTCCATAACCTGTTGTTTGAGTTCTTCGTTTATCATCGCGTTTCCGCCGTATTTGATAACAACGATTTTGCCGTAGTATTTCTGAATGTGCGGAAGTGCTTGTGTGAGTACCTCTGCGCGCTGCATGTTTGAAAATTCGGTGTTCATTTTGTCCTCCAATCAACT
>JAZSEP010000091.1:0-21194 GCA_045531755.1 Oscillospiraceae bacterium | reverse complement strand
GAAGGTTACCATTATTCTGACAACGCACTATATGGAAGAAGCAGAAACCTTGTCTGACCGTATTGCTATTATGAAAGACGGCAAGCTTCTTGTTTGTGATACTGCTGACAAGATTAAGGAAACGGCAGGAACGGATACTTTCGAGCAAGCATTTGTCCGTGTCGTTAAGGGGGTGGAAAAATGAGAATGCTCACGTTGTCAAACAGGAATACGAAAGAAATATTACGAGATCCGCTGACACTTATCTTTGGACTTGGTTTCCCCCTTGTTTTGATTTTATTGTTAAGCGCAATACAAGCAAATATCCCCGTAAAACTGTTTGAAATACAACACCTGACTCCGGGTATAACGGTTTTCGGCTTAGCATTTATGACTTTGTTTTCGGCAACTATTATCGCTAAGGACAGAGGAAGTTCGCTATTGCAACGTTTGTATACAACACCATTGACTCCGCTGGATTTCATTCTTGGTTACACTTTGCCGATAATTCCGATTTCTGTCGCTCAATGCATTATCTGCTATATTGCCGCAATCATTCTCGGACTCAACATTACTGTAAATATTTTGTATGCTGTTGTATTCATTGTTCCTGTATCCATCCTTTATATTGCGTTAGGACTTCTTTGTGGAAGCGTATTGAACGATAAGCAGGTAGGTGGTATCTGCGGTGCGTTACTAACTAACCTCTCAGCGTGGTTGTCGGGTGTTTGGTTTGATCTTGACCTTGTAGGAGGTGCTTTTAAGAAGATTGCATACGCACTTCCGTTTGTTCACGCAGTAGAGATGGAGCGTGCTGTACTTGTAGGAGATTTTGTAGGGGTTTTTCCTCATCTTTGGTGGGTGCTCGGATATGCCGCTATTATACTCGTGTTGGCGGTGCTGCTATTCTTGCGACAAATGAAGAAATAGTAATTATACAGTTTAGGGGATATGTATTTCTTTGTTGGGCAATGAAAACACCCTCGTTTTTTTACGACAATTCTTACGACAAATGGGATAAAGTTATGCCATATTATGATAGGTTGTTTTCTGCAATGAAACCGCTTTGGATTAACAAAGTCAGGAAATGAGAGGTTAAATCAATGTATAAGACTCGCTCAGTGGAAATCCCCACAATGAAACCGTTGGATTAAAAATAAATTTAAACGGACTATGGATTTCCATAGTCCGTTTTTGTTTAATCATCTTCGAGCCAATCCAAGAGCTTGAGCCCATAACTGCGAGGTTGTTTTTGTCAATGCCGTATTGCTCAGCTATTGATTTGAAAACCGTATTGGTTACTGAGCTTTGCCGTCACAGAGCTTGAGGTCGCAAAGACCTTTTTTGTGCATAAGCCAAACGCCTGCAAGCAAAGTGCCTTGTCCGACGACGTTGACGCCCTCTGCAATCCAGTTCATAGATGCCTGCGCGAAATCCTGCGAGGAAAGGTATCCCATACAGAGCGAGCAGATAAATGAAACTACAAACAGAGCGATGAATGCGGGCTTTTTGAGCTTGACTGCGAGTATGCAAAGCGCAACGTCCATAAGTCCGAGCCCTGCAACCATAAGTCCCACGAAAACAAACGTTCCCGTGAAAACGGGCGGCACAACGGCGCAAGTCACGTTCTGCTTGTGGCAGAGCATTGCGATGATGCCTATTCCTGCAAGCAAGAAACCGATGGATTGAACGGGGAAGAACATCGCGTTGAGCGCCTCGAAATCACACGCGCCCGAAGCATAAAGAAGCTTGTAGGTCGCCTTCAAGGCTCCTGCACAGACGATATCAATGACACCTGCCGCAAAAAGCGCGAAGGCTCCTTTGCTCATTTTGTTGTAGAGGTCACGCATCAACAAAACAGCCGCCGCTGCAAACAGGATTACGGGTATGTAGTCGACAATCGCCATAGAAACCGAAAAATCCTTCATATAAAACCTCTCCTATTTTTTATTGAGGTGGTAGATGGGGAGAAGCGGAATGATGATGGGAGTTTTGTTTGCATAGGTGTTGTACTCCTCATTGTCACCGTAACGCGCCATCTGACGTTTTTCAAGACGCTGTGCGCCGTTGAACATAATGAAAACAATGCAGACGTAAGCAAGAACGGCGGTTATCCACTGACCGATAGTGCTGTAGGAGGTGATACCACTTATAAACACGCCCGTCCAGAAGATTATCTCGCCGAGATAGTTGGGGCAACGGACGATTTTATAAAGCCCATCTGTAGCAACCATATCGGGACGAACTTTTTTCTGAGCAGATTTTTGGTTGTCTGCGACGGATTCGAGGATAAGACCGAAAACCGAAACCGCAAAACCAACAACGGGAACGATAAAATCAGTAGAAGCGTTGCTGTAACGGAACAGCATCGGAGAAACCTGAGCGGTGTAGAGCACGGCGACGGATACCCAGATTGTAGCAAGAACGAAGATTGGCATCTTCTTTTCGTCATTCTTTGCGAGGGTTTCTTTTGCGACGTCCGTCTTCTTGAAGGAAACGTTTTTGAGCTCCCTCACAAGCAAAAATCCCGAAAGACGAATTCCGTATGCGACAAAGAGGACAGCTTCAATCGCCAAAATCCAAAGGGGAGTTTCGGTGGGATTGATAAGCGCCATAATGAATACCGCGATACCTCCGCCTGCTACCGCAAAGCCGTAGCCGATGGAAAGAAAGTATACGAATTTGTAGAAGCCCACACAGCACAAAACCGCGCAGACCGCAAGGAGAATACCTAAAAGACTCCAAGGCATAGTGTTTTACCTCCTGTTAAGCAAAATAACGGTTTATGTACTCGGCAAAGCTCTTTTCTCCAACGACCGTGTCACCGACGAGGTCGTGGCTCAAAGTCCATTTCGAGAAAAGAATGATGTCGTGCTTGCCGGCTTTTTTGATTTTGGGAAGATTTGCTAAAATTCCGAAAAGCCAGATGGGTGCCCACTTGATTTTAAGGGGCTTGTTTGCCGCCTTAAAGCACATGTCAGCCATTTCTTCGTAGGTGTAGGTTTCCTTTCCGCCGACGTTGTAGGTGACGTTTGTGTCACACATATGCTCGACGATAAACTGCGCAAAATCAGGACAGTCGACAACGTTTGCCTTCACCTTTCCGTAGCCCTTGAGAAGCTGCATTTCGCCCTTGTCAACGTAGGGCTTGAAGACCTTTGCAATATCGTAGAAATAGCCCGTCGGACGATGGATAACGTAGTCCATATCACCCTTTTTAATTTCTTCCTCAACAAGATACTTTGCGTGAAGCATCGGAACCTTTTCTGCACCGGGCTCGTCGCAGGAGATAACGGAGATATAGTTAAACTTCTTTACCCCTGCACGCTTTGCCTCTTCATAGAGGTTTATGTTGCCCTTGTGGTCGATGTCGTAAGAGGTGAATTTTGTGGATGCACCGGTGAGACCGATGGTGGAAATAACTACCTCTGCGCCGTCGCACAGACCCTTGAGTGTTTCGGGGTTGGTGGCGTCAATCTTCACAAAGGAGTATCCGCCCTCGCAGCCCTCAACTGCAGTCTCCTTCAAATCCGCTGCAACAACCTCGTGACCGTCTTTGCAAAGACATTTTAAAATCTCGGCGCCCAAATTGCCGAAAGCGCCTGCAAGTACTACCTTCATTTAAATCTCTCCTCACTTCTTGTTTTTCTCTTTGGAACGTTTGTCGTTTATAATCTGCATATGCTCTGCAGTAATAAGCTCAACGTTGTTTTCTCTTGCCCAATCAACACAGCCTTTGAGAACAAGAGAAAGGAATACTCTCGGAACACCGAGAATGGTCATAAGAGCCTCATCGGTGAACTTTATTTTATCATCTGCGCGGTCTGCGGCGTAACGTACAGACTCCAAAGAAGCCTGACGCATCTGCAGAAGCTCCGCTCTCATTCTTGTTTTTCTGTGGAACCAGAAGTTCTTGGAATCACGATAGCCGTAGTCAACGGGAAGAGCGGGGAAGTCCTTTGCCTTAACGCCGTTTATGATGGCATCTCTGTACTTCTTTTTCATCAGAATTTTGTCAACGCGCAGGATAAAATGTGCGCCGAACTTGCTTGTGATGCCGTTGAAATCGTGATAAGGCGGCTCGTATCCGTTGAGTTCACCTGCCAAATCTTTGTCAGCACCGTCGAGCTCGCGCATCCAGGTGCATTCAATAACCTCGATGGCATCGGTTAAAACCTGCGGTCTTGCCTCGCCGGTCTCTTCCTCGACCATACTCTTTTCGAGCTTGAATTTGCACTTTGGCATCTTTTCGCTCGGCTTGTCACCCGGCCAGGAAAGCTTGACGGCTTCCTTGAAGGTTTTGGGGTTGTCGTCGATAAAGTTGATAGCGCACTTTCCCGTTCTCAGTATGTTCTGCGCGGTGTTGGAGGAGTTTCTGCAGCACAAAAGCATTGCATAATAATCCTTGCCTGCCACGTAGTAGGGCTGAACGAGAGAATAAGGTCCCAAATTCGTCGTTCCATCTTCGCAAAGTGTGCTGATGACAACGGTAGGCATTGGGAAAAAGAGGGACGTCTGGTAAAAATTGTCCACAATTCTAAGGTTTTCAAAACTGCTCATAATCTATCTCCTTTATTTCAATAATTGACGTAAAATAGCGTACTGTTCGTCAAACGGCTTTTCTGCCATCGTCCAAACAAGTATCGATTCAGCAATAAATTCCGAAAGGAAAGCCTTGTTCTCAACTGCAGATTTCTCGCATACAGGCAGCATGATTTCTGCAAGCTGTCCGCGCAGCTGCCTGTGCCTTTCGTTGAATACTGAAGCAAAAACCCTTGAGGCGTCGCTGTCGGAAAATAACGCGCGGTGCTTTTGGGAAAATTCCGTCAGGGTGGTGCAGATGCTTTTCAAAATTTCCTGTGGATTATCGGATTTGACACCGCGCATGAATTCAAGGCAGCGGTTCCAATCATCAGCCACAAACGAGGCTATCAGCATCTCTTTGGAGTTGAAATAGTTGTAAACAGTTCCAACACCTAAGCCACACGCCTTTGCAACCGATCGCACGGTAGTTTTTTTGTATCCGTTTTCTGCAATCTGGCGTCTTGCTTCGGCAATTAACTGTTCACGGACGTTTTGGAGTATCTTTGGTATATTACACACCCCCTTGATTTTTGTGAACACGTTCACTATAATTATAATAAATATGTAGAATAAAGTCAATAAATGGGGAAGATATCTTGAAGAAAAAACTACTTATTCTGTTAATCTCGATAGCTGCAATACTAACCGCCTGCACGCTGTACCTAAACGACTATTACCACACCGACGAACAGGCGGTGCTTGAGTTTTCGTCCGATATCACGGCAACCGAAATCGCAAAAAACACCCTCGCATTCGTGCCTGAAAACGCGAAAACGGGGCTTGTTTTCTACCCCGGCGGAAAGGTAGAGTACACCGCATACGAGCCACTGATGAAGGCGTGCGCGGACAGAGGAATACTTTGCGTCCTTGTCAAAATGCCCTTTAATCTCGCGGTGCTTGACGTAAACGCGGCAGACGGCATCGCCGAAAAATACCCGGAAATTGAAAACTGGTACGTCGGCGGACACTCGCTCGGCGGCTCGATGGCGGCAACCTACGCTTCAAAAAATACCGCCAGCATAGACGGCGTCGTTCTCTTGGGAGCCTATTCCACTTCGGATTTGAAGGATATAAAAGTGCTTTCAATATATGGAAGCGAGGACGGCGTTATGAATAGGGATAAGTATCAAAAATACCTTGATAATCTGCCAAATGATTTCACCGAATACGTCATCGGGGGCGGAAACCACGCAAACTTCGGTATGTACGGTGAGCAAAAAGGCGACGGAATTTCATCTCTCACCCCGACCGAGCAAATTCTCCTGACGGCAGAAAAAATTGCAGAGTTTACAAAGTGAACCCATCCAAAATCGTTCTGATTAAATCGGAACGATTTTTGTTTTAATATAGACATATCCGTGTGTATGTGATACAATTTATTTAAACTAAAAAAGGAGAATAATATGAAGAGGACAGCTCTTGTTTTGATAGCGGTACTGCTTTTAATAGGTTGCTTTAGCGGTTGTACCAACACCCCCTCAACCAACAATACCGTCAGCTCTGCGATTCCCGCAACCAAAGAAGAAATAACCCTAAGACGCGGAATAAATCTTTCGGCACTCGAGGGTAAAAATAAATATGAGAAATATTATCTTAACCAGGAGTCAACCTATGTGAACATAGCCTCAAAGGGCTTTGACCATATTCGTCTTCCCGTCGATTTCAGAAACTACGCCGATGAAGAGGGAAACCTTGACGATAAAAAGATGCAGGAGGTTGACAGGATAATCGAAAGGGCTAACGAAAACGGTCTTGTCGTTTTCCTCGATTTTCACGGATGGTATGACGTCAACACCGCCAAGGGCGATGATATGCTCTTTTTGAGAATCTGGAAAAATGTTGCAGAGAGATACAAGGACTACGATAAAAACCATATGCTCATCTTTGAGCTCATTAACGAGCCCCACACCACCGAGGGCGGAAACCTCGATATGAAAAACCTCGACAAGCTGCAATGTGCGGCGGTAGATTTGATAAGAGATGTAACTCCCGACCGCACGGTATGCGTTGCAACGGCAGATTGGAACGGCACGTGGACACTAAAACCGGATCACTATCCTTCCTTCAGGGACACAAAGATATCCAAATACGACAACATCATCGTCGCGGTTCACACCTATGCTCCTCTTGACTGGACGCATCAGGGAATGGCTTGGGCAGGAACAGAAGATAAAATCTTCAAACTGAACGCAGCTCACCTTGCAGAATTAAGAGAATCGCTCAGCGAACTTGTTCTCTATGCAAAGGAAACAAAAGTCCCAGTCATCCTAAACGAGTTTGGTTTTAACACCGACACCTCTATAATTCCAATAGAGGATCAGGTTGAATACGCCCAAACCGTGATAGAAATTTTAAACAAATATGATATTCCTTGCACCTGGTGGGAATACAACCACGGATTTGGCTTGTACAGAAAAGAGGGTATGTTCTCTAAGGCAGAGTGGTCAGAGGAAGTCCTCGAGGTAATTTTTAAATAATAAGAAGCCCCGACGAAAAGTCGGGGCAATATTTTTACCAAAATGTACTAAAAGTTCACAGATAATATATTGCCGATTTACAAATAAAGTGATATAATATAATTTAATATGGCTTTTAGGGGATAGTATATGAAAAAGATAGACCCAACGGTGCTGAAAGAAACCGCGTATATCACGGCTTTCACAATAATTTTCAGCATTTTGATGCAGTCGGTATTTTTGATAATAGGAAAATGGGACTACACCGTGCTTCTGGGAAACCTGCTCGGAATAATCGCAACTATACTGAATTTCTTCCTGATGGGACTTACCGTGCAAAACGCGCTTTCAAAGGAAGAAAAGGACGCAAAAAATATTATGAAACTGTCACAATCCGGCAGACTTTTTATGATGTTTGCATTTGCCTTGATAGGCTACCTCGTCCCCGTATTTAATGCGATATCTGTGGTAGTACCCTTCCTTTTCCCGAGAATAGCGATAATGCTCAGACCGTTGTTTGATAAAAGGGGTGATAAAGGTTGAGCAAACGATTTAAAATCGTCGACGCGATATATATCGCGATGATGATAATTCCGATAGCCTTCGGAATAGTGCTTCAGGTGCTCACGAAGCCTGCAAGCGAGGGGATTACAATAACGGGTGCGAGAATATTCTTCACAATCCCGATGCCGCTACAGGATTTTCCTATCACCGAATCACAGATAAACTCGGCAATTGTAATGGTGACGCTCTTTTTCTTCTGCCTTTATATCACGCACGGAATAAGCGAGCATATAAAGCTGAAAAGACAGCACTTCGCAGAGCTTATCATAGAAAAGGTGGACGGGCTTGTAAACGATAATATGGGCGAATACTTTATGGGCTTCACCCCTTTTGTAATTGCAATTCTTGCCTTGTCAGCACTCTCGAGCCTGCTGTCACTGTGCGGTATGTATCCGCCAACCTCGGATATAAATATCGTCGGCGGTTGGGCGATACTCGTCTTCGTTCTTATAACCTACTATAAGATGAAATGCGGACCCTTGCATTATCTGAAGAGCTTCGGCGACCCCGTGCCGTTTCTGGCACCGCTTAACATAATAAGCGAGGTTGCAACACCGATTTCAATGGCATTCCGTCACTACGGAAACGTCCTTTCGGGCTCGGTAATTTCGGTGCTTCTCGCCACGGCACTCGGTGGACTCTCCTCGATGGTTTTGGGATGGCTCCCCGGATTTCTCGCCGATATACCGCTTTTCCAATGGGGTATCCCCGCGGTACTTTCAATCTACTTTGACGTTTTCAGCGGATGCTTGCAGGCGTTCATATTTGCGATGCTCACAATGATGTATGTCGCAGGCGGCTTCCCTGAGGAAGAATATAAAAAACGTAAAGCAAAAAAACTTGCAAAAAAATCATAATAAACGGAGGAAATTAAAATGGAATTAGCAATTGGTCTTATCTTAGGAGCATGTGCACTCGGAGCAGGTATGGCAATGATCGCAGGTATCGGCCCCGGTATCGGTGAAGGAAACGCCGTAGCAAAAGCGTGTGAAGCAATCGGACGTCAGCCCGAGAGTAAGGGCTCTGTTACCACAACAATGCTCATGGGTTGTGCTATCGCAGAAACAACAGGTCTTTACGCACTTGTTATCGCAATTCTTCTCATCTTCGTTGCTCCCAACATTCTCGTTAACATCCTCGTTAATACAATGAAATCTCTTTAATGTTTCGGAGTGAAAACTAATGCAAACATTGGACATTATTTCAGTCAATATATGGCAGATGGCGGTTTCTCTCGGAAACCTCGTCTTGCTGTTTCTGATTGTTAAGAAGTTTTTATACAAGCCTGTAAAGAATATGCTTAAAACCCGTCAGAGTACCATCGACGGAAACCTCGCTTCAGCCGAGGAAGCAAAAGCAAACGCTCTTGCAGACCAAAAGCTGTATAACGACAAGCTGAAGGATGCAAAGATTCAGGCAGACGGCATTATTAAAGACGCTGTAGATACCGCAAACGAGCGCGAAAAAGAGATTATCTCGCAGGCAAAGGAAAAAGCCGACGGCATCGTCCGTCAGGCTCAGATTGATGCTGAGCTTGAGCGCAAAAAAGCGGAAGAGAGCATAAAGAAGGAAATCGTCGAGGTTTCTTCTATGCTCACGGAAAAGCTTCTTGAGCGTGAGGTTACAAAGGAAGACCACAAGAATTTTATCGACTCGTTTATCGAAAGCATAGGTGACGAAGATGATGCAAACTGATAGAGAGTATGCAGAAGCGTTGTTTATGCTTGCCTCGGAGGAGAATAAAACCGAAGAATACCTTTCTTCGCTTTTAACCTTCAGAGAGCTTGTCGAGGAAACGCCCGACTATCTCGAGTTCTTGTCCTCTCCTGCCATTTCCCTGCAGGAAAGACTTTCGGCAATTGACGAAGCCTTTGGAAAGGACTTTGACGAGTATGTCGTTTCATTTCTCAAGCTCCTTTGTGAAAACGGCAGAATCAAAACCGTAAACACCGCAATCGACGAGTATGAAAAGCTTATAATGGCGTTTTCGGGCAAAGCGGTTGCAGTGATAACCTCTGCTGCACCTCTTGACGAAGAGCAAAAGCAAAAGGTTTGCGACAAATTTGAAAAAATAACAGGTAAGAGCATACAAGCGGTTTATGACGTTGACGAGTCGCTGATAGGCGGCTTGAAGGTGGAGGTTGAAGGCAAAACCTACGACGGCAGTATCAAGCATCGCCTGAGTGATGTTAAGGATGTGATTATCAGATGAACAGACCTGAGGAAATCAGTAATATCATAAAAACCCAGATAAAGAACTATAAATCAAAGATTGATATGACCGAAACCGGAAAGGTTATCCTTGTCGGCGACGGCATTGCGCGCGTCTACGGACTTCGCAACTGTATGGCAAACGAGCTTCTTGAGTTCGAGGGCGGCAGCTTCGGCGTTGCACAGAACCTCGAGGACGAAACCGTATCCGTCGCGGTCCTTTCCGATAACAACGACCTTCGTGAAGGCTCGACGGTTCATAGAACAGGCAAGGTTCTCTCCGTTCCCGTAGGAGAGGGACTTCTCGGAAGAGTAGTAAATGCTCTCGGCGAGGAAATCGACGGCAAGGGCCCCATTGAATATGCGGGAACACGCCCCATCGAATCCGAAGCCCCCGGCATCATCGAGCGCGAGAGCGTAAGCGTTCCGTTGCAGACAGGTATCAAGGCTATCGACAGTATGATTCCGATAGGACGCGGTCAGCGTGAGCTTATCATCGGCGACAGACAGACGGGTAAAACCGAAATCGTTATCGATACCATAATCAATCAGAAAAACACAGACGTTATCTGCATCTACGTTGCTATAGGACAGAAGAATTCCTCTGTTGCACAGCTCGTTGGAGAGCTCACAAGAAACGGCGCGATGGAGTATACAATCGTTGTTTCCGCAAGTGCATCGGAGAGCGCACCGCTTCAGTATATCGCCCCCTATTCGGGTTGCGCTATGGCGGAATACTTCCGCGAACAAGGCAAAGACGTCCTTATAATATATGATGATTTGAGTAAACACGCGGTAGCATACCGTGCACTGTCATTGCTTATTCGTCGCCCTCCGGGACGTGAAGCATACCCCGGTGACGTATTCTACCTCCACTCCCGTCTTCTTGAGCGCGCGGCTTGCGTAGCAAAGGAATACGGAGGCGGTTCGATAACCGCTCTGCCTATAATCGAAACACAGGCAGGCGACGTTTCCGCATATATCCCCACAAACGTCATCTCCATCACCGACGGACAGATATTCCTCGAAACAGAGCTGTTCCATTCGGGAATTATGCCCGCAATAAACCCCGGTATATCGGTAAGCCGTGTCGGCGGTTCTGCGCAGCTCAAGGCTATGAAAAAGGTGTCCGGCGAGCTCAAGCTCTTGTATTCGCAGTATAGAGAGCTTCAGTCCTTCGCACAGTTCGGAAGTGACCTTGATGCAGACACCAAGGCGCGCCTTGCGCTCGGCGAAAGAATCGTTGAGGTTCTCAAGCAGGGCAGAAACGCACCCGTAAGAGTAGGATGTCAGGTTGCTATCGTATACGCCGTAACAAAAGGCTACCTCAACGGGATTGAGGTCAGAGACGTGCGCGAATACGAAGCAAGGCTCTTCAAAAAGCTCGAAAATCAGTACGGTGCTTGGCTTGCGCGTATCGAAGCAGGTCAGTACGAAAAGTCTGACGAGGATGAACTAAAAGCAATACTTGCAGAAATGTAGGAGTAAGAGAATATGGCAGGAAATACAAAAGCACTCCGCGTGCGGATAAAAAGTGTTACCTCCACTCTGCAACTCACAAAAGCTATGGGACTTGTGGCATCTTCAAAGATTCGCCGTGCAAACGAGGCTATGAATAAAGGCAGACAGTACTCCGAGGTGCTCGACAAAACGATATCAACGCTGACTGCGGATAGGGAATGCGCAAAAAGCCCCTATATGCAAAAGCGCGAGCCTCACCGTACACGCCTTGTGGTAATAGCAGGTGACAGAGGCCTTGCAGGAGGCTATAACGCAAATATATTCCGACTTTGCGCCACCTTCAAGGATACCGAATTTGTACCGATTGGAAAACGCGCTTGCGAGCGCTTTGGATACCCGATAGTATCCTCCGAGCGTTTTTCCTTTGACGATGCGGTCGAGCTGGCAGACAAGCTTTGCACAGATTTTGCAGAGGGCAAATTTGACAGACTCGGCATAGTTTCCACCCGATACGTCTCGGTAATGACCCAGGAAGCCTTTGTAAAGTGGGTGCTTCCTCTTGAAAAGAGCGACCGTGCCGATACGGCAGGAATGGTTTTTGAACCCGATCGGCTTACAGTTCTCAATAACGTGGTCAGAGAATATGTTGCAGGAATGATAACGCTGTCTGTCCGCGAAAGCTTCGCGAGTGAAGTCGCCGCAAGAAGAATGGCGATGGACTCCGCAGGCAAAAACGCAAAAGAGATGATAGACAATCTTCAGCTGGAATATAACCGCGCAAGACAAGGCGCTATCACTCAGGAGATAACCGAGATAGTTGCCGGAAGCGGTAATTGAAAGAGGTGATACAGTTGGGAAAGAATATAGGAAAAGTAACGCAGGTAATGGGTCCTGTCGTTGACGTTCGCTTCAACGAGGGAGAGCTTCCTGCAATCTATAATGCATTGACAATTCCGCTAAAGGAGAAGCTTTTGACTGTTGAGGTAGCACAGCATATAGGCGATAACGTCGCAAGATGTATCGCTATGGCATCAACGGACGGACTTCAGCGCGGAGTTGACGTAACCGATACGGGAGCACCGATAAGCGTGCCGGTAGGACGCGAAACACTCGGCAGAATCTTCAACGTTCTCGGAGAGGCTGTTGATAATATTCCGACTCCCGAAACCGAGGAAAGATGGGACATTCACAGAGATGCGCCCGCTTATGACGAGCTTTCCACAAACGCCGAGATATTTGAAACGGGTATCAAGGTCATCGACCTTATCTGCCCCTACTCCAAGGGCGGTAAAATAGGTCTTTTCGGCGGCGCAGGTGTTGGTAAAACCGTTCTTATTATGGAGCTTATCAATAACATAGCAAAACAGCACGGCGGCATCTCCGTTTTCACAGGCGTTGGAGAGCGTACCCGTGAGGGTAACGACCTCTATAACGAGATGAAGCAGTCGGGCGTTTTGAAGAACACCGCGCTCGTCTACGGACAGATGAACGAGCCTCCGGGAGCCCGTATGAGAGTTGGCCTTTCGGGACTCACAATGGCAGAATACTTCCGCGACACAGAAGGACAGGACGTTCTTTTGTTCATCGATAACATCTTCAGATTCACACAGGCAGGAAGCGAGGTTTCCGCGCTTTTGGGCCGTATGCCTTCAGCGGTTGGATACCAGCCCACACTTGCCAACGAAATGGGCGCTCTTCAGGAGCGTATCACCTCTACAAAGAAGGGCTCTATCACGTCTATTCAGGCGGTATACGTACCTGCCGATGACCTGACAGACCCTGCTCCTGCAACAACCTTTGCGCACCTTGATGCAACCACCGTTCTTGCGAGAAATATCGCATCGCAGGGCATCTATCCTGCTGTTGACCCGCTTGAATCCTCAAGCCGAATTCTCTCGCCCGAAATCGTGGGCAAAGAGCACTACGAGGTTGCCAAAGAGGTGCAGAGAATCCTTCAGAGATACAACGAGCTTATGGATATCATTGCGATTATGGGTATGGACGAGCTTTCCGACAGCGATATGCTTCTCGTTTCCCGAGCAAGAAAGATTCAGAGATTCCTTTCCCAGCCGTTTGACGTATCCGAGAAGTTCACGGGTATCGAGGGTAAATACGTGCCGATAAGCGAAACCATCCGCGGATTTAAAGAAATCATCGAAGGTAAGCACGATGATCTTCCCGAATCAGCATTCCTCTTTGTCGGAACAATCGACGAAGCAGTAGAAAAGGCAAAGAAGGCACAGTAATGAACACCTTCAAGCTCACCGTTTCCTCACCCGACGGAAACATCTTCGACGGAGAGATTACAAAGCTCGACGTCAGGGGAGTAGAGGGCGAGCTTGCCATAATGGCAGGACACGTTCCCTTCGTTACTTCGATAGTCAAGGCCCCCTGCACGCTGTGGTTTGAGGACGGTACCAAGAAAACTGCAACCACCCTCGGTGGTCTGCTTACCGTTGCCACCGATTCGGTAATACTCATTTCGGGCTCATTCAAATTTGATGAATAAACCAAAAACGGCTGTTTTTATAACAGCCGTTTTAAAATTCAATAATATTTAACATATCCGCCCTTGAATAAACCAACGTTTTTTGATATAATACCCTCACAGACAAAAAAGAGGTGAAACGGATGTTCTCAAAGCTTAAATCGTTTATCAGTAACTATTGGTACTACTATAAATGGTACGTAATAGGCGGATTGTTTTTGCTTTTCGCACTTATAGTGCTGCTAATGCAGCCTGCAACGATAGAAAAATACGACGCTTCTGTTATCTGGGCAATGAAAGGGTACGTTGATACTCCCTATTTGCAGGAGATGGAGAAGGAACTCGAAAAATACTGCGAGGATATCGACGGAAACGGAGAGGTAAACGTCCGGGTAATACTTGTCACCTACACCTCTGATGGCGGAATGCCAAACAGTGATGTTGAATTTTCAATGCAGCAAAAGCTCGTAACACAGCTCTCTGCGGGCGATGTCTATATCGTGATTTCGGACGAAACCGCCTACGAAAACCATATCTCAAAGCTCAATGCATTTGAAGACCTCGAGGATAGCTATCCCGATAACTCCAATGTAGACGGATATAAATACTACCTCAAGGACACCGTTTTCACCCAAAACGAGATGCTTTCCAAGGCGATAGGCGAAGATACCTTTATGATTATGGGCTCTGAAGAACTGCAGAAGCTGAACACAAAGGACCAAAAGCTATACGAAAAGATGCGCGAAGCGTTTGACCGCATTGTAAAAGCAGGATAATAGTTGCCCGACCTTTCGGTCGGGCAATATTTTGTTGCAAATTCTCGAAAAAGGTGTATAATGGTTGTATTCGTTTTAAAAAAGGACTGGTAAAATGCTCGGCGTAACAGTAAACGCACTTGCAATAGTAGTTGGCGGACTTTTGGGCCTTTTCATAAAAAAGGGAGTTCCCGAAAGATTTTCCGACGCGATAATGAAGGGTCTCGGACTCTGCGTTTTGTATATAGCTATAAAAGGCGCACTTGAGGGTACTAACGTGTTGGTGCTCATCATATCGGTCGCAATAGGCGCAGTAATAGGAACACTCTGCAAGCTCGACGAGGGCATCCACGCTTTAGGAAATAAGCTTGAACAGCATTTCAGATCAGGCGACGGAAAATCCACCTTTGCAGAAGGCTTTGTGACGGCAAGCCTTTTGTTCTGCGTAGGCGCAATGACGGTTGTAGGCTCTCTTGACGCAGGACTAACGGGAGATAACTCCACTCTTTATACAAAAGCGCTTTTAGACGGAATTATGTCGATAGTGTTTGCTTCGACGCTCGGAGTAGGCGTTTTGTTTTCAGCGGTATTTGTCTTTATTTTTCAAGGTGCGATAGCACTTCTTGCAGGGGTCATTCAACCCTTCCTGACCGACTACTCGATAGCCGAAATGACCTGTGCCGGCTCGGTTCTGATGATAGCCGTCGCAACTAATATGATGGGCATAACAAAAATCAAGGTTATGAACCTTGTCCCCGCTGTTTTCATACCGATAATTTTATGTATGTTTATGTAAAAATTTTCCCATTTACAAACACGGTAAAGTAAGGTATAATGTACTTTGTTATGAGTGATAAAAAATTTAAAAATTTTTTGCAACACTTTTGGAAAACAAAGACACTTATAACAAGGTGCAGGGAATAAACACCCCTGAAACGTCAAAAATGTATATAAAATTTTTAGGAGAGAAAATCATGAAAAAACTTATCGCAATTATCTTCGCCGTAATTCTTATGGCGGCAGCAGTCGTAGGATGTACTCCAGCTACAAACGACACTTCTTCCGAAACAGTAGACCCTCAGACAAAGCTCAACACAATCCTTGCTGACGTTAAGAAGGCATATGAGTCTGACGCTGAGTACTATGCATTCATCACAGACCCCAACTATTTTTCTGCTCTTGACGTTGATATGTTCGCTGATATGTATATGGTTGACAAGGCAAACATTGAGGTACTCACAGCTGAAATGTGCGGAATGATCACAAGCATCGACCGTTTCATCGGTATCAAGGCCGTTGAAGGTAAGGGCGAGGAAGTGGCAACTGCTGTCAAGACTTTCCACGAGAACTCCAAGGCTAACCTTGCTTGGTATCCCCAGAACGTTGCAAAGACTGCAGCTGCTCAGGTTATCGTTCACGGTGACTACGTATTCTACGTAATCATGGGTTCCAACCCTGCAGTTGACGCTGAGCTCGACGAGGCAGCAGCACTTGCATTCGCTGAGGCAGAGATGAAGAAGGCTGTTGACGTTATCAACGCTGCTTTCTAATCTAAAAAATTAAGATTTTTATCCCGTTTGGTAAAATTTGTGGTATAATTAAAATATCACAACAAACCAAACGGGATTTTTTGTTTAAAAGGGGAGATAGGAATATGCCGAAAAGCCCAAATCAAAAACTCAAAATTCTCTATATTATGCAGATGCTCAAGGAAACTGACGAAAACCATAAGCTCTCGGCCGCGAGAATTATGGAACGCCTGTCGGGCTACGATATAGAATGTGAGCGAAAGTCGCTGTACAGCGATATCGAAGCGTTGAAGAATTTCGGACTTGATATCGGCTACGACGGCTCCAAAAGCGGCGGATACTATCTGATGAGCCGCGATTTCGAGCTTCCCGAGCTTCGCCTTCTGGTTGATGCGGTGCAGTGCTCAAGGTTCGTAACCCGAAAAAAGACCCTCGAGCTGATAAAAAAGCTCGAATCCCTCTGCGGAAAGACCGAGGCGCAGAAACTCAGCGGTCAGGTCTTCGTTTTCAACCGTATAAAGCATATGAACGAAAGTATATACTACAATGTGGACGCTATCCACGAGGCGATAATGTCAAACAGGAAGATATCCTTCAGATATTTCGACTACCTCGTAGATAAAACAAAGAGCTACCGCCACAACAATAAGGTGTATACCGTCGATGCGCTTTCTCTTGCCTGGGAGGATGAAAACTACTACCTCATAGCAAGCGAGGATGGAAAGCTGAAGCACTTCAGAGTGGACAAGATGGATAATATAACTGTCACCGACCAGCCCTCTGCAGAAAAGACTTCCTTTGACCCTGCGGACTACGTCAAGGGAGTTTTCGGTATGTACGGCGGAGAACGCGCAGATGTCCGTCTGGTTGTAAAAAACAGCTTTGCAAGCGTCATCATCGATCGCTTCGGCAAGGATATAACGATGATACCGCGCGACAGCGACAGCTTTTCGGTGAGCGTCAACGTTGCGGTAAGCCCACAGTTTTATTCGTGGATATTCGGACTTTCCGACAAGGTGTATATTGAATCACCCGCATCGGTCAGGGATGGTATGCGCGAATATCTTGAAAAGGTGCGAAAAATGTACCTTGACTGACCCTTGTTCTATTGACAAATAACCGCATTGAGATATATAATTATTTGTTGTAGATGTCTTTGAAAGGAGTATAGACAATGAGCGAATGTACACACGATTGTTCGACCTGCGGACAGAAATGTTCGTCCGAGCGTAAACAACAAGAAGGCTTTGGAGAAAAGCTTAACGAATATAGCAGCGTTAAAAAGGTAATCGGTATCGTAAGCGGAAAGGGAGGCGTAGGAAAATCCTTAGTTACCTCACTTCTGGCAGTTCTGATGAACCGCAAGGGCTTTCACACCGCTATCCTTGATGCAGATATAACAGGCCCGTCCATCCCCAAGGCTTTCGGTATCAACAAAAAGAAGGCTGTGGGTAACGCTATGGGTATAATGCCCGTAAAGACCACCCACGATATCGACGTAATGTCTGTAAACCTGCTTCTTGAAAACGAGAGCGACCCTGTAGTCTGGAGAGGACCCATCATTGCAGGAACGGTAAAGCAGTTCTGGACAGACGTAATCTGGGATGAAGTAGACTATATGTTTGTGGATATGCCTCCCGGAACGGGCGACGTACCGCTGACAGTATTCCAGTCCATTCCCCTTGACGGCATCATCGTCGTTGCAAGCCCCCAGGAGCTTGTTTCGATGATTGTTGAAAAAGCGGTCAAGATGGCTAATATGATGAATATCGAGATACTCGGTATCGTCGAAAATATGAGCTACGTAAAATGCCCCGACTGCGATAAAGAGATAAAGCTCTACGGCGAAAGCCACGTTGAAGAGATTGCAAAGCAGTATGGAATAGACCTTTTGGGCAGACTTCCTATAGACCCGCTTCTTGCAAGACAGTGCGATGCAGGAACAATCGAGCTGTTTGAGGGCGATTGGCTTGACGCGGCAGCAGATAAGCTCGAAAAACTTTCGGCGGAGGAAGAATAATGGACAGAATAGAAATTGCAAAGCTCTATAAATCCCCCGAGGAAAAAGAGGTAACCGTTGCAGGCTGGATTAAGACCATCAGAGATTCAAAGGCTCTCGGCTTTATCGAGCTCAACGACGGAAGCTCCTTCAGAAACCTGCAGATAGTTTTCGAGGACTCCAAGATAGATAATTTCAAGGAAATTGCAAAGCTCAACGTCGGCTCTGCAATAGTCGTTCACGGTAACGTCATCCTCACACCTCAGGCAAAACAGCCCTTAGAGGTTCATGCCAAGGAGATACTCATCGAAGGACCCTCAAGCCCCGACTATCCCTTGCAGAAAAAGCGCCACTCGACAGAGTTTTTGCGCACGATAGCACATCTCCGCCCGAGAACAAACACCTTCAGCGCGGTGTTCAGAGTTCGCTCGGTTGCGGCTTATGCGCTTCATAGCTTCTTCAACGAGAACGGCTTTGTCTATGCGCATACCCCTCTCATCACAGGTAACGACTGTGAGGGAGCAGGCGAGATGTTCAGAGTAACGACGCTTGATATGGATAACCCCCCGAGAACAGAATCGGGTGAGATAGATTTCTCCAAGGACTTCTTTGGAAAATCCACAACCCTCACCGTTTCGGGACAGCTTCAGGGCGAGTGTATGGCGATGGCTTTCTCCAAGATATACACCTTCGGCCCCACCTTCAGAGCTGAAAATTCCTTCACACCTCGCCATGCGGCAGAGTTCTGGATGATTGAGCCGGAAATCGCGTTTGCGGATTTGGGTGACGATATGAAGCTCGCGTCGGATATGATAAAATACGTTCTCAAATACGTAATGGAAAAATGCCCCGACGAGATGCAGTTCTTTAATAACTTCTACGATAAGACCCTCATCGAGAGAATAAATAACATCATCGAGTCGGATTTCGGTCACGTAACCTATACAGAGGCTGTCGAGATGCTTGAAAAGGTCAAGGATAGATTCGACTACCCTGTATACTGGGGCTGTGACCTGCAGACCGAGCACGAAAGATACCTCACCGAAGAAATATTCAAAAAGCCTGTTTTCGTAACCGACTATCCGAAGGAAATCAAAGCGTTCTATATGCGCCTCAACGACGATAATAAGACCGTTGCCGCTATGGACCTTCTCGTTCCCGGCGTCGGCGAGATAATCGGCGGAAGTCAGCGTGAGGAGAGACTCGACGTTCTCGAGAACAGAATCGAAGAGCTTGGCCTTGATAAAGAAGCTTATGACTGGTACGTAGACCTTCGCCGTTACGGCGGAACAAAGCATGCGGGCTTCGGACTCGGCTTTGAAAGACTTATAATGTACATCACAGGCATCTCCAACATCCGAGACGTAATTCCTTTCCCAAGAACGACAGGAAACGCAATGTATTAAGAGAAAAGCAGGACGAAAGTCCTGCTTTTTGAATTTTTGTGTGAAAAACAATGCAGTTTGAAAGTTCAAATAGGACAAAATACATAAATTTTTGCAAGATTTCAAAATTAGGCTTGCAAAATTGAATCGACTGTAATATAATGGTAATAATGTTGCTAAAGGAATGATATAGATGGCTTATACTGAACTTTCACAGGCGGAGCTTTCCGCACTCTATGAAAAACTCAATAGCGAATATAAAGAGTATTGCGAGAGAAATCTCAAGCTCGATATGTCAAGAGGAAAACCGAGCCCCGAACAGCTTGATATATGCATGGAGATGCTTGATATAAAGGACGTTTATGCCGAGAACGGTATGGACACGAGAAACTACGGACTTTTAGAGGGTATTCCCGAGGCAAGAAAGCTTATGGGAGACCTTTTGGGAGCTAAGATGGAGAACACCATCATCGGCGGTAACTCCAGTCTAAATATGATGTTTGATGCCGTCGCACTTGCCTTCACACACGGCGTCTACGGCGCAAAGCTTCCTTGGTCAAAGCAGGAGAAGATAAAGTTCCTTTGCCCTGTTCCCGGATATGACAGACACTTCAGAATTACCGAGTTTTTCGGCTTCGAGATGATAACCGTTCCTATGGACGAAAACGGCCCCGATATGAACAAGGTCGAAGAGCTTGTCAATAACGACCCCGCCGTAAAGGGAATCTGGTGTGTGCCGAAATACTCCAATCCTTCGGGAATTACCTATTCCGACGAGGTGGTAAAGAGATTTGCAGCGCTGAAACCTGCTGCAGACGACTTCAGAATTTTCTGGGATAACGCATACGCTATCCACTTCCTTGACAGAAACGACGACGATAAGCTCCTCAATATCTACGACGAGTGTGTTAAAAACGGCACCGAGGATATGGTCTATATCTTCGGTTCTACCTCCAAGATTAGCTTTGCAGGCGCAGGTATTGCCGCTATGGCAGCGTCCAAAGGCAACCTTGACCTTCTTTCAAAGCAGGAGGGCGTAAAGACCATCGGCTCCGACAAGATAAACCAGCTTCGCCACGTGAAGTACTACAAAGATTTTGAAGGACTTCTCGCTTGTATGGAAAAGCACGCGAAGATTATGAAACCGAAGTTTGAGATGGTGCTCAAGACCCTCGACGAAGAGCTTTCAGGCACAGGCACAGGCACTTGGAACAGCGTAAAGGGCGGATATTTCATAGCGCTCGATACGATGGAGGGCTGTGCAAAGAGAACTCTCGAACTTTGTAAAAACGCAGGCGTTGTTATGACCCCTGCAGGAGCAACCTACCCCTACGGCAATGACTTCAAGGACAGTACAATCAGAATTGCACCGTCCTATCCGAGCCCTGCAGAGCTCGAAATCGCTGCAAAGCTTCTTTGCCTTTGCGTAAAGATAGCGGCAGTAGAAAAGCTTTTGAACAAATGATGAAAAGGCAGAGTGGAAAACTCTGCCTTTTTTGTCGCATTGGTGTTGAAAATTTCCATAAACAGTGGTATACTATAATGTAATTGTATTTGAAAATGGGGTGTAATAATGAACGAAAAGTTCTATATAACCACAGCTATTGCATACGCGTCCAAAAAACCGCACGTCGGCAACGATTACGAGATAATCTTCACCGACTCTATCGCGCGTTATAACAGACTCTGCGGTAAGGATGTATTTATGCTCACAGGTACCGACGAGCACGGTCAAAAGATAGAAGAACTTGCAAAAGAAAAGGGCATAACACCCAAGGCATAC
>JAZSEP010000122.1:0-4266 GCA_045531755.1 Oscillospiraceae bacterium | reverse complement strand
GTCAGGTCGTTAAGTCCCATCGGGCCTCTTGTGTGAAGCTTCTGTGTGGAGATTCCAATCTCCGCACCTAAACCAAACTCGCCGCCGTCGGTGAATCTTGTCGAAGCGTTGACGTAGACTGCCGCCGCATCGATCTCCTCGACGAATTTTTTCTGGTTCTCATAGCTGTTGGTCACGATAGCCTCGCTGTGACCCGTGGTGTATCTTCTGATGTGTGAGATTGCCTCGTCAAGTGAATCCACCACACCGATTGAGATGATATAGTCGTCAAACTCGGTCGCAAAATCCTCGTCAGCAGCAGGGATAACAACGTCGCCGAGAATAGCCTTCACTCTCTCGTCACCGCGAATTTCTACCGATTTTTCAGAAAGTCTGTCAAAAGCCATCGGCAAGAATTTTTCCGCAACCGCAGAGTGAACGAGAAGTGTTTCCGCCGCGTTGCAGACGGAAGGACGGGAGCATTTTGCATTGTATAAAATCTTTGCCGCCATATCCAAATCTGCCGACTCGTCAACAAATACGTGACAGTTTCCAAGCCCTGTTTCGATAACGGGCACGGTCGCGTTTTGCACAACGCTCTTTATCAGCCCTGCGCCGCCGCGGGGAATGAGCACGTCGATAAGCCCGTTTGCCTTCATCATCGCGTTTGAGGTTTCGCGTGAGGTGTCGTCGATGAGGTTTATGCAGTCAGGCGAAAGCCCTGCCGAAGCGATAGCCTCGCGCATAATCTTCGCAAGCGCAAGATTGGAGCGGATTGCCTCTTTTCCTCCGCGAAGCACCGCCGCATTTCCCGATTTCAGACATAAAACCGCCGCGTCAACGGTGACGTTGGGACGCGCCTCAAAGATAATGCCGATAACGCCGAGCGGAACCTTTTTCTTGAGGATTTCCAGACCGTTGGGGCGCACCGTGCCGTACTCCGTCTTGCCAACGGGGTCGTCAAGCGCGATAACCGTCGAGATAGCGTCCGCAATGCCCTTTATCCTCTTTTCGTCGAGCATAAGACGGTCAAGCATAGAATCCTTGATAACACCCTTCGCGTTTTCAAGGTCGATTTTGTTTTCGGAAATTATATATTCGCTGTTCTCCACAAGAGCCTTTGCAATGGCTTCAAGAGCAGAGTTCTTGACAGCGGTAGACGCTACCGCCAACTGCCTCTGTGCAACCTTTGCAGACTCGCAAATCCTGTTCAGCATCAAAAATCCTCCTTTTTGGGAAGAAATACACTTCCGACGGACTTGCCGTCAAAAAGGTCGTATAACAGCTCGGGCGCTTCGCCGTTAATAATCGCCATCGGGATGCCGGCGTCGGTAGCAATCTGCGCCGCGTGAATTTTGGTTATCATTCCGCCTGTACCGCGAGAGGTGCCTGCATCGCCTGCAAGAGCCATAATTTTTTCGTCGATAGCTTCAATAACGGGGATGAGCTTTGCATCGGGGTTCTGGCGAGGGTCGCTGTCAAACAAACCGTCGATGTCGGACAGAAGCACAAGACAATCCGCCTTTGCAAGTACTGCAACGATGGCAGACAGCGTGTCGTTGTCACCGAACTCAATCTCGTCAACGCTGACGGTGTCGTTTTCGTTGATGACGGGGATAACGTTCATATCAAGAAGCCTGTCGAGCGTGTTGATAACGTTCTGCTTTCTCTTTTCCATCTCAACAACGTCACGGGTGAGAAGAAGCTGTGCTACCGTGTGGTGATACTCTTCGAACTGCTTGTCGTAAAGGTACATCAGCTCGCACTGACCCACAGCCGCCGCAGCCTGCTTTGACGGAGTGTCAGACGGACGGGACTTCAGCCCCAACTTGCCAACGCCGACGCCGATAGCACCCGAGGAAACGAGGATAATCTCCTTGCCCGAGTTTTTGAGGTCGGAAAGCGTTTTGACAAGAGCCTCGACCCTGCGGATGTTTAACATACCGGTTTCGTGGGTAAGGGTAGAGGTGCCAACTTTTATCACTATTCTTTTACAGCTTTTCAAGTCCATCATAAGACCCCCGTGAATTTAATTAACAAGAATTATACCACTAAATACGAAGTTTTGCAACAATGTGTAGAAAATAGCGAAAAAAATAAAATTTCGATTGCAATATTGCCAAATCCCTGCTATAATGGTATACGAGGAAATTTGGTAATTAAATCTGTTTAAATGACGGAAGGAGATAAACTATGCTTACAAACAACAAGCACGTGCTCACCTGGCTTGATGAGATGGTAAAGCTCACAAGACCCGAAAAAATCGTATGGATTGACGGTAGTGAGGAACAGCTTAACGCCCTCAGAGACGAAGCTCTCGCAACAGGCGAGATGGAAAAGCTCAACGAGGAAAAGCTTCCCGGATGCCTTCTCCATCGCACAAAGGAAAACGACGTTGCTCGTGTTGAGGGAAGAACCTTCATCTGCACAAAGAACAGCCCCGAGGACGTTGGCCCCACAAACAACTGGATGCAGTCCGACGAAGCTTACGCAAAGCTCGGCAAGCTCTATGACGGCGTAATGGAAGGCCGTACAATGTACGTTATCCCTTACTGCATGGGTCCTATCGGCTCTGAGTTCTCCAAGGTAGGTATCGAGCTCACAGACTCTATCTACGTTGTACTCAATATGGATATTATGACAAGAATGGGTAAAGGCGCTCTCGAGCACCTCGGCGACAGCAACGACTTCGTAAGAGGCTTGCACTCCAAGGCTGATATCGACGAGAACAACCGTTACATCTGCCACTTCCCCGAGGATAACACCATCTGGTCTATCAACTCTGCATACGGCGGAAACGTTCTTCTCGGTAAAAAGTGCTTCGCGCTTCGTATCGCTTCCTATCAGGGTAAGAACGAAGGCTGGATGGCAGAGCATATGCTCATTCTCGGTATCGAGAACCCCAAAGGCGAAGTTAAATACATAGCTGCAGCGTTCCCCTCTGCTTGCGGTAAAACCAACCTCGCAATGCTCATTCCCCCCGAGGTATTCAAAAAGCAGGGCTATAAGGTTTGGACAGTCGGCGACGATATCGCTTGGATCAGAAAAGGCCCCGACGGAAGACTCTGGGCAATCAACCCCGAGAACGGCTTCTTCGGTGTTGCTCCCGGTACTAACGTAAACTCCAACCCCAACGCGCTCGCTTCCACAATGAAGAACACAATCTTCACAAACGTTTGCCACAACCTTGATGACAATACAGTTTGGTGGGAAGGACTCAATAAAGACCTCCCGACAAACGCAATCGACTGGAAGGGCAATCCTTGGGATCCTTCAAAGTTTGATAAGAGCGATAAATCCACCTGCGCTGCACATCCCAACAGCCGTTTCACAGCTCCCGCTGTAAACTGCCCCTGCATCAGCAGCGAGTTTGACAGCAAGGCAGGCGTTCCGCTCTCCGCTATCGTATTCGGCGGAAGAAGAGCAAAAACCGCTCCCCTCGTATATCAGTCTCGTGACTGGAACCACGGCGTATTCGTAGGCTCCATCATGGCTTCCGAAACAACGGCAGCAGCTACAGGCGCAGTAGGCGTTGTCCGCCGCGATCCTATGGCTATGCTTCCCTTCTGTGGATACCATATGGGCGACTACTTCAAGCACTGGATCGAGATGGGTAAATCCGTCGGCGACAAGGCTCCCAAGATATTCAACGTAAACTGGTTCAGAACCGACGACGAAGGACACTTCATCTGGCCCGGATTCGGCGACAATATGAGAGTTCTTATGTGGATTCTCGACCGTTGCGACGGCAAGGCTGACGCTGTTGAAACAGCAATCGGCTACGAGCCCAAGCCCGAAGACATCAACACCGAGGGACTCGACATCGGCACAGACGTTATCGCAGACCTTCTCTCCGTTGATAAGGAGCTCTGGAAAGAGGAAACAAAGGGCATCCACGAATTCTACGCTAAGTTCGGCGACCACATCCCCGCTGAGCTCACAAAAGAACTCGAAACCCTCGAAGCAAACCTCAATAAGTAATTTAAAAATAAGCCAAAGAGCCGTGTGGACACCCACACGGCTCTTTTATATTACAGCTCAATATATCTCTTGCTCTCTGCTGTCAAAAAGTTCGCTGTCAAAAAATTCACGAACTGTAATTTCCAGTCCGTCGCAAATCTTTTTGATTGAAACAACACCGGGATTTTTGCTTTTTTCATTTAGCATACTGTAGATAGTTGACGGTGCTACACCTGAAATGTTTGCCAATGCATTGATAGCGATGTTTCTTTCGTCACAGAGCTCCAAAATCCTCTTTGCCACAGCTTCCTTTGTAGACATATTACT
>JAZSEP010000053.1:0-10088 GCA_045531755.1 Oscillospiraceae bacterium | reverse complement strand
CACCGATTTCTGAAATTCTTTTGTTGATGTCAGACATTTTAAAATCTCCAATCGTCTTTAATTTAAACGCCGGAATAGGCGGAGAAACCGCCGTCAATCGGCAATACAATACCTGTTATGAAGCTTGCCGCCTCGTTGTTTACAAGGAACAGCAAACCGCCTTCAAGCTCTTCGCTTTCGCCAAAACGTCCCATAGGAGTAGCCGCAAGGATTTTGCCTGTACGTGCTGTGGGAGTGCCGTCGTCGTTGAACAAAAGCTTGGCATTCTGCTTGGTTGAAAAGAAGCCGGGCGCAATGGCATTAACGCGGATACCAACCTTTGAAAAGTGAACGGCAAGCCACTGTGTGAAGTTGGATATAGCAGCCTTAGCTCCTGAGTAAGCAGGGATTTTTGTGAGGGGAGTATACGCATTCATGGAAGAAATGTTGAGTATCGAACAACACTCTCTGCCTACCATCTGCTTTGCAAATGCTTGTGTAGGAATAAGGGTGCCAAGGAAGTTCAGGTTGAATACGAATCCAACGCCTGAAGCATCCAAATCGAAGAAGCTTTTTGTGTCGGCATCAATGTCGCCAAGCTCAAAATACTCCTTGTCAGTGGTGGCTTTGGGGTTGTTTCCACCTGCACCGTTAATTAGTATATCACAAGGACCCAAATCCGTCAAAACTTTTTCTGCAACTTCGTCACAAATTGCTTTGTCAAGAACGTTGCAGGAGTAAGCTTTAGCAACTCCACCCTCTGCAACTATTTCGTCTGCATAGCCTTTTGCCGCCTCTTCGTTGAGGTCTAACAGTGCAACCTTTGCGCCTGCGCGGGCAAGCACCTTCGCAAAATGACTGCAAAGAACACCGCCTGCACCGGTAACAACACAAACCTTGTTCGTGAGGTCGGTATTAAGAACGTTTTTATTCATATTCAAAATCTCCTCATTAAAGTGATTTTTCACAAGCTTCAAACAAACCGTTGATGTAGGTAGCGCCTAAAGCGCGGTCGAAAAGTCCGTATCCGGGTTTTCCGGTTTCGCCCCAAATCATTCTGCCGTGGTCGGGTCTGACGTATCCGTCATATCCGTTTTCAACAAGCGCCTTTACAATCTCATATACGTCAAGCGAACCGCAGGAAGAAAGATGTGCGCGCTCCTCGAAAGAACCGTCGTCCATAATCTTAACGTTTCTGATGTGCATAAACGCTATGCGGTTCATAGAAGCGTATTTGCGAATCATCTTCGGTATATCGTTTGATTTTGCACATCCAAGACTTCCCGTACACAAGCAAAGACTGTTTGCAGGACTGTCAACAATCTTAAGGAAACGGTCAAGATTTTCTTCGCAGGTGATGATTCGCGGAAGTCCAAAGATGGGATACGGCGGGTCATCGGGATGGATAGCCATTCTCACGCCGCATTCTTCGGCAACGGGAATGACCTTTTTGAGAAATGTCTCAAGGTTTTTCCAAAGTCCTTCTTCACCGATTTCGCCGTAAGCTCCGATAAGCTCTCTGACCTCTTCCTGTGTATAGCTTGAATCCCAACCGGGAAGATGGATATCGTCTTTCAAGGGGTCAAGACCCTTCATCTGCTCCCAATACATAACAAGGCTTGTAGAACCGTCGGCAGCCTTTTTGTCAAGCTGTGTGCGTGTCCAGTCGAATACGGGCATAAAGTTGTAGGTTACACACTTCACACCGTACTTTGCACACCTGCGGATGTTTTCACAATAGACGTCAAGAAGATGCTCAACGTCGCCTCTGCCGAGCTTTATATCCTCGTGAACAGGGATGGACTCAACTACGTCAAAAACGAGTCCGTGCGCTTCGCATTGCGATTTTAATTTGGAGATGCTTTCTTCTGGCCAAACTTCACCGGGCTTTACGTCGTATACTGCAGATACGATGGAACGCATACCGGGAATCTGGGAGATAAACTCAAGAGAAATGGGGTCGTCTTCGCCATACCAGCGGAAAGAGAGCTTCATATTCATCCTTTAATCCTCCAATTTAAAATATCTCTTTGCGTTGTAATAACAAATTCCTTCAACAATCTGTCTTAGTGCAGCATCGTCGTCGGGATATTCACCATTTTCAACCCATTCGCCGATTAAATTGCAGAGTATTCTGCGAAAGTATTCGTGACGGGTGTAACTTAAGAAACTGCGCGAGTCTGTCAGCATACCCACGAAATTTCCGAGTAGGCTGAGATTAGCAAGGCTTGTCAGCTGTTCAATCATACCTTGCTTGTTGTCGTTGAACCACCAAGCGCTTCCGTGCTGAAGCTTTCCTGCAACCTCAGTTCCTTGGAAGGAGCCGATAAGAGTGTCAAGAAATGCGTTATCAGAGGCGTCAAGACTGTACAGAATGGTTTTTGGCAGCTTGTTTTCGGCGTATAAAACGTCCAGAAGCTTGGCCAAAGCCAAAGAGTCGTTGTTGGGGCCGATGCAGTCAAAGCCTGTGTCCGCACCAAGCTCTTTGAACATTACGGAATTGGGATTTCTCAGGCAGTTGTAATGAAGCTGCATAACCCAGCCAAGCCTCGAATATTCGCCTGCACAGAAAATTAAAAGCTCGGTTTTCAAAGCGGCGGCATCCTCTGCGGAAACGGCACTGCCATTCAAACTGTTTTGAATAATTCTGTCAAGCTCAGCCTTGTCTTTTCTGCAAAATACCACACGGTCAAGTCCGTGGTCACTTGCTTTACAACCACAGAGTGCAAAATAATCAATTCTAAGTCCAAGTGCCTTTTTCAGAGAATCAATACCGTCAATATCGACATTTGAAACGTCGGAAAGCTGTTTTATATATTCAGCCCAACCTGCTTTGTCAATGTTCAGCGTTTTGTCTGGACGGAACGAAGGAGCAACAACTGTTGACATTGTGCTGTCTTCCTCGATTTTTTTGTGCCATTCAAGAGAATCCACGGGGTCGTCTGTCGTGCCGATAAAAGCTACGTTGCTCTTTTTGATCAGACCGCGCACTCCCATGTCGGATTTGGAGAGTTTTTCACAAGCCAAATCCCATACCTTTTGTGCAGTGTCACCGTTTAGTACACTGTCAAAGCCAAAATAGTTTTTCAGCTCGAGGTGACACCAATGATACATCGGGTTGCCGATAGCCAACGGCAGAGCTTCGGCAAATTTCTGGAACTTTTCTCTGTCGGTAGCATCTCCCGTTATATAATGCTCATCAACACCGTTAGAACGCATAATACGCCATTTGTAATGGTCGCCATAGAGCCAAACCTGCGTGATGTTGTCAAAATGCTTGTCCTCAAATATTTCCTTTGGGCTCACGTGACAATGATAGTCAATTATAGGCAAAGTCTTTGCATAGCTGTGGTACAGTCTATGCGCGGTAGGGGTGGAAAGAAGAAAATCATCGCTCAAGAAAGTTTTCATCGACATCATCTCCTTAAAACTTGACTTCATAAATTAGTATATCATATAATATTTACAAAGAAATTGCATATTTTGTTTGACATATTGCAAATCTTGCTGTAATATGATTTTGGGTGATAATATGAGAGTAAAAGCGCAAAGATTCGACCCAAGACAAAGCATGAATAATAAAAAATTCGAAGTGTTTCACTATAAAGACACAAATCCAAGCGACGGTGAACTGCACCATCACGATTTTTATGAAGTGTGCTGTTTTCTTGGCGGCGAGGTCGATTACCTTGTAGACGGAAGAATGTACCGTCTTGACCCCGGCGACCTGTTGCTGATAAATCCAATGGAACTGCACAGACACGTGCTCAATACTGAGAGTACCCTGTATGAAAGAATAGTAATCTGGATAAACGCAGAGTATCTTAAAAGCTTTTCGGATGATTCGGTAAACCTCACGAGCTGTTTTGACAGTTCACTACCCACACATTCCAATATTCTGCGTCCCAATGCTGCACACAGGGCTCAGATAATGTCGCTTTTAGGTGAGCTTGTGCGCGAAAACTACAGCACTGATTCGGGAGCCGGACTCAGCGCCTACGGAATATTTCTGCACTTTATGTCAGAGCTCAACCGTCTCTCGCTGTCGGGAAGGGGATATAGGGAAAAGAAGGAAGACTCCGACCTTGTTACACGCGTTTTGGCATATATAGGCGAAAACTACGACAAGGAGATTTCGCTTGAACTTCTTTCCCAAAACTTCTATGTCAGCAAATATCACCTGTCACACGAGTTCAGCCGAGAAGTCGGAATAAGTGTGTATAGATATATAATGTTAAAACGACTGCTTGTTGCAAGACAGCTTTTGTCCGAAGGAATGACACCAAACGAGGCGTGTGTCCGTTGCGGATTTAACGACTATACAAGTTTCTACAGGGCGTTCAAAACCGAATACGGAACGAATCCCCGCGCGTGCTTGATGGGGCTTGACAGATAGCACTACACCTTTCCGGATTCGCGATACTCTTTTGGAGATTTGCCAACGTATTTTTTAAACACCTTTGAAAAATACTGAACGTCAAGAATACCGCAATACTGCGCAATTGTTTGTATCTGAAGCCCCGTGGTTTCCAAAAGCTTTTTGGCAAGCTTTACACGTTTTTTATTAACGTGGTCGGTTAGTGTTTCACCCGTTTCTTGTTTGAATAACCACGACAGATAGCTCGCACTAACGTTTTGAGCCTCAGCTATGGCGCTAAGAGAAAGGTTCGCAGTTAAATCGGAATCGATATAAATGATGGCCTTTTGTACCGGCGGTGAAAAGTGCTTCATCGAATGCTTTTTGACTAATTTGCAATAGGAATTGAACATCTCTGTCATCAAGCCTTGTATGGCGTTTGTGGAGTTTACCTGCTCGATTTTTTTGGCAAAGGAAGAGGAAATACTGTCGAGATATATCGGATGCACACCGCCGTTTTCTGCCGCTTTTCTCAATAGAGTATTCATTATGATACAGTAGTTTTTCAAATTCCTCACAGAATCCGGCAGACGTGTTTCAAAGGATAGATGAGAAAAGTTTGAAAGAATTACCCCAGCCTTGTGCGATTGCCCTTGAGATACGGCCTGCATAAGCTCGTTTTCATAGGCATATCGAGCTTCCATAATCTTCATATTCATTGCTTTTATTTCAGGATCCGAAGGGTCCTTTTTTTGTTGTATCGGGAAATCGTCAATCAGTCTTTCCTTGCTGACCTCTGCGACTGTATAGTTCTCGGCAGAACCCCACATGCGTTCTACAAAGGTATCTAAAACCGTGAAAAGCCTGCTTGTGTCGGGAAGACACGGAATGCTTCCGTAATGACTCTCCAGCTGCTTTGCTTGTTTTGGGTCAAGCCGCAGATGCTCGGCAATTTCGAGAATGTCCGCTTGATTAAGCTCGGACGAAAGATAGGGCCCGATGCATAAAACAGCGTTATTCAAAGTGTGGGGCAGCAAAAGCAAAATATATCTGCAGGAAAGAGCATCTACAAATTTATATATGGTATCGGGCATAATTTCACAAAAATACTCAACCATATTTTTGTTATATGAATCACGGTCTCCGAATATCTGCCTGAAGCCCATATCAATTCGCGAGTCAACCTGAGAGTTCATATCCAAAATCAGAGTTTGTAATCTGCATTTGTTGAACACGTCGCACAAAAAACGCAATTCTGTTTCATAAAACATATCAGCACCACCAATTTTGTTCAGCATAACCAAAAAGTTTTAACTTTCATTATTATTATAGTACAAAATTTTGCGATTTTCAATGGTTGGTACAAAAAATATACAAAAACGCCTAAAAAAAATACTCACGCTTTTAATACGGTTAAGGTAGAATATAATTAGAACAATATGCTTGGTCTAAATTAATTACAGGGGAGATGTTAAAGGTGGAAAACAAAAAGACACGTAAATTTGGCATACGCGACAGTATCGCTTATGCTGCCGGCGACCTTGGCTGTAATATGAGCTTTGCACTCAAGGGAACAATGGCATTGTTCTGGACTCAGGTTATGGGCATGGGACTTTGGTATTCCCTCTTGCTCGTTATTGTGCAGGTTTGGGATGCTATAAACGATCCGCTTATCGGATCTATCATTGACGCTGACCGCCATACTTATAAACGCAACAAATTCCTGACATATATATGGGTAGGCTCTATCGGACTTATCGTTGGTGGCGCGTGTTGCTTCCTTCCTTTCCCGCAGGCACCTGTATGGGCAAAGATGATAATATTCGTAGCAGGATATATAGTATGGGATGCTTTCTATACAATAGCTAACGTTCCTTATGGTTCTCTGCTTTCGCTTATCTCCAACGATCCTTCAGATCGTGCTTCGCTCTCTGCATGGCGTTCTGTAGGTTCCATGGTTGGAAATATGCTTCCTATGGTAATCCTTCCTTTTATAATCTACAATCCGGACAAATCTCTCAACGGATTTAAGGTATTTCTTGCAGCTCTTATCATGGGCGTTCTTGGATTTATCTGCTTCCAGTTTATGATCAGAAATACCGAAATCCGTGTTGACACTAACGTTACTCTCAAAGAAGAGCAACCCAAGTTCAATGTGTTTGAAGCAATGAAGAACTTCTTGCACAACCGTCCCGCAGTAGGCGCAACTCTTGCTGCTATGGGTATGTTCATCGGTATGCAGGGTGCCGCAACAGCCGTTTCGGTAGTATTCCAGATCTACTTCAAGAATCCTCAGATTTCCGGTGTAGTTCAGTTGTTTGCAATGATTCCGATTGTAGTTTTCACACCACTTGCTCGTAAGATGGTTGGAAAATACGGTAAGAAGGAGCTCTCTGTTGTTGGTGCTATCTGCTCCATCATCGGTGGTCTCGGACTTTTCATAATCACACCCGACAACACAGGACTTGACCTTATAATCTACATTCTTTGTCAGCTCGTTTATAGCTTGGGACTTGGAATCTACTCCACAGTTTCTTGGGCTATGATGGGTGATGCTATTGACTATAACGAGTGGAAGACAGGCAAGCGCGAGGAAGGTACTGTTTATGCACTTCATTCCTTCTTCCGTAAGCTCGCACAGGGTGTAGGTCCTGCTGTAGCACTTGTCATAATGAACTCTCTCGGTTATGTTAATAACTCTGTAGATCCTTTGACAGGAGAGGCTGCAATCGACGTCACACTCCTTTCCTTTGACGTTGCTATCAATCTGCGTGTTCTTGTTGCTGTGCTCTTCCTTGTTTCTGCTGTTATGCAGTTTGTCGGACTTGCACTTGTCTACAATCTTGACAAGAAGACACTTGCTAAGATGAACAAAGAACTCGGCCGCGACGTAGAGGCTGTTGAAACCGTTTCTGAACAGGCATAAACAATTTGTGTCCGACTGCCTTGTGCAGTCGGACATTTTGAAAAGATAACCCCAAAGGAGTAAAGCAAATTGAGAAAAGTATTAAACCTAAATGAAAACTGGCTTTTTGCCAAAAACACAACCGACATAAATCTTCGCGAGGGAACAGCAGTAAATCTTCCTCATTCCTGGAATGCAGAGGACGGCTTTGATGGCGGAAACGACTACTTCAGAGGCTCCTGCCTTTATGTGAAGACCATCAAAAAAGCAGACCTTCCCGAAGCAGACTGCTACTACCTCGAAATCCGCGGCGCAAACTCTTCCGCTGACGTATATCTCAACGGAAATAAGCTTGCACATCACGACGGCGGATATTCCACCTGGAGAGTTAATCTCACAGGGGCTCTCGCTGATGAAAATGAGCTTGCTATTATCGTAGATAACTCCGCAAATGAAGAAGTCTATCCGCAGATGGCTGACTTCACCTTCTATGGCGGTTTGTACAGAAACGTAAACCTCATCGCGACAAGCAAGAACCACTTTGACCTTGACTACTACGGAGCTCCCGGAATAAAAATTACTCCCGAAATAGTAGAAAAGGATGCAAAGGTCGAGGTTGAGGTTTACACAACCGAACTTTTGGACGGACAGAAAATCGTTTATACTCTCTACGACAAAGAGGAAAACGAGCTTCAAAGAATAGAATCCACCGATAAAAAGGTTGTTTTCGAAATCAAAGACGTTCACCTTTGGAACGGTAGAAAAGACCCCTATCTCTACTGCTGTGAGGCAGAGATAGTAGAAGGCGAAGAGGTACTCGATAACGTATGCTCTCGCTTTGGTTGCCGTACCTTTAAGATTGACCCCGATAACGGATTTATATTAAACGGCGAAGAATATCCCCTCCGCGGTGTATCACGCCATCAGGATAGATGGGGAGTGGGCAATGCGCTTCTTCCCGAGCATCACGAGGAGGATATAGAGCTTATAATGGAGCTCGGCGCAACAACCATACGCCTTGCACACTACCAGCACGACCAGTATTTCTATGACCTCTGCGATGAAAAAGGTCTTGTAATCTGGGCGGAGATTCCCTATATTTCAAGACACATGCCTACAGGCCGTGAGAATACCATTTCGCAGATGAAGGAGCTCATTTCCCAGAACTACAACCATCCTTCTATCGTTGTTTGGGGACTTTCCAACGAGATTTCCATCGCAGGCTCCGACGACGACCTGCTCGAAAACCATAGAATTCTCAACGACCTCTGTCACGAGATGGATAAGACAAGGCTTACAACCATCGCTGCAGTTTCTATGTGTAAGATGGACGACCCGTATCTTCAGATTCCCGACGTTGTATCCTATAACCACTATTTTGGTTGGTACGGCGGAAATACCGATATGAACGGTCCTTGGTTTGACAAATTCCACGCTATGCACCCGACAATTCCGATAGGTTGTTCCGAATATGGCTGTGAGGCTCTCAACTGGCATACAAGCGACCCCAAACAGGGCGACTATACCGAGGAATATCAGGCGTATTACCACGAGGAGCTCATCAAACAGCTCTTCACAAGAAAATACATCTGGGCTACACACGTTTGGAATATGTTCGATTTCGGCGCTGACGCAAGAAACGAAGGCGGCGAAAACGGTCAGAACCATAAGGGTCTTATGACGATGGACAGAAAGTATAAGAAGGATTCCTTCTATGCTTATAAGGCTTGGCTGTCTGACGAGCCCTTCGTTCATCTCTGCGGTAAGAGATACGTTGATAGGGTAGAGGACGTTGCAAAGGTAACAGTATACTCCAATCAGCCCGAGGTTGAGCTCTTTGTGAACGGCGAAAGCATAGGCAAAAAGACCGCTCCCGACCACTTCTTCTATTTTGAGGTTAAGAATGTCGGCGAGAGCACAATCGTTGCTAAAGCAGGCGAACTCACCGACGAGGGCAAAATCCGCAAGGTCGACGAAATGAACATGGACTACGTTCTTCGTGAAGTAGGAGCGGTTCTCAATTGGTTCGACGTTGTTGCACCCGAAGGAAGATACTGCCTCAATGACACAGTTGCTGATATAATGAAATCCTTCCGCGGTAAGATGTGGTTTGCAAAGTTCGGCCTTGCTCTCAAAAAGAAGATGAACGAGGGCAAAAAATCCGAAGAGAAAAAATCCGGCGGATTTGAAGTTGACCTCAAAGCAGACGGCGGACTTATGCAGATGATGGGCGGTTTCTCCGTGCTTCGCCTTACAAGTATGATGGGAATGATGAACGTCAGCTTCACCAAGGAAGAGCTTCTTGCGCTCAACGCAAAACTCAACAAAATAAGAAAACCCAAAAACAGATAACCTCTCTAAATTACAATACTACTGCTGCAAGGCGGTCTGTCCTCTCGGATAGACCGCCTTGCAGTTTGTATCAGTTATAATAGAAATACTTGTAAAATACGGGATATGTGTTCAAAAACTGCTTCAATGTAGTTCGTGTCTTCGAGCCTGGGTCGTTTATGGTAAAGTCGGCTTCGGTTGGCGTTTCTCCGCCCTTATAACCCGTGATTACCACCCAATGCTGAGCGCCGGAATAGGTTTTTGCACCTATAAGAACAGGCTTTCCTTCCTTGAGAAGCTTGTAAATCCTTTCAAGGTATTCGTCCTTTGTATAGGTAGCAGTATAGTCTGTTGGCCAGTAAACGTCACCCGACGAAGAATAATGTAGTTTTCGTGACATAGCGTCGGGATAGATGACAGACCCCGTGCGATATGACTCCATCATGGCAATCGAGGTAGTAACACAGCCTATCTGCGCCATCGTTTTTCCTGAGCTTCCTATCTTCACGTTTGCCC
>JAZSEP010000055.1:0-12363 GCA_045531755.1 Oscillospiraceae bacterium | reverse complement strand
TGTGAGATGTACGCCGGCGGAAAGTATAATACCCTCGACGGCGACAACTATGAGTTTTCTCTCGGATTAAACGGACTGGGTCTTTGTGCCACACAATACTCCTCTGAATATATGGACGCGCAGATATACCGCGACGGATTTAAGTATGAGCTGCACTTTGAAAAGGGAGAAAACGTCGGCGGTTTAACAAAAGAGGAAACCAACAAACGCCAAACGGGAACCAAGATAACCTGGCGCCCCGACCTAGAGGTTTTCACAGATATTGCAATTTCGCTTGAGTACTACCAGACCGTAATCAAAAAGCAGGCTGTAGTAAATGCAGGTGTTGAATTCATTCTCCGCGACCAGAATGAAAAGGGCGGATTTGACACCTATACCTACTGCTACGAAAACGGAATAGTAGACTATGCAAACGAGCTTGCCGATTCACAGGCAATGACCTCTGTGCAGAACTGGCAGACCGAAAGAAAGGGTAAAGACCGCGAGGATAAACCCGAATATAAGGTAAAACTCAACGTTGCTCTCTGCTTCTCAAATAAGAAAAATGCAATAGAGTACTACCATAACTCAAGTTTTCTTGAGTATGGCGGCGCACCCGAAAAGGCGGTTAAGAGCGCTTTCGTTTCGCAGATTGATGCGCTTTTGAAACAGCAGGGCAAATATCTCAAAAACGAGAGCAAGATAAACTTTCAGGACGTCGAGGATTGTCTGATACTTGTTTCCTCGTCCTTCTCAACACAGACGTCATACGAAAATCAGACCAAAAAGGCTATAACCAACAAGTTTATTGCAGAAGCGATGACCGACTTCCTGAAGCATCAGCTTGAGGTTTATTTCATAGAAAATCCCCTCGAAGCAGATAAGATAGGCAATCAGGTACTCGTAAATAAACGAAGCCGTGAAAAAGCAGAAAAGGCGAGGGTAGACCTCAAAAAAGCCCTTTCCACCTCGATGGACGTCACAAACCGAATCCAGAAGTTTGTAGATTGCAGAACAAGAGATACATCTCGCCGTGAGATATACATCGTTGAGGGTGACTCTGCTTTGGGTGCTTGTAAGCTTGCAAGAGATGCAGAGTTTCAGGCAATAATGCCCGTCAGAGGTAAGATACTCAACTGCCTGAAAGCAGAGGTTGACAAGATATTTAAAAGCGAAATCATCACCGACCTCTTAAAAGTGTTAGGTTGCGGCGTCGACGTAAAGAGCAAATCAAACAAGGATATTTCAGCGTTTGATATAAATGCGCTTCGATGGAATAAGGTCATAATCTGTACCGATGCCGACGTTGACGGATTTCAGATAAGAACCCTCATCCTTGCAATGCTCTATAGGCTGACCCCCGCACTCATCGAACAGGGCTACGTCTATATTGCGGAATCTCCTCTTTATGAGATACAGACCAAGGATATGACCTACTTTGCTTATTCCGACAGAGAAAAGGCAAATATAGTAGAGAAGATAGGTAATCAAAAATACACCATACAGCGCTCAAAGGGACTTGGTGAGAACGAGCCCGATATGATGTCGCTGACAACAATGAATCCGGACACAAGAAGACTCATAAAGGTAACTCCCGACGAGGCACAGAAAACCGCAGAGGTCTTCGAACTTCTGTTGGGTGATAACCTCGCAGGCAGAAAAGAGTTCATCGCCGAAAACGGAGCTATGTATCTCGATATGGCAGACATCAGCTGATAACTTTTTAAAAAAACCGAAAGGTGTGTTAGCGTGGCTAAGAAGAAAACCGAACCCAAGCGCAGTACAGCGCCAAAAATAAATGCCGAAATTGAAAACGCAGGAACCGTCGTAGAGCAGGTAATAGTTGATACCCTCGAAAAAAACTATATGCCCTACGCAATGAGCGTTATCGTGTCGAGAGCAATCCCCGAGATTGACGGCTTCAAGCCCTCTCACAGAAAACTGCTCTATACGATGTACAAGATGGGACTTTTGACGGGTCCCCGTACTAAATCTGCCAACGTCGTTGGACAGACGATGCGCCTCAATCCTCACGGCGATATGGCTATATACGAAACGATGGTGCGACTTTCCCGAGGCCACGAGGCTTTGCCGTATCCTCTCGTTGACTCAAAAGGAAACTTCGGTAAAGCGTACTCGCGCGATATGGCGTTTGCAGCCTCAAGATATACCGAGGTAAAGCTTGACCCTATCTGCGCCGAGCTTTTTCGGGATATCGATAAAGATACGGTAGACTTTGTTGATAACTACGATAACACAATGAAGGAGCCCACCCTTCTTCCCACAACCTTCCCGACGATACTCACAAACAACAACGTCGGTATCGCGGTAGGTATGGCAAGCTCCGTTTGCTCCTTCAATCTTTCAGAGCTTTGCCGCACAACGATAGCGCTCATGAAGGATAAGGACCACGACGCGCTCACAACGCTTCTTGCCCCCGACTTTGCAGGAGGCGGAATAATCCTCTATAATCGCGATGAGATGGATAAAATCTACAGAACGGGAAGAGGCTCCGTGCGTGTCCGCGCAAAGTATAATTTCGATAAGAGTAATAACTGCATAGAGATAACCGAGATTCCCCCTACAACCACAGTAGAGGCAATAATAGATAAGATTGTAGAGCTCATAAAGCAATCCAAGCTCAAGGATATTTCAAACCTTCGCGACGAAACCGATATTTCAGGACTCAAGCTCACACTGGACTTAAAACGCGGAGTTGACCCCGATAAGCTTATGCAAAAGCTGTTCCATATGACACCGCTTGAGGATAGCTACTCCTGTAACTTCAACGTCCTCATCGGCGGTAATCCTAAGGTTATGGGCGTCTACGAGCTTCTTGAGGAATGGACAGCCTTCAGAGAGGAATGTATCCGACGCAGAGTTTACTATGACCTCAAAAAGAAGAAGGAAAAGCTTCATCTCTTGCAGGGTCTTGCCAAGATTTTGCTCGACATAGATAAGGCAATAAAGATAGTCCGTGAAACCGAGGAAGAGGCAGAGGTTGTTCCAAACCTTATGATAGGCTTTGGAATTGACGAGATACAGGCAGAGTATGTAGCCGAAATCAAACTGCGCCACCTCAACCGTGAATATATCCTCAACCGCACCAAAGAGATTGACGACCTCAAGGAAGCGATAGCGGATATGGAAGAGATACTCAAGAATAACAAGCGTGTCCGCGCAATTATCATAGACGAGCTCAAAGAGGTTGAAAAAAAGTATTCCAAACCGCGTAAGAGCCTCATCAACTATGACCATGAGGAGCAGGAATATGTCAAGGAAGAGGAAGAAGTTCCGGACTATCCCGTACACCTGTTCTTCACACGAGAGGGCTACTTCAAAAAGATAACTCCTCTCTCACTAAGAATGAGCGGAGAACATAAGCTCAAAGACGGCGACGAGATAATGATGCAGGTTGAAAGCTCAAACGCCGCAGAGCTTCTGTTCTTCACCAATAAATGTCAGGTGTATAAAACAAGAGCCTGCGAATTTGATGACACCAAAACCAGCGTAATGGGCGACTATATCGCCGCAAAGCTGGAGATGGAGGAGGGCGAAGTACCTCTCTATATGGCTGTCACAAAAGACTATGCAGGTTATATGCTGTTCCTTTTTGAGAACGGAAAGGCTGCCAAGGTGCGCATGGATTCCTACAGCACCAAAACGCGCCGAAAGAAGCTCATTAACGCCTATAGCAGCAAATCTCCCGTAGCGTATATTCGTTATATGCACGATGAGGGAGAGCTTGCGGTGTTCACATCCGCAGGAAGAATGCTGTGTCTTAATACAAAGATGATAAGCGAAAAAACCGCCAAGGATACACAGGGCGTTGCGGCAGTTACTTTAAAGAAAAACCACAGAATCGAACGCGTGACGGATTTTGTGGCAGACAACTTTGCTGACCCCCACAGATACAAAACGAAATCGCTTCCTGCGGCAGGCGCTATTCTCAAAAGCGTAGACGTGGGAGAACAGATTAGCTTCTAAAAAACCGACGGGCCCAAGAGTCACTTCTGACCCGATGGACCCGTACGGCTTGGTTCTGAATTATGCAAACGCTGCTGCGAAACTGTCGGTAAAATCTATCCGAGGCGTTTAACAGAACAATAATCAGAACAATTATATTTTAGGGAGAAACCCCGTGGTTATTACAGATAATTTTTGGAAAGGACGGATCGCAATGAAAAAGCTGTTGCCGTTTTTAATAGCAGCGGTAATGTTTTCGTTTGGCTCGTGCGCACCTATAGAGCTAAACCCCGAAGCGCTCTACGAGCCACCCAAGCTTTCTCAGGAGCATAGGGAAATATACGCGGCGATAGAGGACAAGGTCGGGAAAGATTATATACTGAAGTACCCCGAGTCCGGCGAGTTCCGTTCTGCAATAGTTCTTCGCGATATTGATCTGGACAATGCCGACGAGGCAATCGTATTCTACGGGCGTCAGGATGGCGAAACTGTCAGAATAATAGTACTCGATAAGCTAAACGGACAATGGAAGGTAACCTGTGACGCCGCAGGCTACGGAACCGATATCCAGCAGGTTGTGTTTGAGGACATTTCGGGTAGCAGAAAGCCGAGCATAATCGTTGGCTTCTCACAACAAAACGTAACGGGAAACACAATGATAGTCTACGAATACAAGGACTCCAACCTTGAGCTCGAATACATCAGGGACTATTCCGAGTTTGCCGTTGTTGATATTGATATGGACGGCACTCGCGACATTCTCGTCATAAACAATAACTACGCAAGCAATAGCGCCTATGCGCGAGTCCTCAAAAAAAATGACGGAAGCATAAGCGAAGTGGGCGAATGCTATATGAACGAAGACGTTGTCGGTTATCTCAATATAAAAGCGGGAATAATGGCAACCGGTTCGACTGCGGTTTATATCGATTCTCTGTTAGCATCGGGCTCCTTGATGACCGAAGTACTCACAGTAGAATACGGTGACCTTGTAAACAAGGTATACGGAATGGATAATATGCTCGTTGAAAAGACTATACGCGATAGAACGCTTGCTTTTCAGGATATAAATGACGACGGCATATTCGAGATTCCTACAAGAGAACCCCTTGCCGATTCTGAAGGCGTTTACCTGACTCAATGGCAACAGCTCTACGGAGTGTCGCTCGTGCCTGTTTTGAAGACCATTGACAACAACGATGCAGGCTATCGTATCGAGATACCTGCCCGTTGGGAAGGTGATATAATGGTGAAAAACGTCATAGAAAATAACGAATGGATTTTTGCTACAACCGGACTTAAAACCAACGGAGTTTCCTATGAGGTGCTGAGTATTCGCGTCTACTCCGATGACGATGTCATCGATCAGTTTGCTGTTAAAAACTACACTCTGTATGCGGAAAAAGGAATGTTTAAATACTACGTAAGCATTCCCGAGCTTGACAACGAGCTTGCTATAACAGAGGAAGAATTCAAAGATATGTTCAAACTTATAAATTAGGGGAGTGAAAAGCTATGAGAAGAATACTTCTTGCTGAAGACGAAGACGCTATCCGCGACTTTGTGGTTATAAATCTCAAAAGAGCAGGCTATGACGTGGTGCAAACTGCAAACGGCGAAGAAGCGCTTGCGGCCTTTGAAAGAGAAAACGGGAACTTTTCCGTTGCGCTTCTTGATATAATGATGCCCGGTATTGACGGCTTTGAGGTCTGTAAAAAAATCAGAGAAAAGAGCAACAAAATAGGTATAATAATGCTCTCTGCAAAGTCACAGGAGATGGATAAGGTGCGAGGACTTATGCTCGGCGCGGACGATTACGTCACAAAGCCGTTCAGCCCGTCCGAGCTCACTGCCCGTATAGATGCGCTCTGCAGACGACTTGGTACAGACAGCGTTGCTGCTCCTGCCGAGGAACCCGTTGATGAAAATGCAATCGTTTCGGGCCCCTTCAAACTCGACTATAAGAGCAGAACTCTCTACAAAAACTCTACTGCAATCGATCTCACACAGGTAGAGTTTCAGATTATGGAATACCTTATGCAAAACCCCAACGTAGCGCTCAAGCGTTCCGAAATTCTTCACGCTGTATGGGGCGAAAGCTATACGGGTGAGGAAAAAGCCGTTGACGTAAACGTTCGCAGACTCCGCGTGAAGATAGAGGATGATTCCTCAGACCCACAGTACCTTGCTACCGCGTGGGGCTATGGCTATAAATGGGTGCCCGGAAAATAAACTAACTCCCGACGAAAGAGGGTGACGAATTGGCGATAAAAAAGATAACTGTAAGATGGTTTGTAAACAGCTTTTCGATAATACTTCTGATGCTCATAACTATAACCGTAATAGCGGCCTTTTCCATAAAAGGCTTCTACTACAGTACAACGCGCCAGTTCATTGAATCGAGAGCGCAGGCTATCTCGTCGCAGATAATGAAATATGCCGCCGATAGCTCTGCTGACTATACCTCGTCTGTCAGCGGACTGGTTCAAAGCTTTGCTGACAAGGACAAAATGGAGCTTATGGCACTTGACAGCCAAGGAAATATAACCATCACCTCCAGCGGATTTGCCGTTTCCGAAAAGATGGATATGCCCGATTTTGAGCTTGCACTGAACGCAGAAAACAAAGTGGGCGAGTATCAAGGCATTATAAACGGAGAAAAGGTTATGGCAGTGACCTACATAAATCCCGAGGGCGACGATAACCTGTATGCTTTCAGGTATGTAATATCACTCACCAAAATCGATGCACAGATTGCAATGGTGTGGATTATTCTTTGCCTTATAATCCTCGGCGTAATACTGCTCGTTGTCTGGACAAGCTCCTACTTTCTCAATTCGATAGTTACCCCTATAGGCGAGATTGGAAAAACTGCCAAAAAGATTGCAGGCGGCGACTTTGAGTCCCGACTCAAGAAAAAAAACGACGACGAAATAGGCGAGCTTTGTGACGCTATCAATAATATGGCGGGCGAGCTTGCTGCTACCGAAGAAATGAAAAACGGATTTATATCCTCCGTTTCTCACGAGCTTCGCACCCCTCTCACCGCAATAAAGGGTTGGAGCGAAACTATAATGTGTTCACCCGATGACCCCGAAATCACCGCAAAGGGAATGAGGGTTATAACGGGCGAAACAGAACGCCTTTCCAATATGGTTGAGGAGCTTCTTGATTTTTCAAGAATGCAGAGTGGACGCCTTTCGGTAATAATGGATAAAATGGACCCATTGGCTGAGCTTGCCGATGCCGTATTGATGTACGTGCAGAAGGCAAAGCGCGAGGGAATAGCCCTTGAATATAACGAACCTGAATATCTGCCTGTAATCGTGGGAGATAAAAACAGGCTCAAGCAGGTGTTTGTAAACGTAATTGACAACGCGATAAAGTATTCCGACGAGGGCGATACCGTCACGGTAGGCGCCTATACCGACGAAAACTTTGTTTGTATATCAGTAAGCGACACAGGTTGCGGAATAAAGGCTGCCGACCTGCCCAAGATAAAAACAAAGTTCTACAAAGCCAACCTCACACGCAGAGGTTCGGGAATAGGACTTGCGCTTGCCGATGAAATTGTAAAGATGCACAACGGCTCGCTTGATATCGATAGCGAGGAGAACGTGGGAACAACTGTTTTGATAAAACTTCCCATAAACCATCAGTAAGGAGGTAGACGTTTTGTCTAAGGAATGTGAAAATGTATGCAAAAAAACCTCTATCGGAGGACAAGCGCTGATAGAAGGTGTTATGATGCGCGGAGTAGGCAAAGCGGCAATGGCTGTGCGCCTGCCCGACGGCACAATAAACGTTGAAATTGAGAAAACCAAGCTCGCAAAGGATAAGAGTGTTGTGTTCAGAATTCCCTTTGTGAGAGGTATCTTCAACTTTATAGATAATATGATTTTCGGCTATAAATACCTTATGAAATCTGCCGAGAAATCGGGAATTGATATGGACGAGCCCGAATCAAAATTTGATAAATGGCTCACAAAGCATTTAGGCGATAAGCTTATGAAGGTCGTAAGCGGAGTAGCTATGGTGCTTGGCGTCGTCCTCGCAGTAGGACTTTTCATCCTTGCCCCTATGGGAATAGTTTGGCTCTTGGAAAAGCTTGTTCCTCTCGGCGCCTTCAAGACACTTATCGAGGGAATCATCAAGATTGCCGTCTTCGTCGGATATCTCGCGCTCGTTTCTCGCACTAAGGATATTCAAAGGGTTTTTGAATACCACGGAGCCGAACACAAGAGCATCGCTTGCTATGAGTCAGGCGAGGAGCTGACCGTGGAAAACGTGAAAAAACACAAACGCTTCCATCCCCGTTGCGGAACAAGCTTCCTGCTCATAGTGCTCATCGTAAGCATACTGGTTTATAGTCTCATCCAGTTCAGCTGGGGCAACCTGCTTCTTCGCGCTGCCCTCAAGATACTCCTTCTCCCCGTAATCGTGGGAATCAGCTATGAGATAATCAAACTTGCAGGAAGATACGATAACTTCTTCACACGTATCCTTTCCGCGCCCGGACTCTGGATACAGAGATTCACCACCCGTGAACCCGACGATTCTCAGATAGAGGTAGCAATCGCTTCCTTAAAACCCGTTCTCCCCGAAGAAAACGAGAATGACAATTGGTGATATGAAACTAAAAGAAATAAGAAAAAACACCGCAAAGCTTCTTTCCGAAAACGGAATAGAAGCTTCTGCTTTTGAAACCGACGTTATCCTTCAAACAGCGCTTGAACTTGACAAAACCGCTCTCATAATGAAGCTCGAAAGCGAGCTGTCAGCAGAACAACTCGAAAGAATTTCAACAATCGTCCGCAAAAGAGTTGAAGGCTATCCGCTTCAGTATATCGTCGGAAGCTGGGAGTTTTATGGCAGAGAGTTCTTGGTAGGCGAGGGAGTGCTCATTCCCCGTGCCGATACCGAAACCTTGATAGATACCGCCAAAAAGCTCGTCGAAAAAAATTCGACCGTCATCGACCTTTGCAGCGGCAGCGGATGTGTCGCGATTACACTCGAAAAAGAACTCGAAGCGAGAACCTACGCACTTGAAAAAAGCGAAAAGGCTTTTGAATACCTCACAAAGAACGTAAAGCTCAACAATAGCAAAACAACCCCCTTGTTGCGCGACGTACTGGACGAAAAATCTCCGTCAGACCTTCCTGAAGCAGACCTTGTCGTCAGCAATCCGCCCTATATCAAAACCGACGAGATAAAAACCCTTTCAAAAGAAGTGGGCTACGAGCCCGAAATGGCTCTCGACGGCGATAAGGACGGCTTGAAATTCTACCGCGAAATCACGCGCCTGTGGAAAGATAGAATCAAAAACGGCGGATACCTCGTGTATGAGATAGGCTATACCCAAGCAGACGACGTCTGTAAAATACTCTCTGATAACGGCTTTGAAGAGGTGAACGTGGTGCACGATATCTGTGAAAATCCGCGAGTTGTCTACGGAAAGAAACGGTAAGATGATTACAGCCTGTTTTTTGGTCAAAACTACCTTCAAATAAACTTAGGAGGTTTGCTATGAAAGCATATGTTGACCGCGAAGGCTGTATCGGCTGTACACTTTGCGCATCCATCTGTCCTACGGTGTTCGAAATGGACGGAGAGAAGGCAAAATCAATCGACGGCGATATCCCCAAGCGCTGTGAGGAAACCGCAGTAGAAGCGCAGGAAAGCTGTCCCGTGTCTGTAATAAAGGTTGAGTAATCAAAAAAGCGATGCATTCTGCATCGCTTTGACTTTTTTAACCCGTTGTGCTATACTCTAAACGAAATTGACTAAACGGAGAAGCTCTATGTATAAATACGAAATGCACCTTCATACCAACACCTGTAGCGCCTGCGGAGTAGCAACGGGCGAAGAATTGGTGATAGCTGCAAAGCAGAATGGATATACGGGTATAGTTATAACCAACCACTTCTATCACGGAAATACTGCAATCTCACGCAGAACCCCGTGGAAAGAATTTGTTGAGGCATATAAAAACGACTACCTTGAAACAAAAAAGGCAGGAGAAAAATACGGCATAGAGGTGCTTTTTGGTATAGAGGAAGGCTACGGAAGGGGAAAAGAAGCGCTCATATACGGAATATCCCCGGAAAAACTGATAGATACCCCCGAATTTCTAAATATGTCCATAGAGGAAATGTCAGCCTTCGTCAGAGAAAACGGCGGATTCATCGTCGCCGCGCATCCTTTCAGAGTACGTGATTATATCCCCGAACCACGCAAAGCCCCTGATACCACACTTTTCGATGCCCTCGAAACCTATAACCATATCAACTCCTTTGAAGACAATGACCTCGCGGAAAAGCTTTGTGAAAAAACAGGACTTCTTCGCACGTCGGGAGGGGACGTACATACTACAAACGGAGTAGGCAAAGCAGGGCTCGCGTTCTACGAGCGTATAACCGATAACGAGCAACTTGTCACCGCCCTCAAACAAGGCAATTACAAGCTAATAATAAACGGCGAAATAGAATGAGAAAAAGCACTTGCAACCGCAAGTGCTTTTATGATTTTAGAAGTAAAACGGATTTTTTGCTGCACCAAACGTTTTGACAGCCATTCTCCACATCGCTTTTGCATGTATTCTGTCGTGCCAGATAAACCGCCTTATCACCTTGCGCAAAGACCATTCTTCACCATAACTGCCATCAAGAACAACGTTCTCAAGAAAATCAGCCTTTTCTTCAAGCCTTTCAAATCCGCGAACGCGACATTCGTAAATGTCCCCGTCGTTGTCAGCATCAACACCAATCTCGCCAAAATAATATGCATTAACGCTTTTGGTGTGCTCATACATCTCGTTTGCGGTGCGGGGGACAGACCCGTAAAAAGTCTTTCGCTCCGGTAAAACGCTTTTGTCTTTGTCAGCAATAGAGTTGTATAGTGAAAGGAAATCCCTTGCTGATTTCAAAGCAAGACCCTTCAGCTCTTGGTATTCTTCAAAGGTTAGCTTCTCTCTTTCGCTTTCAAAGAGCACATCGGAATCCGCATCACAGATTTTGAGTTGAGACTTCTTTTCTTCAATAACCTCAACCAATATCTCTTCAGGAACATCTTTCCCTAACCAATTAATATAGGAGGAAACCTCGTTTTCCATCTTTGAAACCGCAACATTAAGCGACTCACCTCGGGTATACGCCCCAACCAAATCAACACAATAAAGTAAAGAGTCATCACCGTTATGCTCCCAAACGCAACGAATGCTCATATATACACCGCCTTTATATTTAATTATGACACAAAATTTATAGCTTTTCAACCTATATAATAAGGAGGGAAACCTAAAATCCAACCCCGACTTTAAAGGTCAAGATTGGATTTCTGTGACGTGTGTCCGATTTAGATGCAAAACTGTGTGTGGCCAATTTAGATGCGCGCAGGTTTTGCAGAGGGTAGACTACTCCCTTGGCGATGATGGGAGTTAAAAGTATCCGCGGTCTACCGGACTTTTAACGCCATGCTTGTAACGAAGCCTATGTAATTATTTCTCGAAAGCATAGTCAGAAATCATAGACGTATCTCTCACAACCGTCCAGCAAGCATCCTCGGATAACAATTTGGCAAGATTGTAGATTGCATGAGCATACAAGGCGTTTGAAATCAAAAATACATACTTTTTTGTTTTCGTTGCTGTGTCGGTGTAAACTTCATTGATGCGGGTGTCCTTTAGTAGTCTTAAAGCTGCTGCGGTTTCATCTTCTGTAAGATTGCAACCGGTCATAATCTCATCAAAAGTGAATTCTGTATTATTCGCCTTTGATTTTTCAAAAGCTGTCTTGTACTGATAATAAAAAACTTTTCGGAAGTTCTTATCAGTCAAATACATAAGCGTATAATCATCGGCTTGGCTTTTAATGACATTTTCACTATTGACGGCTTTATAGGTGTTATCGATGAACGAAAAATCTTTCGTTGTTACGATTGCACCTTGAGTATTGGAAAGGCAACCGATTCTGCAACCCTGCATTAATTTTTTGATTTGGAATTCCAATTGTTCTTTGTCAGATGAACCAATATGCGTGAATCGCTTTTTTGTGTAATAGTAAAATAGTTCAATGAGCTTTTGATGACAGAAAGCCGGGAAATCATCGGCTGAGCAAGATATCTTTTCGGGTGCTTTAACTATGCCGTACAGATCATCCAAGGTAATATTCAAAGCATTTGCAATTTCGGGAAGAAGCATCACGTCGGGCATCGAAACTTCTGATTCCCATTTTGAAACTGCTTGATTTGTTACGCCAAGTTTTGCACCCAATTCCTCTTGTGTTAATCCTTTTGCTTTTCTATATTTAGCGATATTTTTTCCGATACTCATAATCGTTAGCCTCCTTTTCTTTTGTGATTAAATTATAGCATATTTTCCGTTTGAAATGAAGATATCATTTGTCGAATTAGAAAATTATT
>JAZSEP010000057.1:0-16373 GCA_045531755.1 Oscillospiraceae bacterium | reverse complement strand
ACTGACAATCAGTCACAGCATCTGTCGCAACCGCATCCGCAGTTGTTTCTCTCTGTCATGCAGCCGCATCCGCAGCCGTTGTTGTTAGAAGAGAAGAGGGAGAAGTCGGAGGCCAAGCGGTCTTAGGAAGACAAGTTAAGGTGACAACTCCTTGGCTCACAGAACGACATGGCTACGATCCGACTTACTGACAATCAGTCACAGCATCTGTCGCAACCGCATCCGCAGTTGTTTCTCTCTGTCATGCAGCCGCATCCGCAGCCGTTGTTGTTAGAAGAGAAGAGGGAGCCGCCGCCGTTGCAGCAGAGAAGGAGAAGGATGATGATAATTACCCAGGAATTGTTGTTACAGCACATAATATGTTGCCTCCTTTGAAATTTGGGGTACACCATATAATATGTTAAACGGAAAATAAGTGTTACAGAATTTTTTCAGGAAAACCGTCCAAAATCATATAAAAGGATGTGAGGAAGATGTTCAACTTCAAGGGCTTCACCCAGAAGGCTAACGAGGCGCTGAATCTTGCCATAGGAACGGCAGGTAGATTAGGGCATACCTACGTGGGTTCGGAGCATATTTTGATAGGGCTTCTGCGCGAGGAAACCTCGATTGCATATACGATATTAAACGGCTTTGGAATTTTCCCTGAAAAGATAGAGAACATTTTGACTGAAACGGTCGGCAGAGGCGCCGAATCACAGCTTAGTCCCCACGATTTCACACCAAAAAGCAAACGCATACTCGAAATGGCGGTGGGTGAGGCGAGCCTGCTTGGGCACAACTATATCGGTTGTGAACATATTCTGATGGCGATGATAAAGGAAAACGAGAGCTACGCCGTGCACTTTTTAAAGGAATCGGGAGTTGATACGGGCGAGGTCTATGAGAGATGTATGGAACGCGTCTGCAGTAATTTTCCGTTTTCCGACGATGCTCCGCCTTCCAAAAACGAGCAGAATAAAAAGAACTCTGCGCTCGTTGCGAAATACGGCAAGGACCTAACAGCCCTTGCGCGTCGCGGAACGCTCGACCCAGTAATCGGAAGAGCCCCCGAGATAGAAAGAACGATACAGATTCTCTCACGCCGTACAAAAAACAACCCGTGCCTTATCGGCGATGCAGGTGTCGGAAAAACCGCCATAGCCGAGGGACTTGCCCAAAGGATAGTCGCAGGACAGGTGCCCGACGACCTGAAAAACAAAAGACTCGTGACTATTGATATTCCGTCAATGGTGGCAGGAACGAAGTATAGAGGCGACTTTGAGGACCGCGTGAAAAATTGTATCGAAGAGGTCAAACGCGCAAAAAATATAATCCTTTTTATAGATGAAATCCACACCATACTCGGCGCCGGCGCGGCGGAGGGCGCAATAGATGCCGCAAATATACTAAAACCGCCGCTTGCAAGGGGCGAAATAAGACTTGTGGGCGCGACCACGCTGAATGAATACAGAAAATACATTGAAAAGGACGCCGCGCTCGAAAGACGTTTTCAAACCGTCACCGTCAAGGAACCCACCTCCGAAGCAACTGAGGAAATTCTGCGAGGACTTCGCGACAGATACGAGGCACACCACGGAGTGAAGATAACCGACGAGGCAATACACGCGGCTGTGCAGATGTCCGAAAGATATATAACCGACAGATTTTTTCCCGATAAAGCCATTGACCTCATTGACGAGGGCGCGTCAAGGCTCAGAATGAAAACCACCGCCTCGCCCGAAACGGTAAAACACCTCGAGGACGAGATAAAAAAGGTAACGGTCGAAAAACAGGTCGCGATAAATTCGCAGGATTTTGAAAGAGCGGCAAGCTTTCGCGATAGGGAAGCGGAGCTCACTCAAAAGCTTCAACAAAAACGAATGGAAAACAAAAACCGCATCGAAAGAAAGCTCACCGCCGACGATATAGCCGAGGTGGTGTCGCAATCTACGGGTATCCCCGTCAATAAGCTCAGCGAGGACGAAAACCTAAGACTCAAAAATCTCGAACAGAAGCTGCATGAGCGCGTGATAGGACAGCACGAGGCGGTCTCTGCTGTGGCAAGAGCAATCCGCCGAAGCCGCGTGGGACTTAAGGACGAAACGCGCCCGATAGGCTCGTTTATCTTTCTGGGGCCCACGGGGGTCGGCAAAACCGAGCTCTGCAAAAGTCTTGCCGAGGCTTTGTTTTCGGATGAACAGGCGATAATAAAGCTCGATATGTCCGAGTATATGGAAAAGCAATCGGTATCAAAGCTCATCGGCTCGCCTCCGGGCTACGTCGGCTTTGAGGAAGCAGGGCAACTCACCGAAAAAATCCGCCGCAACCCCTACAGCGTGGTGCTGTTTGACGAGATAGAAAAAGCACACCCCGAAGTCTACGACCTGCTTTTGCAGGTTCTGGAGGACGGCACTCTCACCGATTCACAGGGCAGAAAAGCGGATTTTAAAAACTGTATCATAATAATGACCTCGAATATAGGCGCGAAAAAGCTCACGGAAAAAAAGAACCTCGGCTTTAATACCGCAGATTTGCAAAACGACGAGATGAAACGGGAGATATTCTCCGAGCTCAGAAAAACCTTCCGCCCCGAGTTTTTAAACCGCGTTGACGAAACCGTCGTTTTCAAAAAGCTCACCCAACCCGAGATAAAACAAATTGCAAAAAAACTGCTCAAAGCCCTGTCGGCGCGCGCCGAAAAGATAGGTATCGAGCTCACCTTCGACCCGACCGCCGTCGAAGAGATATCCAAAAAAGGCTTTGACGAGCGATACGGCGCGCGCCCGCTGCGCAGAGCAATACAAACCGAAATAGAGGACCCCCTTACAGATATTATATTAGGTGAAAAAAACGACGGTCCCAAAAAACTGACCTGCTCTTACGACGGTCAAAAGTTTCATTTTTCCACTTAGTGAAATTATTGGTAATTAACAAAAAACTATTGCGTTTTGCTTTTCACGTTGCTATAATAAATCCCGTAGTCAAAAATCGCACCGACGATTTGCGGCACAAAAATATTTTTAGGAGGAAAGCAACAATGAGAAAGCTTATTTCAGCAGTTGTTGTGCTTTCCATGATACTCACACTCGGCACCGCGGCTTTTGCAGACAACACTGGAATTGAGATCAAGGAAGGCGAAACCATCGGTATCACAATTACAGTTGATACTACAAAGGACGGCGTAAAGGTTACAGATGCAAACGGCATACTTAAATTTTCCGAGCCCATCATAATAAACGACACGCAGGTAGCGGTTAATATCACAGCACCCGAGAAGACCGCAGGCAAAATCACAAAAATTGTTGTAAAAGACAACAACAACAAAATCATCGGAGGAAACACCGAGGAGTACGTGGTAACTGTTGCCGCACCTGCACAGCCTCCGAAGCCCGTTGACCCCGAAGTACTTCCCGTCGAGAAGCTCGAAGAGGCACTTTCCGTAAAGGACAACGTGGCAACCGTAACTCTCAATGGCTATACAGGTATTGCCGCAGGGGTCTACAATCAGCTCAAGAATCAGAACTACGACAAAATCGTCCTCGTTCTTGAAAACGGTTCAAGCTGGACCCTCACAAGAGGCGACTACACAAAGATGAATGTTACGGCTTCCATCTACTTCGGAGTAGAGTCAAGCACAATGCTCACTAAAGTAGTAGACGGTAAGGTAGTAAGAGACGAGGAAACAGAGAATAAGGTTCTCAAGGCACTCGGCAATACAAAGGCAGACCCCTTCTACGTAACAATCGATAGCCATTGCAACATCTCCAACGTAGCCTCCAAGCCCGAGCTTGTTATTAAGGTTGCAGATTCCTGGCTCGACTATAACAACATCTTCTCCGTAAAAGCATATAGCTTCAACGGCGAAACCGCAACAAAGGTAGCAGAGAATCTTTCCATCAAGCCCTCTACAGGCAGAATGAGCCTCAACCTCACAAAAGCAGGAACCTACGTGTTCGTAGACTCTAACACATGGGTAAACCTTCAGGGCTCTTCAAGCGGTAACGGCAGCAACCAGAAGCCCAACGCCGGCACAGGTGCAAACTCTGCCGCAGCGGCAACTGCACTCGTGGTGATGGCAGGTGCAGCAGTAGCACTCAAAAAACTTGCAAAATAACGCTATATATAATAATGTATAAAGCGACTGTCGGAAAATCGATTTAATTCAACCAAAAACCCCCGCCCCGAATTTGTTACAAATTCGGGGCCGTGCTTCATTTTCAGCCCGATTTTGCTCCTAAAACCCCCGTTTTTCAAGAAAAGTTACAAAAAAATAAAATTTTTTCGCCTGAAAAACGGCTCTGCAAGCCACTTCTCAAAATTTCTTGAAAAAAGTTACAAAAAAATTTCAAAAAAGTATTGCATTTTGAAATTTATGTGTTATAATTAAGTTGTAAAACAAAAACACACCATAAAATATGGTAAATAATTTTAGGAGGAAAATCATAATGAAAAAGATTCTTTCTGTAGTTCTCGTACTCGCTATGGTTCTCGCTCTCGGCGTAACAGCTTTCGCAGCTGAAAACACCAAAATCGAGGCTGGCAAGACAGTTGGTATGACATTTGCTTTCGACACCACAAACGGTGTTAAGCTTTCCGACACAAACGGACTTCTCGTATTCGGTGAGCCCGTAGTTGCTGAAGGCGTTGTACACGTAAACGTAACAGCTCCCGCTGGCACAGCAGGCAAGATCACACAGATCGTTGTAGCTGACAAAGACGGCAAAAACGCTGTTAAGTTCGATGTAGTAGAAGTAACTGCTCCTGCAGCTGCTCCTGCTCCTACTCCCGAGGGAGTTCTCACATATGCAATGGTAGACGCTGATCCTTCTCTCGTTGACACAAAAAACAATGTTGCAACAGTTGACATGAACGGCTACAACGGTATCGACGCAGCTCTCTACAATGCACTTAAGACCGCTAACTTCGAGAAGATCGTATTCGCAGGCGAGGGCTACACATGGACCCTTACAAGAGGCGACTACACAAAGATGAACGTTACAGCTGCTATCTACTTCGGAGTAGAAGCTGACGTAAATCTCTGGACACTCGACAAAGACAAGAACGATGTTGTAGATACAGCTACTGAGAACGCAGTTCTCAAGGCTCTCGGCAACACAAAGGCTGACGTTTTCTACGTAACAATCAACGATAACGTAAACATCGGCAACGTTGCTTCCAAGCCTGAACTCGTAGTTGACCTTACCGAGTACATGGGATGGATCAATTTCAACAATAAGTTCTCCGTAACAGCTTACAAGTTCGATGGCGAAACAGTTGCAAAGGTAGCTGAAGGCCTCGCAGTTAAGCCTGCTACAAACAGACTCACTCTTAACCTCACAAACGCTGGCACATACGTATTCGTAGCTGACAACCACACTGTTAACCCTACAACTCCTTCTGATACTCAGAAGCCCAACGCTGGTACAGGTGCTAACTCTGCAGCAGCAGTTGTAGCTATCGCAGTTATGGCAGTAGCAGCAGTTGCTTCCAAGAAGATCGTAAAGTAATTCAGCCGTAAGGTTTAAGATTCGATAAAGCTTCAAATTATAGAGGATGCTCAAACGAGCATCCTCTTTTTTTAGCTTCTTCTGATAAAGGTTAAACACTTGTTCGACGCCTTGAATACAACAAAAAACTCCCCTGTGCCTTTCGGCGCAGGGGAGAAGTGGTTTTGTTTTAAGCTGTATCTTAATACATTCCGCCCATTCCGCCACCTGCGGGCATTGCAGGCATTGCGGGAGTATCTTCCTTCTTGTCTGCGATAAGGGACTCGGTTGTGAGCACCATAGCGGAAACAGAAGCAGCATTCTGCAAAGCAGAACGGGTAACCTTGGTAGGATCAACGATACCGGCAGGAATCATATCAACGTAAACCTCGTTGTAAGCATCGAAGCCGTATCCAACCTTACCGCTTGTTCTGATCTTGTCGATGATTACAGAACCCTCAAGACCTGCGTTAGCGGCAATCTGACGAACAGGCTCCTCAAGAGCCTTGAGAACAATCTTCGCACCTGTCTTTTCGTCACCCTCAAGTGTGTTGACGAGAGCTTCAACAGCGGGAATAGCGTTGATAAGAGCGGTACCGCCGCCTGCAACGATTCCTTCCTCAACAGCAGCCTTCGTAGCGGAGAGGGCGTCTTCGATGCGGAGCTTCTTTTCTCTCATCTCAACCTCTGTAGCAGCACCAACCTTGATAACGGCAACACCGCCGGAGGGCTTTGCAAGTCTTTCTTGAAGCTTCTCTCTGTCAAAGTCGGAGGTTGTAGCAGAAATCTGAGCCTTAATCTGACCTATGCGGTCCTTGATTTCCTGTGTGTTTCCTGCGCCGTCAACAATGATGGTGTTTTCCTTGGAAATTCTGACCTGTCTTGCACGGCCAAGCTGCATAATCGAAGTATCTTTGAGCTCAAGACCGAGGTCGGAGCTGATAACCTCACCGCCTGTGAGTATTGCGATGTCACGGAGCATCTCTTTTCTTCTGTCGCCAAAGCCGGGAGCCTTAACTGCAACGCAGGTAAACGTTCCGCGGAGCTTGTTTACGAGAAGTGTAGCGATAGCCTCGCCCTCAACGTCCTCAGCGATGATAACAAGCTTTTTGCCCGACTGAACAATCTGCTCCAGAACGGGAAGGATTTCCTGAATGGAAGCAATCTTTTTGTCTGTGATAAGGATGTAAGCGTCGTCAATAACGGCTTCCATCTTGTCGGTGTCGGTTACCATATAGGGAGAGATGTAACCGCGGTCAAACTGCATACCCTCAACAACCTCGGAGTAGGTCTCGGCTGTCTTGGACTCTTCAAGAGTGATAACGCCGTCTGCAGTAACCTTTTCCATAGCCTCTGCAATGAGAGTACCGATGCTTTCGTCGCCTGCGGAAACTGTAGCAACCCTTGCGATGTCGGCAGAGCCGGAAACCTTCTTGGAGTTTTCAATAACGCTCTTAACTGCAACGTCAACAGCCGCCTGAATACCCTTTTTGACAACCATGGGGTTTGCGCCTGCGGCAATGTTCTTCATTCCCTCACGAACGAGTGCCTGTGCAAGAAGCGTAGCGGTTGTAGTGCCGTCGCCTGCTGCATCGTTTGTTTTTGTAGCAACCTCTTTAACGAGCTGTGCGCCCATATTTTCAAATGCGTCGTCAAGCTCGATTTCCTTTGCAATGGTAACGCCGTCGTTTGTGATGAGGGGAGAACCGAACTTTTTGTCGATTACAACGTTTCTGCCCTTGGGGCCAAGGGTTATTTTAACGGTATCAGCCAGCTGGTCAATACCGGACTGGAGCGCCTTGCGCGCTTCCTCGCCGTAGATAATCTCTTTAGACATAAACTTACCTCCAAAAATTATTCAACAATAGCCAGAACGTCAGCCTGACGGATGATAGTGTAATCAACGCCGTCGAGCTTAACCTCAGTACCTGCATACTTGCTGATGAGAACCTTGTCGCCAACGGAAAGATACATCTTAACCTCAACGCCGTCAACAATGCCGCCGGGGCCGACTGCAACTATCTCAGCCACCTGAGGCTTTTCCTTAGCGGCGCCTGTGAGGATAATTCCGCTTTTTGTGGTTTCTTCAACCTCAGCCATTTTAACAACAACTCTGTCTGCCAATGGTTTGATTGTCATAATTTTTCCTCCTGTATATATTTGATGGATTGACTTATTTGTTTTAGCACTCTCACAAATCGAGTGCTAACGAATAATATTATACTCACTTTTGTCATAAAAATCAAGTGTTTTTACTAAAAAATAGAAAAGAAATAAATATTTTACACTCTGTTCAAATATTCAGTTTTGCCTTTTGTCCAAAAAAGTCTTGATGTGTCGGAATTTATGTAATATAATTATCTGTAGAACAAAACGTTAGGGGACTGAAAATGGCTCATCATCTTTTTATTATAAATCCCAAAGCAGGCGCGAAGGACAGATATCCCAAGATGGCGGAAGAGATAAATAAGCTTTCTGTTACGGGAGAGGTTTTTGTAGAAAGAACCGAATATCGAGGCCATGCCACCGAGATAGTTTCCGACTACCTCAGCCGAAGCAACGAGTTTTTGAGAATATACTCCTGTGGCGGTGACGGAACTCTTTCCGAGGTCGTCAGCGGCGTCCACGCGTCCGAAAACAAAAACTGCGCCATCGGTGTCGTGCCGATAGGTTCCGGAAACGATTTTATCAAAAACTTTTCCGATTTCACAAAGGACGATTTCTTGAATCTTTCGAAAATGTGCGAGGGCGACTGTATCCCTGCCGACGTGATTGAGGTAAGCGACGCCGATAAAAAGGCGGTAAGCATAAATATCGTTTCTGCAGGATTTGATGCTGCAACCGCAAAGGGAATGAGCAAATACAAAAGAATACCATTACTTAGAAAAATTTCCTATGAGCTTTCGCTTGTCGAGTGCCTTTTCACCAAGAGAAAGCACAAATTTAAGCTGATTGCCGACGGTGTTGAGGTCGAGGACGGAACAAACAACTACCTCTTTGCTCTCGCCGCAAACGGCACCTACTACGGCGGCGGCTACAAAGCCTCTCCGCTTTCTGATTTGAGCGACGGATATATGGATTTCATCCGCATAAAGACGGTAGGACTCATAAAGTTTTTAAAGCTTGTCGGCAAATACCGCAGGGGAGAGCACCTTTCTATCACCGATATCGTTGATTGGCAGAGGTGCAAGAAGCTTGAGTTTGTGAAGGACGAATATATTGATATGAATCTTGACGGCGAGATAATTCCGATGAAAAACCCCACCGTAGAGATTATTGACGACGCCGTAAAGGTTATTCTTCCCACGGTAAAGACCTTGGCAACCGTCTGAAAGGAGTAAGCGATGTCACTTCCCATAACAGCGATAATGTATGACTTCGATAAAACGCTGTCACCGAGGGATATGCAGGAGTATGCTTTCATCCCCGAGGTCGGACTCTCCGCCGAGGATTTTTGGGCTCGCTGTGACAAGCTCACCGAGGAGCATTCGATGGACCCCATCCTTTCCTATATGCTTTGTATGGTAAGAGAAGCGGAAGGAAAGATGCTCATCACGAGAAACGAGTTCAAAAAATGCGGTGAGCAGGTGGAGCTTTTCGACGGCGTAGAGGATTGGTTTGACAGAATCAACGAATACGGCAGAAAAGCCGGCACACAGGTTGAACACTATATAATCTCTTCGGGACTCAAGGAGATTATCGAAGGCACAAAAATCGCAAAACACTTCAAGGAAATATATGCGGCGGAGTTCTGCTATAATGACAGAAACGTGCCGTTTTGGCCCTCAATGGCGGTAAATTACACCAGTAAAACCCAGTTCGTCTTCCGCGTCAATAAGGGTATACTTGATAAAACCGACCATAAATCATTAAACAGCTATACCCCCGACGAGCTTCGTCGCGTTCCGTTTAGCAATATGATATACATCGGCGACGGACTCACCGACGTTCCTTGTATGAAGCTCGTAAAGGTTAGCGGAGGACACTCAATAGCAGTATACTCAGAGGGAAGGGAAACCCTCGCCGAAAATATGCTCAGGCAAGGACGGGTAAACTTCACCGCAAAAGCCGACTATAAAAAAGGAAGCCGAATGGAAAAAATCGTCTGCTCGGTAATCGATAAGATAGTCGCCGAAAACAAGGTGATACAGCTCGAAATTGAAAGGAAAAGGTGAGACTATGAGAAGAATAACAGTCGCGTTCATTTTAGCAGCAATGCTTGTTTCTTTTGCGGGTTGCTTCGGCATACCTGCAAACATCGCCGGCTCGGATACGGCTTCGGCGGAAGCTTCAGAAAAAACCGCAAGGATCGAGAGCCAGCTTGCCGAAGAGGTAATGACACCTCTGGAGGATGGCACCTTGTCGATGTCCCGAATTGATATCACCACAAAAAGCACCGGCAAAAACGCCCTTGATTTTGTAACAAAGCCCGTTGACCGTGCCACAGCTAACTCAATAGCATCCTACACACCCGGATATGTAATTCCGCCTGAGCCCTACTATGAGGAGTGTACCGTAACCGTTACTGACAAGTCAAATAAGGTCACACTTGATGCTGCCGAGGCGCAGGTAAAGGTCAGGGGTAACTGGACCACAAGCTACGACAAAAAATCTCTTCGCATAAAGTTTGACAAAAAACAGAACGTGCTGGGACTCAACGACGGCGCACAGATGAAAAACTGGGTGCTCATCGCAGAGTATAAGGACAGCTCGATGCTCAGAGATAAGGTCCTGTATCAGATGGCAAACGAGATACTCGAGCCCGAGGGATACTACTGCACCGATGCAGAGCTTGTTGAGCTTACCATCAACGGCAAGTACTGGGGAGTATACCTGCTTGCAGAGCATCAGCAGATAAACCCTAACCGCGTCAATATCACCGAAGCTGAAGAGGACTATAAGGGTACTGATATCGGTTATTTCATCGAGTTTGACGGATACTACTACACAGAAAACGAGGAAGAAACCTTTATCGTTGACTACCACGATAACGCACCCCTCATAATCTATGACGGAACGGGTGATACAACAAAAACCGAAACGGTTTTCGCCGTGAAGTCAAACGATGCAAAGAGAAAAGTCGGCTTCACAATAAAGAGCGACATCTACTGTGAGGAACAACGCGATTTCATCGCAAACTTCGTAAACGGTGTCTACGACATAATGTACGAGGCTGCGTACAACGACAAGGCATACGAGTTCAATGCAGACTATACGGCGCTTGTCGAATCCGACCTTACACCGCGGGAGGCAATCGAAAAGGTTGTGGATATAAATTCCCTCGTGAATACCTATATCATCAACGAGGTCGCCTGTGATGCAGACGTCTATTGGTCGAGCTTCTTTATGACCGTTGACTTCGGTGAGGGCAAAAACAGAAAGCTCACCTTCACAGCACCCTGGGATTTCGATTCCGCATTGGGAAATATTGCAAGCGGCAGATGCCTCGACGCACAGGGCTATTTTGCCACCACTGCAATTCTCAGCACTAACAATAAATTCTATGCTCTCAATCCGTGGCTCACGGTTTTGGCACATGAGGATTGGTACAGAGAGGCAGTCAGCGAGAAGTGGACTCAAATCTACGATAGCGGTGTTTTCGACAGAGCGATCGAGATGGTCGAAAACGACAGCACACAGTATCGCGATAACTTCAAACGCAACTTTCTCAAATGGGATAACCTCGCAAAAACCCCCGTGTTCACCACAAATCTTGCAGAGCAGGGCGCAGGAAAACCCACCTATGATGCCGCTGCAAAATTCCTTATAAACTGGCTTAAGGCGAGAGTGGAGTTTTTGAACAACGAATGGCATAAATAAAACAAAGGTGTACCGAGAAACCTCGGTACACCTTTTTATATCTCGATATAGTCGCCAAGTGTAAAGGAGTAGATGATACATCTGACGTTATCTGACTCAAAAAGCTCTTTGATAGCCCTTCTGTATAGTGAAAGCTGCCTTGCATATCTGTCCTTTAACACCGACATATCCCTGACCGCATCACTCTTGTAATCGAGTATGATATACCCGTCACCGTTTTTTATGATGCAGTCTGCAATACCCTGCACCATAATCTCTTCGTCCGATTGGCTGTCAGGGAAGATGTCGCGAGCCTTTGCAGAGGTCATAAAGCGAAATTCGCGGTATATATCTTCGGCTTCAAAAATCCTGTCCGCAACCTCCGAAGCAAAAAAGGCCTCAAGCTTTCTCGAGTCGATAGCATCTGCCTGACGACGGGTGATAAAGCCGTTTGAAACAAGCCTTTCAACCTCGGCAGAAAAATCCTCCTTCGCTGCCTTGTAGTCTGCAAACTGCATAAAGGTGTGGATAGCAGTACCCTTTTGGGTAGCAGAAAGCTCCTTTTGGTCGCTGAAGTTTGGAGTTTTCAGTAGCGGGGTAGAGTCAGCTTTCGAAATATCCGAAACCGAAAGCTTTGTCGGAAGCTCGGTGTCCGCGCTGTGTGGGTAGACGGTTTGCAGATTCTTTTGAATAATCCGTACAAGCTCACTAACCTCTTTTTCGTCAAGGACAGAAGCCTCTTCACTCAACACCTGCTCGGTGTCATCAGCGCTTTTTATAAGACTTATCTTCAAATCACAGTCGGTGTCGCTGATAATGTGGCTGGAAAAACGCTGACCAAACAAATTCGACAACGCCTGAAGCCGTGAAGCACACATCAAAATCCATTGCCCGTAGGACTGACAGCTTTTGACCATATACGGTGATATAACGGTGCTTGAGGAAAGAACCTTGTCCGCACAACTCTGAATTTCTTTGACGGGGTCCTTTGAGGTGGTCACCAAAATCAGCTTTTCGCGTGCTCGCGTCATAGCCACGTAGAGCATACGAAGCTCTTCGGAAAGCATCTCCTTCTCGGTGGCAACTCGGGAAGCTGTAAGCGGTATCGTTGTAGCCTCGGTGTGCCTTGCCTCGTCGCGACGTACACATGCAAATCCCAATGCAGAGTGAAGTATTGTGTGTGAGCGGATATCGCTCTTGTTAAACTGCCGCGCAAGGTCGCTGATAAAGCAGACGGGAAATTCAAGACCCTTGGAATGATGGATGCTCATAATCTGTACAGCCGAACCGCCAGTCTGGGAATTGGGCGCGCCTTTGACGTCAACGCCCTGCTCTTTCATACGGTCGATTCTGCGCAAAAATGCTGAAAGCGAACAAGCCTCGCTCTTTTCAAAGCCTTGTGCAAAGCCTCTGAAGATGGAAAGATTGGTGGCTTTTGACGGGTTTTTATACTTCACCGAGAAAAATTCGGGGAGATTTAGCGTTCTGTAGATGTGGTCGATGAGATTTGCAACACCGCCCAGAGCGGATATCCGCCTGAATTCGTCGATTACGCCAAGGAGCTTTTTGCATTTTTCGGAAAGCTCACCCTCAGCCTCTGTCGCCATATTGAGAAGGCGGAAAACAGACGCCTTGCGGTCAAGCAGACGAAGACTCGTAACGTCGTCGGTGGTGAAGGAAAAAAGGTCGCTGTACAAAACCGTCAGCATATCAAGGTCGAGGGTGGGGTTGTCGATAACGCGCAAAAGCGCTACCAGAATCGAAACCTCAATCGACTCCAGCAACCCCGGCGTTTCCTGAAAACACGCGGGAATTCCTTCCTTTTCAAGACAACGGATATACTCGTGAGCAATGTTTTTGGGAGCACGAAGAAGGATGCAAAAATCTCCGTACCTCGCAGGGCGCAGGACACCGCGGTCGTTTATCTTCAAGCTTCCTGCCATTTCGCGAATTCTTCGCGCTATGTAGCTTGCTGAAAGCTCGGTTTTGTCCTCGCCTTCGCCAACCTCAAGAATCGCAAGCTCGGAGTCGCAACGGTCAGACTCTTCATAGTAATCAGCTCCGAAAACAAGACGCTCCTTGCTGTAATCAATTCCGCCCATACCCTTGCTCATAAGCTGGTCAAAGAAGAAGTTGACGGCTGACGTCACCTCAAAGCGACTGCGGAAGTTTTTAGAAAGGTCTATCGTGGCAGGATAATTCTTGCCGTCAAACTCCCAAAAACTGTCTTTCTTCTCAAGAAACAGCTCGGGCATTGCCTGACGGAAACGGTAGATGCTCTGCTTCACGTCGCCGACGAGGAACATATTTTCCTCATTTTTTGATACGGCTTTGAATATCATATCCTGTGCTTCGTTTGAGTCCTGACATTCGTCAATCAGAATCTCGTCAAAGCTCTCGCAAAGTCTCTCGGCAAGCGGAGTGCGTCGGTATTCCCCGCCGTTTTTCTCCCACAAAAGCTCCAAGGCAAACTGCTCAGTGTCGGAAAAGTCACACAAATTTTTCTCGCGTTTTTTCTCGTCAAGCCTGTCCGTAAAGGAAAGGGTAATTTCAAACAGCTTTTCAATCTTTGGCAAAAGGTCACAAAGATCCTCTTTAAAACGTGCGCTATCGGTACAAACGAGCGTGCAAAGCGACGCAAAAATCCCCTTCACAAAACCCCAACGACCCTTTATCAGCTCAAGCCTTTCAGGGTCTTCATACTTTCTCGGAGAAGGGAAGGTGGGGAAGACAGCAGAGGTCACAGCACCAAACAAGCCGTCAAAATCCTCTGCTTCGCAAAGACGCACGGCGCGCGCAACCTCGGTTTTTTTATCGTCAAAGATACCGTATAGCTTTTGTACAAGTATCGGGTCGTCGCCGATAGCCTCCAAGGCAAAGAAAATTGCAGAATCAGCATTCTGCAGGGCATCAAGACAGATAGGATAGAGCGTCTTTGCCCACACACTTTTTGAAACGTCCTGTATACCGACTTTATACTGCGAAAGCTTTTCTTCGAGCCAGTCACGGCAGAAGGGATGGGAACGCATAAACCTGTAAACCGAAAGAATAGTATCAATCAGCGCACTGTCGTCGCGGAAGCTGTTTAAGAGCTCGCACAGCTCTGAAAAAACACTGTCGGAGCCTGAATAGTACTCTGCAAGAGTTTCCTGCATAGCCGCCGCTTGTAAAAGCTTTATCTCGCTTTCGTCGGCAATGCGGAAATCTGGAGAAATCCCCAAAAGATTGAAGTTCTCGCGAACCAATTTAATACAAAAGGAATCTATAGTCGAGATGTTTGCTTTGTCAATGAGCACCATCTGTTTTTCGACAATCTTTTCATATTCGGGCTCGCCGCTCAGGGAAGAAAGCTTTGCGGAAATTCTGTCACGCATCTCGGCAGCAGCGGCGTTTGTAAAGGTGACGACCAAAAGCCTGTCGGCATCAACAGGCGCAGTTTTGTCTGTTAGCTTTTGGATAACGCGCTCAACAAGCACCGCGGTTTTACCGCTTCCTGCAGCAGCAGAAACGAGGAGCGAACCCCCTCGGTCAAAAATGGCGCTGTGTTGTTGTTTTGTCCATTCAGGCATCTTCATCACCTCAAATACAGTATACCATAAATTTATGGATTTGTATGGAATTTTTACAGAAAAAATGATATACTAAAATAAAAAGTGGGAAAGGAAACGAGCTATGCAACAAAATGCTGACAAGGAAGCTGTAATCCGTAAAAAAAGAGCGCTTGTTCTCGGCGGAGGCGGTGCGCGCGGTGCATACGAAATAGGTGTCTGGCAGGCACTCAGAGAAATCGGTTGGCAGTTTGATATAGTAACGGGCACTTCGGTGGGAGCGATAAACGGTGCGATATTTGCAACGGGCGATTTTGAAACTGCCGAAGAGGTCTGGCAAACACTTGATACGGGTATGGTTTTCAGCGTTGACGTGGACGAAACACAGGATCTGAAAACAAAAACCTCGCTGATTTTCCGCTCACTTGCGAAGGATATGATAAAAACGGGCGGCGGCGACGGACAAAGACTCCGCGCTCTGCTTGAAAGATACGTCGACGAGGACAAGGTCAGAAGCTCACCGATAGAATACGGGCTTGCGACCGTCGATATGACCACCCTCAAGCTTACAGAGCTCACGAAAGATGAAATCCCCGAGGGAAAGCTTGTTGACTATATAATGGCGAGCGCATCAATCTTTCCTGCAATAAAACCGCAGAAGATAGACTCCGCAACCTACGTCGACGGCGGAATATTTGAACAGATGCCGATGGAGCTTGCAATAAAATGCGGAGCTCAGGACATAATCGCGGTGGAAATTTGCGGAGAGGGTATGATGCATAAAAAACCGCCGGAGGACGTCAGCGTGCGCCTTGTTAAATCCCGTTGGGACCTCGGCAGTATAATAGTTTTTGATAAAGACGTGGTAAAGCGCAATATCCGCCTTGGATACCTCGACGGGCTAAAGGCATTTTCCGCATACGACGGACTGTACTACGCCTTTATAAAAGGGTCGCAAAATAGTCTTTTCAAGCTTCGCCATGCGAAATTCAACATAATCTGCGATACCTGCTCGGTAAACGTCACGGGAGCTCCCAACGGATTCATCGAGAAAAACGTTTCCGCAGTACTCAGAAAGACGATAAAATGCCGTGGCTATACGGGAACAAAATACGACACGGTTATGATGTGCGCCGCCGAGCTGTGCGGACAGATTTTCGGGCTGGACCCCACCTTGATATATTCTGCCGACAGCTTTGTCGAAAAGCTTGAGGAAAAGGTGATAGGATACTCCGTCGAGATACGAAAGGTGCTGAAAAACCACCGCGAAAACCCGAGTCCCGAATCGATAAGACAGACTCTTTCTATGCTTTCGAGGGAGATAAGGACCGTCGTCATCGCGAGGATGATATCAAACAACCTCACGAACGAAAAGCCCTATTCCTTCGCTCCCGTAGCCTCGCTGCAGCCGTCGGAATATCTTGCGGCACTCTTCATCGCAACCGTGATAAACAACGACGTCTACTCCACAAAAGAAAACCGAATTTTGCAAGGGACATAAAAACAACCTCGCGTCTGTAAAGACGCGAGGTGAATTTTTTATCTGTGTACTCCCATA